>JAAXGX010000196.1 GCA_012271165.1 Vicinamibacteraceae bacterium | reverse complement strand
GCCTTTCGCTGCAGGGTGTCGACATCGCCGATGTCGCGGCGCACCGCGACGTGTGGGAGAAGGTGGTGCGGAAGATGCGCGCCGGCGCAATGCCGCCGCGTCCGCGTCCCCGTCCCGACGACGCCACCTACGCGCGCGTGCTGGTCTCCATCGAGACCGCCCTCGATGCGGCCGCCGAGGCCAGACCCGACCCCGGCCGCACGGCGACGTTCCGCCGCATGAACCGGACCGAGTACCAGAACGCCGTGCGCGACATTCTGGATCTCGACATCGACGTCACTGCGCTCCTGCCGCGCGACGATTCCGCCTTCGGTTTCGACAACGTCAACGCCGGCGGCCTGTCGCCGACCTTGATGGAGCGCTATCTGGCGGCGGCGCAGCGGGTCAGCCGGCTGGCGGTAGGCAGCGACCTGCCGGCGCCGGGTAGCCGCGTCGTCGTCGTTCCGGCCGATCGGACCCAGGAGGACCACGTTGCCGGGCTGCCGTTCGGGACGCGCGGCGGCACGGCCGTCGATCACACGTTCCCGGCCGACGGGGATTACGAGATTCAGGTCCGCCTGCAGCGGAACCGGAACGAGAACGTCGAGGGGTTGACCGAGCCGCACGACGTGGAGATCACCCTGGACGGAGAACGGCTCGCCGTGTTCACGATGGAGCCGAGCGAGAACTTCGTCATGCAGGCCAACGCCGCGTACTACGCGGACGAGGGCATCGACAACCATCTGAACGTGCGCATCCCGGTGCCGGCGGGGCCGCACGTGGTCGGGGCGGCCTTCATCAAGAAGAACTCGGCGCTGATCGAGACGACGCGGCAGCCCTACGACGCCCACTTCAACATGGACCGGCATCCGCGGCAGCAGCCGGCGGTGCGGTCCGTGTCCATCGTCGGGCCGTTCGATCCGACCGGCGTGGGAGAGACGCCGAGCCGGACGCAGATCTTCTCGTGCCGGCCGGCCGCTGACGCCTCCGCCGCGGAAGCCGAGGAGTGCGCGACGGCGATCATCGCGGGGTTGGCGCGCCTTGCGTACCGGCGCCCGGTCACGGTGGACGATCTCGATCAGCTCGTCTCCTTCTACCACCGGGGGTATGCCGCCGGCGGCTTCGAGACGGGCATCGAGACGGCCTTGCGCGCGCTGCTTGCGAGCCCCGAGTTCCTGTTCCGCATCGAGCGCGATCCGGCCGGCGTGGCCCCCGGCGCTCCCTACCGCATCAGTGACCTGGAGCTGGCTTCGCGGATGTCCTTCTTCCTGTGGAGCAGCGTGCCGGACGACGAGTTGATCGACGCAGCCGCCGCCCGCAGGTTGAGCGACCCGGCGGTGCTCAGAGCGCAGGTGCAGCGCATGCTGTCCGACCCGCGCGCCGAGACCCTGACGACGAACTTCGCGTCGCAGTGGCTGCATCTGCGGAACCTGGATGCCGTGCGGCCCGACGCGAGGCTTTTCCCGGACTTCGACGACAACCTGCGGCAGAGCTTCCGCCGCGAGACGGAGCTGTTGTTCCAGAGCGTCCTGGAACAGGACCGCAGCGTCGTCGACCTGCTGACGGCCGACTACACCTTCGTCAACGAGCGGGTCGCGCGCCACTACGGATTCCCCGGTGTCTACGGGGACCACTTCCGGCGTATGGATTTGCCCGCGGGCAGCCCCCGGGCCGGACTGCTCGGGCACGGCAGCATCCTGACGGTGACGTCGTACGCCACGCGGACGTCCCCGGTCCTGCGGGGCAAGTGGATTCTCGAGAACCTGCTCGGGACGCCGCCGCCGGCCCCGCCGGCGAACGTGCCGCCGCTCGAAGAGACCCGGTCGAACACCCGCATCGTCTCGATGCGCGAGCGGATGGAGGCGCATCGCCAGAATCCGCAGTGCGCCGTCTGCCACCGGATCATGGATCCGGCGGGGCTCTCGATGGAGAACTTCGACGCGATCGGCCGCTGGCGGTTCGCCGAGGGCGGTGCGGCCATCGACGCGGCGGGCAACCTGCCGGGCGGCGAAGATTTCGACGGCGTCGCCGGCCTGCGTCAGGCGTTGCTCGATCGTCCGGAGGTGTTCGTCAACACGGTAGCGGAGAAGCTGTTGACCTACGCGCTCGGCCGTGGACTCGATCCCGCCGATGCGCCCGCGGTTCGTGCGATAACTCGAGCGGCAGCGGCCGATGACTTTCGGCTGTCGTCGCTCATCCTCGGCATCGTAGAGAGCACTCCCTTCCAGATGAGGAGATCCCAGTCATGATGATCACGAAGACGGCGCTCCCCCGGCGGACGTTCCTGCGCGGCGTGGGGGCCACCCTGGCGCTTCCGCTGCTGGACGCCATGGTCCCGGCGGCATCCGCGATGGCGAAGACGGCCGCGGCGGCGCCGCGGCGGCTCGGCTACGTGTACATCCCGATGGGGATGAACCCCGAGCCCTGGACGCCGGCCGAGGTCGGCAAGCTGACGAAGCTCTCGCCCTCGCTGTCGCCGCTGACCCCGCATCTCGACAACGTGAGCATCATCACCAACCTCGAGATCGACAAGGCGCACATCTCCGGAAACCATGCGTCGGCGAACTCCTCGTTCCTGACCTGCGTGCGGCCGAAGCGCACCGAGGGCAGCGACTACGTCAACGGCACCTCGGTGGACCAGATCGCGGCGACACAGATCGGCCGCGAGACGCCGCTGCCGTCGCTGGAGAT
>JAAXGX010000122.1 GCA_012271165.1 Vicinamibacteraceae bacterium | reverse complement strand
CACGGGATCCTGAGGGCCCTGCGCAATCTCGACCGGAAGAAGCGTTTCGACGGAGCCGTGGTGGCGACCGCCGGCGAGATCCTCGGGGAGGACGAGGAGAAGGTATTCGAACGCGACTCCGCGACCGACGACACCCGGGTGCGTACCGCCGTTGCCTGGCTGGAGGAGTCGCAACTCCTCACCCGGGAGGAGAACGTCGTCCAGGTGTTTCCGTCCTCGCTCCGGGTGAGTACGGTCGACGAGGCCGAACGGCGGCTCGCCAACGCAAAGATCACCGATGCGTATCGCAGGCAGCTCCTGCTGATCGCGGAAGCTCTGATCGGCGCGGGCGCCGACGAGGGGGTGAGCACGGACGAGTTGATGGCGATCTCGGGCCGCACCGCGAATGGGGCACGCTGGAAGAGATCGCCGGCATGCGCCGCGAGGCGGCCGGCCGGCTGCTCGAACATCTGCTGGGCTGCCTGCCGTCCGGCAGCCGCGGCACTGATCGCCTGGCCGAGACCACGCTTGGGAAACTCCTGCAGGCGATCGAGTCCGACCTGCTGCTGAAGAGCAAAGTCCGGAACCCCGCCAAGCTGCTGGACCGCGCCCTGCTCTGGCTCCACGAGCTGGAGGTGCTCCGCCTCAACAAGGGACTGGCGGTGTTCCGCCCGGCGATGACGATCCGGCTGGAGCAGCGGGACCGGCGCGGGTTCGCCAGGGCGGACTTCGAGCCCCTCGCGCTTCACTACAAGGGACAGGTGCTGCAGATCCACGTCATGGTGGCGTTTGCCGAGCGCGGCCTCGCGGCGATGAGCGAGGCGCTGCGCTTGGCGATGGACTACTTCGCGCTCACGGAGGACAAGTTTCTCGCCCGCTGGCTGCCTGGTCGGGACCGGGAGATCGGCCGGCAGACGACGCCCGCGTCCTGGCGCGCCATCGTCGAGAGCCTGGGGAACCCGGTCCAGCAGCGCATCGTGGCCGACGGGCGGGAACGGACCAACGTGCTCGTCCTCGCAGGCCCCGGTTCGGGCAAGACGCGCGTGCTGGTGCACCGCATCGCCTGGCTGATCCGGGTCAGACGGGAGAACGCCCGGGGCATCCTCGCGCTCGCCTACAACCGTCACGCGGCCGCCGATATCCGTCGCCGGCTGACGGAGATGATCGGCGACGATGCGCGCGGCGTGACGGTGCTCACCTGCCACGCGCTTGCCATGCGCCTGGCGGGCGCGAGCTTCACCGGCCGGTCGGAGCGCCCGGACGACGAGGCGTTCAGGGACGTGATGGGCCACGCGGTCGCACTGCTCCGCGGCGAGGAGCTGTCGCCGGAAGAGGCGGACGAACGCCGCGAGCGCCTGCTCGCCGGCTTCCGGTGGATTCTCGTGGACGAATACCAGGATGTCGGTCCGGAGCAGTACGAGCTGATATCGGCGCTGGCCGGACGGACGATGGGGGACGACGCGGGAAAGCTCACCCTGTTCGCGGTCGGCGACGACGACCAGAACATCTATGCCTTCAACGGCACCTCGGTGGAGTTCATTCGGCGCTTCGAGGCCGACTACGGGCCGAAGCCCACCTACCTGACCGCCAACTACCGTTCGACGGCCCATATCGTGGCGGCAGCCAATGCGGTGATCGAACCCGCGCGGAACCGCATGAAGGCTGGGCGTCCCATCCATGTGGACCGCGTGCGCGAGAGGGACCCACCGGGCGGAGAGTGGGCGGCGCTGGACCCGGTATCGCGCGGGCGGGTGCAGATTCTGCCAACCGGAGGCGCTCCGATCGGCCAGGCGCGGGCGGTCATGGCGGAGCTGCTGCGTCTCTCCGAGCGCACGCAGGAATGGGACTGGTCGCGGTGCGCGGTCATCGCGCGCGAGTGGGAGTATCTGGTTCCGGTGCGGGCGTTCTGCGAGGCGCATGACGTCCCGGTACAGATGGCGAACGAGGACATCCCGAATTTCTGGCGCCTGCGGGAAACTCGGGCGTTCGTCGAATGGCTGCGCGGACGTGAAACGCGGATTGTCGACGGCGCGTCCCTACGCGGGTGGGCCGACGCGCGACCCTCCGATCGCTGGCACGATCTGCTGCGGCAGGCGGTGGAGGAACATGCGCTGGAAACCGGCGGCGGAGAAACACCGGCGAACCATTTCATCGAATGGCTGGCCGAGTGGGCCCGGGACATACGCCGCCGCCAGCGCGGACTGCTGCTGCTCACCGCCCATCGCGCCAAGGGGCTGGAGTTCGATCATGTGGTGGTACTGGACGGCGGCTGGGACCGCGTGGGCCGCGACGAGGATCTCGACGCGCCGCGCCGGCTGTACTACGTGGCGATGACGCGGGCGCGGCGGACGCTGACCCTGGCGAGGCTCGACGGCTCCCGGAGCTTGCTCGCCGAGTTGGCTGACCATCCCGCCACGATCCGCCGCGAGCCTGCCGCGCTTCCCCCGTGCCCGGAGGCAGTGGAGTATCGCCATGTCCGGCCCACCCTTCAGGAGGTCGATCTGGGGTTCGCCGGGCGCCGCCGTGCCGGCGATCCAATGCACGGCGCCATCACCGCACTGTCGATCGACGATCCCCTGGACGTGCGGGTCGGAAAGGACGGGCGTTGGACGTTGCTGGACCGGGCCGGCCGAACCGTGGGACGCCTCGCCAGGTCGTTCAGGCCACCGTCCGGGTCACGGTGCCGGTCGGCGGCAACGTTCGCGGTCGTGGGCTGGAGCCGCGAGGCGTCGGACCCGAAATACCGCGACGCCATGAAATGCGATGCCTGGGAGGTGGTCATGCCCGAGCTGGTGTTCGAGCCAGATCGGTGAGCGAACTCTGAGTCCTGCTGCTCGAACGCCGGAATTGCATGCGAAACGAGCAACGACCGTCCAGGACGCCCTACCAGGTCATTGGCAACAAGCCACTTGCGCTACTTCGCCAGCGGGTGCGGCCGGACCTGGAACTTGACCGCCTTCTGCAGCGTGCCGGGGCCGCCCTCGAGGTGCCACGCCGCGTAGTTCGAGTAGCTCGACCAGAGACCCTTGCCCTTCCAGCCCGTGGTCGGGTCGTCGATGCGGCCGACCGACGAGCGTGAGAAGAAGCCCATCGGATACGGCACGCGCAGCGTCACGAACTCGCCCGTCGCGGGCAGGAACACCTCCAGCGAGTCGGTGTTGACCACGCCGTAGACCGGCGTCTCGGGGCCGAAGCCGAGCACGTCGTGGTGGTCGATCTGCGTCAGGTAGCTCTCGTCCGAGTTGATCGGCATCTCGGCGTTGGAGTAGGTCGGCTTGTCCATGCGCTGGAAGGTCCAGCCCTCCGGGCAGCTCTGCCCGCTGGCGGTCGGGTCGCTCGTGTCCGCGCACTTGCTGCGGTCGAACGAGGCGAAGTGGCCGCTGCCGCGCCAGTCCTGCCACGCGACGCCGTCGCGGGTCAGGTGCAGGCCGCCGCTGCCGTACGGCGTCGGGTCCACCACCGTCGGCGGCGGCGTGTACACCTCGGCGATGCACGAGAGCGGCGGGTTGTCGCCGAGCTCGAGACGCACGAGCGTGTTGTCGTCGCGTCCGTTGTCCGAGCACCACACGCTGTCGTCCACCGCGTTCACGGCCGGCGAGTAGCAGCCGAACGCGACGCGGTGGTCGCGCGCCGGGTCCACCGGCTCGTCGGGCTCGGTCCAGCCCGGCGAGATGACGCCGTCGCCGTTCGTGTCGATGACCGTCGGACACCAGCCCTGCGCCGCCTCGGCGTCGCCGGTCTCGTCCCAGACCTGCGTGTCCACCCAGCCGACGCCCTCGCGGAAGCCGTAGTAGAAGCGCCCGTCGTGGCCGAGCTGGTTGTGGTCGGCCGAGTAGCAGGTGTCGATCTCGCTGAACTCCTCGGTCTCCGGGTCGTACAGGAACACCTGCCGGCGGCCGCGCTCCAGCGGGAAGTAGTCGGCGAAGGGATTCGCCGCGTCCGTGCAGAAGTCGGGCTGCCCGTCCTCGCCGCGGATGCGGCCCGTGAGCCAGACGCGGCCCTCGCCGTCCATGGCCACGCTGCGCGGATCGGAGGCGCGCGCCCAGATCGGATCGTCGCCGTAGTAGGGCGACTCCGGCGTGTCCGTCAGGATGCGCGGCGCGCCGGAGGGAATGGGAATGGTGCTCGCGCGGTGCTCGACCGGATCGACGACCGCCAGGATGTCGCTCGGCTGGACGACGCCGTAGACCAGGCCGTTCGCGTTGACCGTGCCGTCGCGCACGTCGGCCGGCGTGCTGTCGGTGCGCCCGTCGAGATCCGTTCCCCAGTCCCAGAGCGTGACGACCACGTTGCGCTCGGCGCCGGCCGGGCGCGGCGGCGTCTGGGTGGGCGCCTCGCCGGCCGCCACGCGGGCGGTCCAGTCGGCGAACATCGCCCGCTGCGGGCCGAGCCGCCGGAAGGCGGCGGCCATCGACGCACCCATGGGTCCCATGGCGACGCGCCGGTCCCAGGCCTCGAGGTGCGAGTCCACCGCGTTCAGGATGCTGCCGGGAATCTCCCGCGTCGCCTGGTTGCCGATCTGGTGGCAGTTGAGGCAGCCGGTCACCGCGCTGCCCAGCGTCTGCTGCGAGTGGTTCCCCGCGGGCAGCTCCATCATCGACAGCCACCACGCGGCCGGGTAGACCTCCGCCGCGGCCAGGGCATCGGGCGCGACGACCGCGTCGAGATCCAGGGCCTGACCGGGCGTCGCCGAGACGCGCGGCGAGTCGACCAGACCGTAGCCGCGCACGAACACCTCGTAGGTCGCGTCCGGCAGGTCCGGCACGACGTAGCGCCCGGCGTCGTCGGTGGCCACGATGCGGATGAAGCGGGTCGGCAGGTCCGTCGTCTCGGCGATCACCCACACGCCGGCCTCCGGACCGTTGGCGCTGGTGACGACGCCGCCGATGTCGTCCGCGTCCAGCTCGANNGGGACCCCATAGCCCCGCGCCGCTCCCGCCGGGGCGCGCTGTGCGCGCCTTGCGGAGTCTGCGGCGCTCTGCGCCGCAGACTCCTATTCGCTCGCGGTCAGGGAACGCAGCAGATCGGCCATGCTCGTATCGCTGTAGTCCGTCAGGCTGCGCGTCAGCCGGGCCGGGGCGCGCGCGTTCAGCGCGCTGTCCAGCGGCGTCTCCCCGCGCCGGTTCGTCGCGTCCAGCCGGGCGCCGCGGCTGACCAGGAACTCCACGACGGTCCTGAAGCCGTGGTAGGCGGCCATGTGCAGGGCCGTGTCGCCGGCCGCGTTGGCGGCGTTGACGTCGGCGCCCAGCTCCACCGCGGCCTGCACCGCATCGATGCCGCTCGCCATGACGCCGCGGCTGTCCGCATCCTGCGTGAGGGCAATCTCCATCTCGGCCGAGTCCATCTCGCGGCCCCGGCGGTCCCGGCCGGCCCGCCCGAACCCGCGGGTGAGCATGCCGGCGGCGGCCATCAGCGGCGTCACGCCGCCGTCGAGACCCGCGTGCGGATCGGCGCCGCGCTCGGCGAGCTGGCGCATGATGTCGCCCCGGCCGAACTTGGCCGCGAGAAAGAAGGGCGTCGCCCCGACCCAGTCCATGCTCAGCGTGAACAGCTTGCCCTGGCGGGCATAGCGGGTGCCGCTCACCAGGCGGGCGTTCGGATCCGCGCCGTGGTCCAGCAACGTCTCGACCAGCGCCGCGTCGCCTCTCAGGATCGCCGCGTGCAGGGGCGTGTAGCCTGCCGCGCCCGCGTTCGCGTCGGCGCCCGCGGCGAGCAGCCGGGCGGCCAGCGCGCCGTGGCCGCTGTGCGCCGCCACGACGAGGGCGCTGCTGCCGGACGGCGCGGTCTCGTTGGGGTCGGCGCCCGCGGCGAGCAGCAGCCGGGCGGACGCGAGGTCGCCCACGCGCGCGGCGAACAGCAGCGGCGTGAACCCGCCTTCGTCGACGACGGTGACGGCGCCGGCGCCGCGCGGCCGCGGGGAGCGCGCGATCACCGTCGGGCGGACGCGCGAGCGGGCGTGGACGTCGGCGCCGGCCGCCAGGAGCAGCTCGACCACGTCGGCGTGCCGCTGCGACACGGCCCACATCAACGCGGTCTGCCCTTCCGTGGCTTCCCGCGCCCGCACGTCGGCGCCGTGCGCGAGCAGCGCCGTCACCGCGCCGGCGCTGCCCGTGCGGGCGGCGGTCATCAGCGCCGTCTCGCCGCTCGACAGCGCCGCGTGCGGCGACGCGCCGGCCGCCAGCAGCGCCCGCACCAGCGCGGCGTTGGCGTTCTCGCAGGCCAGGTAGAGCGGAGTGACGCCCAGCTCGTTCGCGACGTCCGGCGCGGCGCCCGCCGCGAGCAGCAGCTCCGCGGTCGCGACGTCGTCCAGGTAGGCCGCCCAGTGCAACGCCGTGGCGCCGTCGGGCTGCGCCGCGTTCACGTCGAGCGGCTCCTGCAGCGCGGCCCTCACGCCCCGGGCGTCACCGTCCCGCACCGCCCGCACGAGCTGGAGGTCCGCCGGCTGGGCCAGCGCGGATGCAGCCAGCCCGAGTCCCAGACATGACGCCACCACGTTTCGGCCCATGCGGTTCCCGCGGATCCTTGCAGATGGCACAGACTTCTCCTAGACGTTCGAGAGGGTCTCGATCTCGCCCGTGCTCGTGCCGAAGCGCTCGACCGGCAGCCCCAGCTTGTCCATCAGGGTGACGTGCAGGTTGGACATCGGCGTCGGGTCGGCGCACTGCACGTGCCGCCCGCAGTCGAGCGTGCCGGCCCCGCCGCCCGCGAGCAGGATCGGCAGGTTCTCCGACGAGTGCCGGTTGCCGTCGCTCAGGCCGGCGCCGTAGAGCACCATCACGTGGTCGAGCAGCGAGCCGTCGCCGTCCGGCGTCGCCCGCAGCTTCTCCAGGTAGTACGCCAGCAGCGAGATGTGGTACGTGTTGATCCGGGCCAGCTTGGCGAGCTTGTCCGGGTCGTTCTGATGGTGCGAGGTCGGGTGGTGCGCTTCCGGCACGCCGATCTCGGGATAGGTCCGGCCGCTGTACTCGCGGCTGAGCATGAAGCTGACGACGCGGGTCAGGTCCGTCTGGTACGCCAGCACCTGCAGGTCGAACATCAGCTTCGCGTGCTCGTCGAAGGACGTGGGAATCCCCAGCGGCGCCGCGATGTCGGGCAGCGGCTGATCGACCTCGGCCTCGGCCCTCTGGATGCGGCGCTCGATGTCGCGCACGGCCTCGAGGTACTCGCCGAGCTTGTGACGGTCGCGCGCCCCGAGGTCGCGGCGGAGCGCGGCCACCTTGTCGGTCACCGCGTCGAGCAGGCTGCGGTTCTGCTCGATGCGCGCCAGCCGCGCCGCGGGATCGGTGCCGCCGGCATCGCCCAGCAGCCGCTCGAAGACCGTCCGCGGATTGGTCTCCATGGGCAGCGGCGTCGTCGCGCTGCGCCAGCAGATCGTGTTCGTGTAGGCGCAGGTGTAGCCCGCGCCGCACGTCCCCACGTCGTCGCCCGACTCGAGCGCCAGCTCCAGCGAGGCGAGCTGGGTGTGCCGGGCGGTCTCCCCGGCCACCACCTGATCCACCGAGACGCCGGCGCCGAGCTCGGAGCCCTGCGTGCGCCTGGGGGGCACGCCGGTCAGGAAACCGGTGGCGCCGGTCTCGTGGACGTTGTCGGGCCCCTTGTTGCTGAGGCCGGAGACGACCAGCAGGCGATCCCGGAACGGCGCCAGGGGTTGGAGAGTGGGCGTCATCTCGAAGCCGGCGCCCGCCGCCGCGGGCGTCCACTGCTCCATCACGATGCCGTTCGGCACGTAGACGACGCCCAGCCGCTTCACGGGCTGCGCCGCCGTGCGGCTCAGGGCGGTCAGCGCCGGGACCATGCCGTCGAGCAACGGCAGCGCCAGCGTCGTGCCGATTCCGCGCAGCACGGTTCGACGAGGGAGAGCCTTCCTGCTGATCATCATGATTCTGATCTCCGCATCTGAAATGGCGTGCTCTCGACGATACCCAGCACGAGGGACGACCAGGTGTAGTCGCCGGCGGCCGCCTCGCGCAGGATGCGCCGGACGGCCGGCATGTCGTAGTGCTCCAGCCCGCGGCCGAGGGCGTACGTCGCGAGCTTCTCGGTTACCGTCCGGACGAACTGCTCGTGCCGGCTCAGCAGCACCGCCTTGAGGCCGGCCAGCCCGTCGAACCCGGTCCCGTCGGGGAAGGTGCCCGAGGCGTCGATCGGGCCGCCGCCCGCGCCGGTGGCGCGCCACTTGCCGATGGCGTCGAAGTTCTCGAGTGCGAAGCCCAGCGGATCCATCGGGGCGTGGCAGCTCGCGCAGACCGGGTTGTCGCGATGGCGCTCGAGCCGCTCGCGCACCGAGGCCGGGCGTCCGCCCGCGCCGCGGTCCGGCAGCGCCGGTACGTCGGGCGGCGGGGGCGGGGGCGGCGCGCCGAGCATCTGCTCGAGCAGCCAGTGCCCCCGCAGCACCGGCGAGGTCCGCGTGGGATAGGAGGTCACGGTCAGAATGCTGCCCTGCCCCAGCAGGCCGCCGCGGGCGCCGTCCTCGAACGTCACGCGCCGGAACCGGCTGCCGTAGACGTCGGGAATGCCGTAGTGCTGCGCCAGCCGCTCGTTGGCGAAGGTGTAGTCGGCCCGCAGCAGGTCCAGGACGCTGCGGTCGTCGCGGATCTGGCTCGCGACGAACAGCTCCGTCTCGCGCCGGAAGGCGTCCCGCAGGTTGTCGTCCCACTCCGGGAACAGCTCCGGCGTCGGGACCACGCTCGGCAGCGTCCGCAGGGCCAGCCACTGCAGGGCGAATCCGTCGACGAGGGCCTGCGCGCGGTCATCGGTCAGCATGCGCCGCACCTGCCGTTCGAGAACGCCCGGGTCGCGCAGCCGGCCGCGCGCGGCCACCCCGAGCAGCTCGTCGTCCGGGATGCTNNGCTCCAGAGGAAGAACGAGAGGCGCGCGGCCAGCTCGAGATCGCTGATGGCATGGATCGCCCCGGGCGCCGCGGCGGCCGGCTCCCGCTCGACCCGGAACAGGAACTCCGGATCGACCAGGACGCTCTCCAGGCCGCGCTGTATCCCGGCCTCGAAGCCCCCGTCCCGCCGCCCGGCCGCGTAGAACGCCAGCAGCGTGTCGAGGTCGCGGCTCGTCACCGGCCGGCGAAACGCGCGGCGCGCGACCGAGGCGAGAATCCTCCGCGCGCAGGGGATCTCCTCCGCGGCGGACGCCGGGCGGCACACGAAGAGCCGCCGGCGGCTGGGCGTCTCGCCGGAGCCCGCGGCGTTGAACGGGCCCGCGATGCTGACCTGCTCGACCGCGGCCTCGGGCGCCTCCGACGGCGAGCTCCAGCGCTCGGCAATGGCGAGCACCTTGCCGGTGGCCCGCGGCTGCAGCACGCCGTCGCGTTCCGACCGCGCCTGGACGAACGCGACGCCCAGCACCCGCGGCCCCGCCCGCGCGGTCAGCCTGAGGGCGAGATTGTCGTCGGCGTGCAGCGCGTACTCCTCCCAGGCCGTGTCGCCGAGCACGGCGCCGGCGAACGTCCGCGGGGGCGGCGTCCCCGGCGCGCCGCCGATCTCGAACGCGGTGACGCGCTCCCCGTCCAGCCGCACCTCGAGCCGCTGCCGCTTCTGGAGCCCGCGCACGTAGTCGTAGAGCTGCCGCTGCAGCCGGATCCTGACCTCGTACTCGCCGTCGAGCGGGAAGTTGTGCCGGATGGCGACGCCGCCGCGCGATCCGAACGGCAGCTCCTCGCTCATCCGCAGATCCTGGAAGCGCATGGCGGGCATGACGTAGGTGTCCGTCGTCGGCTCGATGTTCGGCGCGCCCACCGCGAGGCGGCTGATCCGGCGCGCCGCGAAGATGTACCTGTCGAGCAGCGCCGGGGACACCGAGAGGATGTCCGCCATGTTGTCGAAGCCGAGATCCGCGTTGTCGGCCGGCAGCAGCGCGCCGCCGTCGATCTCGAGCGCGAGCAGATCCCGTATCGCGTTGGCGTACTCCCGCCGGTTCAGGCGGTGGAGGGTGGTGCGGCCCGGATTCGGCGCGGCCGCGGCGGCCTGGTCGAGGGCCGTCTCGAGCGTGGCGGCGACGGTCGCATAGGCGGCCTCGTCCGGCCGCGGCCGGCCCGCCGGCGGCATGGACCCGGCGCGCAGCTTGCTCACCACCTTCTCCCACGCCGCGGCATGGTCGCCGACGCGCGCGGGGTCCATCGTGTCCAGCGCCAGCCCGGCCGTCCGGAGCCGGTCGTTGTGGCACGTCTCGCAGTAGCGGCCCAGGACCGCCCGCACCGACTCGACGTCCGGCGCGCCCGCGGCGTGCACGTCGACCTGGCCGACAGCGGCCACCGCGACGCCGGCCCCCACCACGCATGCCGCCAAGGTCCTCATCGTCTACCCTCCGAATCCCTCGGGACGCCGCACGCCGCCGCTACGCGGATACCGTAGTCTACTCCCGCTCCGTGTGATTGCGCGCAAGAACGAGGAAATCACGGGGTCGAGCCGTGCGCCGGGCCGGCGGGCTGCCCGCCTGCCTCGGACGCACAGTCGTCACACCCGTGGCACGACGTCTTCTCCCGGCTCCGCGGGGCGGCGAAGATGCCCCGCAGATGCCGGTAGAGCGAGACGACGGCGGTCCCGACGATCGCCGCCACCGCCGCTTCCTGCCAGTCCATCACACCCCCCAGCCCAGCAGAGATCCCGACTGGTAGACGAGGAGCGACGCCCCGTAGGCGAGCACCGACATGTAGGCGAACATGAACACCGGCCAGCCCCACGAGCCCGATTCGCGCCGGACGACGCCGATCGTGCTCATGCACTGGCACGCCAGCACGAAGAAGACCATCAGCGAGATGCCCGCCAGGGGCGTCATCAGCGGAGACCCGTCCGGGTGCGTCGCCTCCTGCAGCGACGCCCGCAGGGACTGGCTCTCCTCGTCGGCCTCCGCGATGCCGAAGACGATGCCGAGGGTGGAGACGAAGACCTCCCGCGCGGCGAACGCGCCGAGGATGCCGACCCCGATGCGCCAGTCGAAACCGAGCGGTTCGATGGCCGGCTCGATCAGGCGCCCGACGCGCCCGGCGATGCTGTACTCCAGGCTCTCGCCCGCCTCGCGGCCGTCGAGCAGCGCGAGCTGCTCCGCGCGCACGTCCGGGTCAGTCACCGTCGCTTCCACGGCGGCACGCTCGTCCGCGTACCGCTCGGCGATCTCCCCGCTGCGCGGATAGGAGAGCAGCGCCCAGAGGATGATGGTCATCGTCAGGATGATGGTCCCGGCATCCACCAGGAACTTCCGCAACCCGCGCCACGCCACCAGCACCACGTTGCGCCAGAGCGGAACGCGGTACGGAGGCAGCTCCAGGACCAGCGGCAAGCGCGGTCCCTTGAGCACCGTCCGGCGCAGGACCGCCGCGGCACCCAATGTCGCAGCCACCGAGAGCGCGTACATCGAGAACAGGACCACGGCGCCGGCGCTGAACAGGCCGAGCACCCGCGCGTCGCCCGCGAACACGACCGCCGTCACCAGCGCGTACACCGGCAGCCGGGCGCTGCAGGAGATCATCGGCAGGGTCAGCATGGTGATCAGCCGGTCCCGGCGGCTCTCGATGGTCCGGGTGGCCATCACCGCCGGGATCGCGCAGGCGAAGCCGGACAGCATCGGCACGAACGCCTTGCCGTGCAGCCCGACCCGGCCCATCAGCCGATCGATGACGAACGCGACGCGCGCGAGATAGCCGACGTCCTCGAGCACCGCGATGAACAGGAACAACATCGCGATCTGCGGCACGAACACCACCACGTTGCCGACGCCGGCAATGACGCCGTTGACCATCAGGTCCTCGAGCGGCCCCGCGGGCAGAAACGCCGTGACCCCGGACTGCAGCACCGCGGTAGCCGACTCGATGGCGCCGATGAACGGCTCGGACCAGGCGAACAGCGCCTCGAACAGCAACGCCATGACGACGGCGAAGACCCCCAGGCCGTAGAAGCGATGCGTGAGGATGCCGTCGATACGATCCGTCCAGCCGCGGTTGCCGGCCTCGGTCGGCGACTCGCGGCGCACGTCCGCCACGACGTTCTCTATCCATCGGTAGCGTGCGCCGATGACCTCCTGATCCAGGTTCACCTGCTCGCCGGCGGCCTGCAGGCGCAGGTCGTCGACGGTCTTGCGCGCAGCGGCCGGCAGGCCCTCGACGTCGTCCTCGTCCGTCGCATGGGACAGGAGCGACCAGACCGCCCACGATCGGCGGGCAGCCGGCGTCCGATCGAACGTGCCGCCGCGCAGGGTCCCTTCCACCTGCGATACCGCGCTCTCGACCGCCTCCGGGAACTCGGCCCACTCGACATCGCCCCGCGGGGCCAGCTCGATGGCGTCCCCGATGCCGCGCCGTAGCTCGTCCAGCCCCTCGCCCGTCGAGCCGACCGTCGGCACGACGGTGATGCCGAGCCAGTCGGAGAGCCTGCCGGCGTCGACGGTGACGCCGGCCGCCTTCGCCTCGTCGACCATGTTCAGCGCGACCACCACCGGCACGCCGGTCTCGACGATCTGCAGGACGAGATAGAGGCCGCGCTCGATTGTCCCCGCGTCGACCACCACCACGACCGCGTCGGGCGCCTCGCCGCGCCGGCCCAGCACCTCGTCCACCGCGACCTGCTCGTCCGGCGAGTGCGTGCTGAGGCTGTAGGTGCCGGGCAGATCGACCAGCTCGACGGCGGCCCCGTCGGGCAGCGTGATCCGCCGCGACGACCGGGTCACGGTGACGCCGGGGTAGTTGCCCACCTTGGCGCGAGCGCCGGTCAGGGCGTTGAAGATGGTCGTCTTGCCCGAGTTGGCGTTGCCGGCAACGAGCACGCGCGGGACCCGCGTCCTCGCGACCGCGGCGCGCGGCGGATGAACGTCGAAGCGGGTCCGCCCGGCGGGTGCTCCATCGTCGCCCCCGGTATCCACCTGACCGAGCGGCGCCAGTGAGACCTCGGCCGCATCCGCGGACCGCAGGCTCAGCAGGTAGCCGCGGAGCCGGATCTCCAGAGGATCGCCGAACGGGGCGCGGCGGACCATCTCGACCCGCGCGCCCGGCAGCAGTCCCATCTCCATGAGCCGGCTGCCGACGCGCCGCTGGCAGTCGATGCGGTGGACGACGGCGCTCTCGCCGATCGGCAGTTTATCGAGTGTATGGAGGCCCTGGTGCACTGTTGGAGTCTACAGCAGTGCGATGCGGCAGCCCCGTCTGAATCTGGAGGGCGGCGACTATAATCGAGCCCTCGACATTCTCGGACGCACAGGAGGTCCCCATGACGCTTCCGGTCCCGCGCGCACTCCTATTCCCGCTCGTCGCGGCCGTCGCGCTGGCCGCCGCGGGCCTGCCGGGGCAGGCCCAGGACCGGGACTTCACCCCGGTCACGGATGCCGTTCTGCAGAATCCGGATCCCGCGGACTGGCTCAACTGGCGGCGCACGCTCGACGGGTGGGGCTACAGCCCGCTCGATCAGATCGATACCGGCAACGTCTCCGACCTGCGGCTGGTCTGGTCCTGGGGCCTCGAGCCGGGCGTGTCGCAGACCACGCCCCTGGTCCACGACGGCGTCATGTACCTGGTCAACCCCGGCAACGTCGTGCAGGCCCTCGACGCGCGGACCGGCGACTTCATCTGGGAGCACCGCCGCGAGATGGACGAGCAGCTGCGCCCGGCCGCGCAGATGCGCAGCCTCGCCATCTACGAGGACCTGATCATCCTCAACACGGTCGACGCGCACATCGTGGGCCTCGACGCCCGCACGGGCGAGGTGCGCTGGGATACGGACGCCGCGCCCGACGACGACGGCTACGGCTTCTCGAGCGGGCCGGTCATCGCCGACGGCACGATCATCGCCGGGCTGCGCGGCTGCGAGCGCTTCCGCGAGGACACCTGCTACATCGTCGGCGTCGACGGCCGCACAGGGCGCACGCTGTGGCGCACGTCGACCATCGCCCGCCCGGGCGAGCGCGGCGGCGACACCTGGGGCGACCTGCCGCTGCTGTTCCGCGCCGGCAGCGACGCCTGGATTCCCGGCAGCTACGACCCGGTCAACCGGCTCGTCTACTACGGCACCGCGCAGGCCAAGCCCTGGACGCGCGACGCGCGCGGCACGGAGGGCGACGCGCTCTACAGCAACTCGACGCTCGCGCTCGATCCCGTTACCGGCGAGATGCGCTGGTACTTCCAGCACATCCCGGGCGACAGCCACGACATGGACGAGACGTTCGAGCGCATCCTGATCGACTACGACGGCCGGCAGTCCGTGTTCAGCATGGGCAAGCTGGGCATCCTGTGGGAGCTCGACCGGGTGACGGGCGCGTACGTGAACGCCGTCGACCTCGGCTACCAGAACCTCGTCGACGTCGACACCGGGACCGGCACGCTCACCTACCGCGACGGCATGGTGTCCGACGTGGGCGAGCAGCTCTACTTCTGTCCCAGCACGGGCGGCTTCAAGAGCCTGCGCGCGATGGCCTACCACCCGGACACCCGTGCCCTCTACGTGCCGCTCAACCTGCACTGCGAGACCGCCGCGTTCGGGCCGGTCGAGATGCGCGCGGGCGGCGGAGGCACGGGCGGCGTGCGCGGCCGTCTCAACCACTTCCATCCGGACGCGCCCGAGCAGCTCGGCGAGTTCCAGGCTCTCGACATCCGTACCGGCGAGACGCTCTGGAAGCACCGCCGCCGCGCGCCCTACAACACGTCCGCGCTGACCACGGGCGGCGGCCTCGTGTTCGTCGGCGACTGGGAGCGCTACGTCTTCGCCTACGACGCGGCCAGCGGCGAGGAGCTCTGGCAGAGCCGCCTGACGACCATGGCGAACGGCTATCCGATCACCTACGCCGTGGACGGCACCCAGTACGTCGCGTTCGGGGCCGGCGGCCCGCTCGGCGCGTCGAGCTGGACGAGCATCGTGCCGAACGACCTGCTGCGCGAGATGCGGAACCCGCGCGCCGGCAACGCCCTGTTCGTCTTCGCGCTGCCTTAACGCTGTAGCTGGTCCATATCGGTCCGCATCTGTCCAAACATGCGGGTTTTTATGCGTAATAGCAGGGAATAACCTGCCTCCGGGGTCCGTGCCGGTCCAGATCGATCCGCCCGAATCCGAGACTTTATTGTGGTTGTACCGTGGGTGTACCATTTCGGTCCAAGGGGGGCGGATGCAATGGAGAGACTGACAGCCAAGCGGACCGAGACGCTGCGGAAGCCGGGCCGG
>JAAXGX010000133.1 GCA_012271165.1 Vicinamibacteraceae bacterium | reverse complement strand
TCGTGGCGCACCTCCTGCATCAGCGCCTCGCTCAACGCGTTGACGCCCGCCTTCGACGCGCAGTAGGCCGCCGCGCCCGCGAACGGGTGCGAGCCCGCCAGGCTGCTGACGTTGACGATCCAGCCGCCGCCGCGGCGGCGCAGCGCCGGAATCGCAGCCCGGCAGCAGTGGAAGACCCCGCCGAGGTTGGTCTCGACGATCTCGCGCCAGTCGTCGTCGGACTGCGCGGCCAGCTCCCCGAACCGGCTGACGCCGGCGTTGTTGACCAGGATGTCGAGCCCGCCGAACAGCGCCGCGGCGCGGTCGATCAGCAGGCCGGCCTGCGCGGCGTCGCGCACGTCGGCCTGCAGGGTCTCGAGCCGGCCGGCCGCCGCCGCGTCGCCGGCGCCGGACCCGGCCGCGCCGCGGCTCCGCGCCAGCGCCTCCGCCGAGCGCCCGCAGACGAGGACGTCGGCGCCGCGTGAGACCAGCGCGCCGGCGATGGCGGCGCCGATGCCGCGCGACCCGCCGGTGACGACCGCCGCGCGGCCCGCCAGGGGCGATGGAGCGCTCATGGGGCGTCCACTAGAATACCGCGAGTGTCTATCGTCGCCGTCGTCGGGGCCGACGAGCTCGGCGGCTCGATCGCTCACAAGCTCGCCGGGCGCGGACGCTGCGCGGCGGTGCGGCTGATCGACCCGGCCGGCGGCATCGCGGCCGGCAAGGCGCTAGACATCCGGCAGGCGGGCCCGGTCGAGGGATTCCACACGCGGGTCACGGCGCACGACGACCTCGACGCGGCCGGCGGGGCGGACGTCGTCGTGCTGGCGGGACCGGCGGACGGTGCGGATGCCGGCGGCGGGGACGAGGCCGCCCTGGCGGCGCTGCGGCGCCTGCGCCTCGTCGCGCGCCACGCGGTCTGCGTCTGCGCCGGCGTCGGCCACCGCGGCCTCGTCGGCCGCGCGGTGGCCGAGCTCGGGATGCCCCGGCGCCAGGTGCTCGGCACGGCGCCGGCGGCGCTGCAGTCGGCGCTGCGCGCCATCGTGGCGCTGGAGCTGCGCTGCTCCGCCGCCGACGTGTCGCTCGCCGTGCTGGGCGCGCCGCCCGACCGGCTCGTGGTCCCCTGGAGCGCGGCGACGGCGCGCGGCTGCCCCCTCGGCCACCTGCTCGAGCCCCCCCGCCTCGCGCGGCTGCGCGACCGCGCGCGGCTGGTGTGGCCGCCGGGACCGTACGCGCTGGCCTCGGTGACGGCGCGCGCCTGCGAGGCGGTGGCGGCCGGCGCGGGACCGCGGGCGATGTCCTGCTTCACCGTCCTCGACGGCGAGCTGGGCGCGCGCCGGACGGTGGCCGCCGTCACCGTCGAGCTCGGCCCCACCGGCGTGACCCGCATCCTGGAGCCCGCGCTCACGGTTCAGGAGCGGGTGCAGCTCGAGACCGCGCTGCTGGCCGGTCAGGACTGAGCCCGCACGCGGCCGAACACGCCGGCGAACTCCCGCGCGAGCACCGGCTCGACGTCCCCCACGGTCAGCCCCCGGCCGGTCAGCGCGGCCAGCGACGTGACGCCGCGGCCGTGGATGCCGCAGGGACGGATGAGGCCGAAGTAGTCGAGGTCCGTGTCGACGTTCAGCGCGAAGCCGTGGCTGGTGACCCAGCGCGACAGCCGGACGCCGATGGCCGCCAGCTTGTCGTCCCCCACCCACACGCCGGTCAGGCCGGCGACGCGGCCGGCCGCCACGCCGAAGGCGGACGCGGTCCGGATCAGCACCTCCTCCAGGTCGCGGACGTAGCGGTGGACGTCGCAGCGGTCGGGGCGCAGGTCGAGAATCGGATAGCCGACGAGCTGCCCGGGGCCGTGGTAGGTGACGTCGCCGCCGCGCGGCGCCTCGTGCACGTCGACGCCGCGCCGCGCCAGCTCGTCCGCGGAGGCGAGAATGTTGGCGCGGCTGCGCCGTGCGGCCACGCCCAGGCTGACCACGTGGGGATGCTGCAGCAGGAGCAGGACGTCGGGCAGGCGGCCCGCCTGGCGCTCGGCGACCAGCCGCTGCTGCAGCGCCAGCGCCTCCCGGTAGGGCACCGTCCCGAGCCGCCGGACCTCGAGCGGGAGCCCCCCGCCGTCCGCGGTCATCGGTTGCCTGCTAGAGAAGGCTCTCGTCGAACTGCTCGATGTTCCGTCTGACCGCCGCCATGAAGCGATCCGCCACCGCCCCGTCGATGATGCGGTGATCGAACCCAAGCGTCAGGTAGGCGCGCAGGCGCACGGCAATCGCGTCGTCGACGGCCACCGGCCGCTTCTCGATCACGCCCACGCCCAGGATGGCGAGCTGCGGCTGGTTGATGATCGGCATCCCCAGCAGCGAGCCGAACGACCCGTGGTTGGTGATGGTGAACGTGCCGCCCTCGACCTCCCCGGGCATGAGGCGCCGGTTGCGCGCGCGGTCCGCCAGGTCGGCGATCGCCCGGCTGAGCTCCATGACGCTCATGCCCTGCGCCCGCTTGACGACCGGCACGATCAGCCCGTCGTCGAGCGCCACCGCGATGCCGAGGCCGACGTCCTCCCGGTACGCGATGCCGTCGCCGTCGAGCGACGCGTTGACGACCGGCACCTCGGCGAGCGCATCGAGCACGGCCCGGGCGATGAAGGCGAGGTGGGTCAGCTTCGCCCCGGCCTGCTCGTAGTCGGCCTTGCGGCGCTCGCGCAGGCTGGCCGCGTGGGTGAAGTCGACGTCGAAGACGGTATGCGCGTGCGCCGCCGTCCGGCGGCTCGCGGCCATGTGCTCGGCGATGCGCCGCCGCATCGTGGTCAGCGGCTCCGTGCGAGCGCCGGGCTGCCGGCTCTCGACGTGCTGGAGCACGTCGGCCTTGGTGATGCGGCCGCCCGCCCCGGTGCCCCGGACCGCGGACAGGTCGACGCCGTGCTCCCGGGCGAGCCGGCGCACGAGCGGCGACAGGCCGCGCCGTGCGGGCGCGGCGCCATCTCTTGCCGACGCGGCCCGCGGCGGGTGCCCGGCAGACGCGCCGGCCGCGTCGGCCGTGCCGGCGGCCGCGACGGGTGCGTGCGGCTCCGCGGCCGCGTCCGTGTCGTCGGGGGAGGCGGCGGGCGTGCGGGACTCGCCGCCGGATTGACCGATCACGGCGACGACGCTGTCGATCGGCACCGTCTCGCCCGCCGGGACGCGGATCTCGGTCAGCACGCCGCCGATCGGTGACGGAATCTCCGCGTCGACCTTGTCGGTCGATATCTCGAACAGCGGCTCGTCGCGGTCGACCGGGTCGCCGACCGCCTTGTTCCAGCGAACGATGGTGCCTTCGGCAATCGACTCGCCGAGCTGCGGCATCAGGACGTTCGTCGCCATCGCCAGCGAATCATCCCATGCACCGGCACCGCCGGCGCCTAGGCGTCCGGCAGCACCGAGTCTTTGAGCTGCTTGGCGATGCGGGCCTTCACGACCGTCTTGGCGGGAATCTCGATGGCCTCACCGGTGGCGGGATTGCGCCCCATCCGGGCCTGCCGGCTCTGCACGACCAGCTTCACCATGCCCGGCAGGACGAACTCGCCGGAGCGCTTCAGCTCGCTCTCGGACAACTGCTGGAGCTCGTCGAAGAACCTGCGGGCATCCGCCCGCTTGATACCCAGTTGCTCGGCAAAGTGCGAAAAGAGCTCGGACTTGCCCATTCGTCGGGCTTCAGCCATCGGGATCCCCCCCAGGTCTTGTAGGCGCACACGGCTCCCGCCGGACAACCCCACGCTCCCGGGTGGACGGCGAGAAAGGTCAATGAAAACGCGCCGTATGTTAACGTGGCGGTATGCGTGCGTCAAATGCCGCCGCGCGGCCTGCCGCCGCGCGCGCCCGCGCCGGGCGCTGCTAGAATCACGCCATGCCGGATGCCGCCATCGAGACGTTCGAGAACCCGGCGCCCGGGCGCGACTACGAGATCGTCATCCGGTGCCCCGAGTTCACGTCCGTCTGCCCGAAGACCGGGCTGCCGGATTTCGGCGAGATCCGCATCACGTACATCCCGGACGAGCGCTGCCTCGAGCTCAAGGCGCTGAAGATGTACCTGATCGGCTTCCGCAACCGGGGGGTGTTCTACGAGCGGGCCACCAACGAGATCCTCGACGCGCTGGTGGCCGCCTGCCGTCCGCGCCGCATGACGGTGACCGGCGACTTCTCCGTGCGGGGCGGGATGACGACGCAGGTGACCGCCGCGTACGCGCGGTCCTGAGCGGCCGCCGGGTTGCGGATGACGGAACCTCACGAAGTGCCGGTCGACGGGGTGCTGGACCTGCACTTCTTCGCGCCGCGCGACATCGAGTCGGTCGTGGAGGAGTACATCCGCGCGGCGCTGGAGGCCGGCCTGCCGGAAATCCGCCTCATCCACGGCCGCGGCATCGGCGTGCAGCGCCGCACCGTGCACGCGGTCCTGAAGCGGCATCCGGCCGTCGAGACGTTCTGGGACGCTCCCGAGTCGCACCTCGGGGCCACGGTGGCGCGGCTGGCGGGCGGCCGCGGCGGCGGAGCGGCCTCGTGACGCCCGGCGGCGGGGCGGGGCGGGCGGCGGCGGGCGGCGGGCGGCTGCTGATCGCGCTGCTCGCGGCCGGCCTGCTCGTCGTCACGGCGGGCCCGGCCGCCGCGGGCCAACTGCCGGTCCTGGAGGTGGAGGCGCCCGACTCGCTGGCGGCCGTGGCGGCGCGCGCCCGAGGCTTCGACACGCGGGCCCTGGGCGCCGTCATGGTGCTGACCGGCCTGGCCGACGCCGGCGCGCCCATCCGGGTGCGGCTGGTGCCGGAGGAGGCCGAGCTCGCACGCGCCACCCCGGCGTGGGTCGCGGGCTTCGCGGACGCGTCGCGCGATCTGGTGGTGCTGTTCCCGCAGCGGATCGGGTCGTATCCCCACGGGTCGCTCGACGCCGTGCTGCAGCACGAGGTGGCCCACGTGCTGACGGCGCGGGCCGCCGGCGGGCGCCGCGTGCCGCGCTGGTTCAACGAGGGGCTGGCCAGCGCCGCGGAACGGACCTGGGGTCTCGGGGCGCGCTCACGCTTCGCCTGGGAGCTGGTGGCCGGCGGCCGCCTGACGGCGGCGCAGCTCGAGGGCCTGTTCGCCCAGGGACCGCGGGACGTGGCGCGCGCCTACGCGCTGTCCGACGCGCTGGTGCGCCACCTGCTGGAGCGCTACGGGCCGTACGCGCCGGCGCGCATTCTTTCAGTCATGGCCCGCGGCGCCCCGTTCGAGATCGCGCTCTACGCCGCCACCGGCGCCTCGGTCGACGCGCTCGTGGCCGGCTTCTGGTCGCGCCACGACGTCTGGAAGTCCTGGGTCAGCTTCGCCGGCCAGCCGTTCGTCCAGTGGTCCGTCATCACGCTGCTGGCGCTGGCGGCCATCTGGCGCCACCGGCGCCGGCGCCGCGAGCGCCGGCTGCAGTGGGAGCTGGAGGAGCGCGCCGAGGAGGAGGCCTGGGAGGAGCACCGCCGCCGCTACCGCATCCACTGAGATCAGACGGGGCTGCGCCCCGAACCCCCGGCGTCCGCTTGCGGGGACCCCTGCGCCCCGCGCCGCTCCCGCCGAGGCGCGCCGTGCGCGCCTTGGGCCGAAGCCCCATCTAGGCGATGGTCAGTAGCGTGTACGCTGCCACGGCGGTGCCCAGCAGGGCCGCGCCGTAGCACACGACGGCGATCGGCGTCCGGCGGCTTCCGTGCACCTGCAAGAGATCGCAGACCGTGTACAGGAAGCGGTGCGCCGCGTGGAACAGCGGCAGGAAGATCAACACGAAGAGATAGAGCCGCGTGACGGGATGCGTGACGAGGCCGTGCAGCGACTCGTAGCTCGGCGCCTCGAACCACCCCAGCGGAAACGCCAGGCCGAAGAGGAGGACGTGCACCGGCAGCAGCAGCGCCGACACCATTCCCCCGCCCCCGAACAGGAACCACAGGAACGGCGTCATCCCCTTCCTTGCCATGTCCCTCAGCCCCTCAGCACGATGAAGGCGACGACCAGCGACGCGACCGCCCACGCCGCGAAGTGCGCGGCCGCGATGAGGCCGTCGGGGACGCGCTCGCCGCCCAGCCGCACCACCACCGTCGTCGGCACCAGGTTGAACCAGGTCACGGCGTGGTAGAGCACGGCCGCGAACGCCAGCAGGCTGAAGGCGATGTACGCGGAGCCCTCCAGCCGCGCCATGAACGCGGCGTACGGCGCGGGACCCCGGCCCACCGCCTGCACCAGCTCCAGCGTCAGCACGGTGAACAGGCCGACGAAGATGCACGTCAGCTCGCGCGCGATGAAGCGGAAGTACGCGCCGTTCTCCAGCCACCACCCGAACGGCATCGGGCGGCGGTAGAGCTTGAGGTCGACGGTCGGGGCCTGGGACGGGTTGCTCACTTCGCACCCCACGGCAGCAGCATGGACTTCATCCAGTCCTGCGCGGTCGCCATCTTGTAGAGCTGGATCGCGCCCGCCGGATCGACGTTCTTGGGACACACCTTCGTGCACTCGCCGACGAAGGTGCAGCCCCACATGCCCTCGTGCTCGTTCAGCACGTCCTGCCGCTCCTCCGCGCCCGCGTCCCGCGAGTCGAGGTTGTAGCGCTGCGCGAGCGCGATGGCGGCCGGCCCGGCGAACTCCGACTCGAGCCCCACCACGGGGCAGGCGGAGTAGCACAGCATGCAGTTGATGCACATGCTGAACTGCTTGTAATCGTCGAGCTCGGCCGGCGACTGGCGGTACTCGGCCACCTCCGTGGCCTCCACGTCGTCGCGGATGATCCACGGCTTGACGCTCGAGAGCTTGCCCAGGAAGCTGGTGATGTCGACGACCAGGTCGCGGATGACCGGGAAGAACTGCAGCGGCTCGATGCGCACCGGCTCGGACGGCCGGTAGTCGGTCAGCGGCACCGCGCAGGTCAGCTTGGGCACGCCGTTGACCATCATGCCGCAACTGCCGCAGACGCCCATCCGGCACGACCAGCGGAAGGTCAGCGAGCCGTCGATCTCGTTCTTGACGTGGTTCAGCGCGTCGAGGAGCACCCAGTCCTTGTTGTACGGGACGTCGTACGACTGAAACGTCGGCTCCGACTGCTCCTCGGGCCGATACCGCGCAACCGTCAGCTTGATTGTCTCCGCCATGTCGCTACCTTCCGTAGACGCGGGCGCCCGGCGGCCAGCGCGTGATGGTCACCGGCAGATACGCGATGCGCGCCGCGCCGTCCGCCTCGCGGTAGGCGAGGGAATGCGACAGGTAGCGCTCGTCGTTCCGCTCGGGAAAGTCGCTCCGCTGGTGGGCGCCGCGCGATTCGGTCCGCTCGAGGGCCGACCGCAGGATGACCTCCGCGAGCTCGAGCATGTACTCGAGCTCGAGCGCCGAGACGAGCTCGGTGTTGAACGTCGCGCTCCGATCGTCGAGCTTCAGGTTGCGCGCATGCTGGCGCAGGCGGCCCATCGTCTCGGTGCCCTGCTTGAGCCCGGCGCCGGTGCGGTAGATGCCCGCGCTCTCCTCCATGGCCGCCTGCATCTCGGCGCGCAGGCCGGCGATGCGCTCGGTGCCGTTGGACTCGAGCAGGTCGCGCAGCCGCCGCTCCTCGTCGCGCACCTGCGCGCTCACGGCCCCGCCGGCGGGCTCCGCCCTGGCCGCGTACTCGGCGGCGACCCGGCCCGCGCGGGCGCCGAACACGAGGCACTCGGTCAGCGAGTTGGAGCCCAGGCGGTTGGCGCCGTTGAGGCTCACGCACGCCACCTCCCCGGCCGCGTACAGGCCGGCGATGGGGGTCGCCCCGTTGATGTCCGTGTGCACGCCGCCCATCATGTAATGGACCACCGGCCGGACCGGAATCAGCTCGTGGACCGGATCGATGTTGGCGTACTTCAGGCACAGCTCACGGACGAACGGCAGCCGCTTGTCGATGACCTGCTCGCCGATCTGGCGGATGTCGAGATTGACGTAGGCGCCGTACGGCCCCTCGAGCGTGCGGCCCCTCTCGAGCTCCTTGACGAACGCCTGCGACAGGCGGTCGCGCGGCCCGAGCTCCATCGACCGCAGCACCGGCTTCGGCTCCGGCGTGCCGAGGTCGTAGTCCTGCAGATACCGGTAGCCGTCCTTGTTCACCAGCCACCCGCCCTCGGCCCGCGCGGCCTCGGTGATCAGGATGCCCGTCTGCGGGAGTCCCGTGGGATGGTACTGGACGAACTCCATGTCCTTGAGCGGCGCGCCCGCGCGGTAGGCGAGCGCCATCCCGTCGCCGTTCTTGATGTTGGCGTTGGTGGTGAACGGGAAGATCTTGCCGCAGCCGCCGGTGCACAGGATGACGGCCTTGGCGACGATGCTGTGGATCCGGCCGGTGGCGATCTCGATGGCGACCACGCCCAGGCAGCGCCCGTCGTCGACCAGCAGCTTCGTGACGAACCACTCGTCGTAGCGCTTGACGCTCTTGTACTTGAGCGACGTCTGGAACAGCGTGTGCAGCATGTGGAAGCCGGTCTTGTCGGCGGCGAACCAGGTCCGCTTCACCTTCATGCCGCCGAACGGCCGCACGGCCACGGTGCCGTCCGGCTCCCGGCTCCACGGGCAGCCCCAGTGCTCGAGCTGCACCATCTCGCGCGGCGCTTCCTCGACGAACGCCTCGACGACGTCCTGATCGCACAGCCAGTCCGCCCCGGACACGGTGTCGTAGGCGTGCGCGTCCGTGGTGTCCTCCGGCTTGATGACCGCCGCGGCGCCGCCCTCGGCCGCCACCGTGTGGCTCCGCATCGGGTACACCTTCGACACCACGGCGACGTCCAGATCGGGTCTGGCCTCGGCCGCGGCGATGCTCGCGCGCAGGCCGGCGCCGCCGCCGCCCACAATCAACAGGTCGCAAGAGAACTCAGCCATTCGCTCTTCTGTAGGGCGCGCCCGCCCGCGGGCGCAACAGTCCGACAGGATAGTCCACGCGGCTCCCTTGCAGCAAGGCGGCGATCACGAGTCGCCGAAACGCGAAGGCACCATGATCTCGAGCGCGGGATCGTCCTTCCCGTCGAGCACCAGGTCGGCGACCAGCGCGGCGGTCAGCGGCGCGAGGAGGATGCCGTTGCGGTAGTGGCCGGTGGCGTAGACCAGCCCGGGCAGGCGGGTCGACGGTCCGACGACCGGCAGCTCGTCCGGCGTGGCCGGCCGCAGGCCGACGCGCGCCTCCCGGAACCACGCCTCGCCGACCCCCGGGATGATGGCCTGCGCCATCTCCAGGAGCTGCCGCACCCCGGTCACCGTGACCCGCTCCTCGAAGCCGACGTCCTCGATCGTCGCCCCGGCCAGCACGGTGCCGTCCGTCCACGGCACCAGGTAGCAGTGCGCCGCCCAGACCACGCGCGAGAGCGTCCGCGCCGGCCAGCCGAGGTGCAGCAACTGGCCGCGGACCGGCCGCACCGGAATCGTCTCGCCGCCGTCCACCTCCACCTGGCCGGTCCAGCTCCCGGCCGCCAGCACCACCCGCTCGCAGGCGATCACGTCGCCCCCCGTCTCCACGCTCAGCTCGCCCCCCTGCCGCGACACCCGCGCCACCGCGGTCGCCGTGACGAACGTCACGCCGTGGGCGGCGGCCGCGCGCTGCAGGGCGCCGGCCAGGTCGGTCGCGCCGACGAACCCGTGCGGATGCACCAGCAGGCCGCCGGCGATGTGCTCCGCGAGCCGGGGCTCGGCCTCCCGCAGGGCCGCCCCCGCGAGCACCTCGACCGGGACCCCGGCCGCGCCGTACGCCCGCCCCTTGGCCTGCAGCCGGGCGAACGACGCCGCGCCGTCGGCGACCTCCAGCGTGCCGCTGCGCACGTACTGCACCGCGGCGCCCGAATCCTCGACAACGCCGGCGACGAACTCGTCGTAGAGCGCCAGGCTGCGCGCGCCGAGCTCGACCAGCGGGCGCTCGTGCGCCTCGAGATACGGCGCCAGCACGCCGGCCGACGCCTGCGTGGCGCCCTGTCCCACCTCGCGCCGATCGATCACCTGCACGCGGGCGCCGCGGCGCGCCAGCTCGTAGGCCACCGCGCAGCCGATGATCCCTGCGCCGACGACGACCACCTGGGAAGTCCGCGCCATGTCGTCAGGTCATGGCAGCCAGCGCGCGATGGCGATGCACAGGCTCGGCAGGCCGTAGAACAGCAGCGCCACCCACACGACCGTCAGCTTGCGCGACCGCAGCGCCAGGCGCGTGACCCCGCGCGCCACGTCGAGCGGCACCCGCCGGATCTGCCGCACCGGATAGATGATGGCCAGCCCGCTCAGGTTGAACAGGAGGTGCACGAGGGCAATCTGCAGGCCCTCGGCGGCGTGCGGCCCGGACACGGCCAGCGCCGCGAGCAGGGCCGTGACGGTGGTCCCGATGTTCGCGCCGATGGTGACCGGGAAGGCCTGCTCCAGCCGCAGCAGGCCGGCGCCGCCGAGCGGCACGAGCACGGACGTGGTGATCGAGCTCGACTGCACCATCACCGTCACCGCCGCGCCGATGAGCATCGCGAGCACGGCGCTGCGCCCGAGGGCGTCGTTCACCGTGCTCTCGACGCGCGTGTGGAGCGCGGTCCGCAGCACCTTCACGAGCAGGAACAGGGCGAAGAAGATGAACAGCCCGCTGACCGCGATGAGGAAGACGGCCTGCCCCTGCGGCGCCGCGAAGACGGCCCCGGCCAGCGCCACGAACGGCGCGAATCCCGCGCTCAGCGCGGCATCGAGCGGACTCTCGTACGCGACCCCGCCGACGCCGCCCAGCGTCCCGGCCAGCCACACGGCCGCCTGGCGGAGATAGCCCGTCGCCAGCTCGAAGGGCAGCAGGACGAGCACGCTGAAGTAGTTGAAGGTGTCGTGGCAGATGGCGACCGGGAACGCCCGCTCGAACTCGTCCCGGCGTCCCAGGTGGGCGAGCGAGACGACCGTCGCGGTCACCGTCGTGCCGATGTTGGCGCCCATCACCATCGGGATGGCGTTGGCTAGCGGCAGGGGATGCTCGGGCGCCGCCACCAGCGCCACGATCATCGAGGTGGTCACCGACGAGCTCTGGACCAGCGTGGTGGCCAGCAGGCCGACCAGCAGGCCGACGAACGGATTCTCGGTGGCCGCGAAGAAGCTGCCGATGAGATCCTCGCCGAGCAGCCGGAAGCCGGAGCCCAGCCCCTTGACGCCGATCAGGAACACGAACAGCAGCAGCAGCGCCGTGACAACGCGGGGGAGCAGCGTGGGCGTGGGGCCCTCGGATTGTCGCGCTGGGGTGGGCAAGCGAGTCCATTATATGCGAGCGGAACACCCCGGATCCGTGGTCCGGGGCCCGCGTATCGCCGTGCTATAGTTCGGCCGTGTGGCAGGATGAGATCACCGCGGCGGTGCTCTCACGACAGGAGGTTTCGCGCTACCTCCGGGGCGGCGGGGGCGAAACGGCCCGGCAGGCGGCGCAGCGCGTGCACGGCTATCTGCACGAGCTGCGGACCACCCAGCGCTACCGGATGTACCGCGCCCTGCAGCATCCGCTCTATCCCATTCTCCGCAAGATAGACCGCCGCCAGGAGCACGTCGAGCGCGCGCAGGCCGCGGTCGGCGCCGGCCGGCGCGTCATCTACGCCTCGAACCACAAGAGCCATCTCGACTATCTCGTCCAGCCGATCGTCCTCGACGACCACCGCGTGCGCCCGCCGGTGATCGCCGCCGGCATCAACCTGTTCGGCGGCCCCCTCGGCTGCCTCCACCGGCACGTGACCGGCGCCATCCCGATCCGCCGCGAGATGCGGGATCCGGCCTATCTGGCCACCCTCAAGGCGTACGTCTCCGAGGTGCTGCGGCGCCACGACCTGTTCCTGTACCCGGAGGGCGGGCGCAGCTACAGCGGGGAGCTGAAGCCGTTCAAGACCGGTCTGCTGCACGCGGCCGCGCAGGCGCGCCGCGCCGACGCCGTCGTCGTGCCCGTCGCCGTCGCCTACGACTTCGTCCTCGAGGACGCCGTGCTCGCGCGCCAGCGGGTCAAGCGCCGCCAGCGGCCGTTCGCGCTCGAGGTGGCCGAGATGGCGCGCTGCGCCGTCGGGTATCAGAGCCGGGCCGTCGTGAGCTTCGGCGCGCCGATTCCGCTCGGCGCCTGCGACCCGGACTGCCGGCGCTCGATGGTGCAGCTCGCCCGGCGTCTGCGGTCCGAGATAGGGCGGCTCGGCAAGGTGTTGCCGGCGGCGCTGGTGGCGGCCGCGATGCGCCCCTCGCTGGGCCGCCGCGAGCTCGAGGAGCGCATCGATCAACTGCTCGAGATCCTGCGCCTGACCGGCGCCAACCTCGACGTCCGCACCGGCCGCGAGGCGCTCGACGCCGCGGCCGAGCCGCTGGCGATGCGCGGCATCATCGTCATCCAGGGCGACCGCCACCGCATCCGGCAGCGCGGCGTGCTCCGCTACTACAGCCGCAGCATCCACCATCTGTTGCACGATCGCGGGCGCTCCGCGCTGACGCATTGAACGGCTGACGCCCGATGCGGGACGCGCTGTCGCGGGCCTTCTTCCTGGCACTCGCCCGCAGCAACCTGCTCAAGGCCGGCGCGTCGCGCTACCCCATGTTTACCAAGTTGGCGGGCGATTTTGCCCATTTGGGCGGTATTTCGAGGTGTGCCCGCCTGTAACTTGTTGATTCTAAA
>JAAXGX010000180.1 GCA_012271165.1 Vicinamibacteraceae bacterium | reverse complement strand
GAGGCCTTTTGCCACGGGCTGCTATAGTCTGAGAACAGGTTGCGCAGGTAGTCGGCAATCGGTTGCAGGTCAGCAGACTCGCGAGGCGTCTGCTTCTCGTCGACCGCGAGTCTCGTCAGGAAATCGAGGATGAACACCACCTGCCCGAACGGAAAGTCTGTTGCCACATCGCGGTCCGGAATCCGCAGGACCGTACCGTCTGGACTTCGATGCAGCTCAAGGAACGAGTCGGGACTGAACTGAAAGCGGAATGACGAAATGACCGGCTCGGAACCCTTTTCGCGGAAGGTAGCGATCAACGTGTACGATGGAATCCCGCTCTCGGACGCGGGATCGACCGCTAGCCCGAGTTTGAACTCTTCGAGACGGCCGCTCGGACCGCGCCTTGAGCGGACGATATCGCGAAACGAGCCCATAGTAAACGGTTCGTTGTTGAAATCGAGCAGGCTGTCGATGTCGAGCCGGGAGAACACCTGGCACAATACGCCGTAACAGCCGAGGAACGTGGTCTTCCCGGTGCTGTTCTCTCCCACGAGTAACGTGATGGGACGCAGGTTGCCGCGTTGGGCATCTCGGAAGCAACGCACGTCCGTTAGGATGAGTTCCCTAGGATTGTCCATGGCGAGGCGATTGGGCTCGCGATCCTGAAATCACGGCAGCATGTCCGGCGCGAGGTTCTCCGCGACGCGGCGGGCCAGGCGCCGGGAGAACCGGGCTCGCGCGGCGGCGGGCTCACCGCGGGCGCATAGCCGTGCGAGATCCTCGCAGGTCAGGCTCGGGCAGAACCGGCTCTCCACCGCGGGACCGAATCCATCAGATGCATCCGCATCCGGGGTCCAGATGGCGGCCCCGTCGGTGCGGTGCGACGTCCAGACCTCGCGGACGCCCATCCGGAAGTACGGGCCGAGCTTGTGACGCGACCGGCGGCTGCGGTCGATCTCCACGACCAGATCCGGCGCGGGCAGGCCGTCCCGCACGTCGAGGTAGCCGTCGACGCGCCGCACGGCGCGCTCCGCCTCGGGCGTGAGATAGAAGCTGGCGTCCGCCTCGAACGCGCCGTCGTCGCTGAGCAGGCGCAGCGCCCCGGCGTGCTGCCAGGCCACCTCGCGGCCGGAAGCGGCCAGCGCGTCGGCGATGCGTCCGAACAGAAGGCCGATCTCCGCCGCCGGACCCTCGTGCGCGAAGCCGGGCTCGGCAACGAACTCGGCGATGCCCATGTGCTCGTCGTAGCGGCAGCGGGGCGCGTCGTCATGATCCGTGAGCCGGTCGAAGAGCGCCCGCGGCATCGCGACCTCGATCCGCACAGGCGCGTCGGGCGACAGAAGCTTGCCGATGGTGGCCGGCGCAGCCGGTCGGCCCTGCGTTGGCGTGCTCGACGGCATGTCCCGAGTATACAGAGGCCGCTCTCGACGCCGGCAGCATCGCCGCGGGGTGGATCGACTGGCGCGCGGCACGTAGTTTCGCGCATGATTGACGCTGCGGGCGCGCTAGGGGTCCCGCGCCCGGGAGGAGGCCTGTGATGACGCTGCACCCGTTACGGCATCGTTTCACCGCCGCGCTGGCCGTGCTCGGCTTCGCGCTCGCGGCGACCGCCGCGGCGCAGTCGGAGCGGATGGAGGTCGACGAGCTGAAGCGGCAGCTCGACGCCGGCGCCGAGGTGCTGATGATCGACGTGCGCGAGGACTGGGAGGTCGAGAGCGGCTCGATTCCCGGCGCCGTCCACATCCCGGTCGCCGAGCTCGAGGGGCGGATGTCCGACATCCCGAAGGACGTGCGCCTCGTCTTCTTTTGAAACGCCGGAGGCCGGAGCTCCCGGGCTGCGGAGCTCTTCCGATCGCAGGGCTACAACGCGGGCGAATTCTGTGTGCTGAACGACTGGAAGGCGAGGGGATTCGAGCTGGGCACCACGGAGCGGCCGGACGCGGGACCGATAGGCCCCGCCCGGTGACGGCCGGCCACCCATGACGCCACGCATGCCGACCGTCTGCATCCGGATCGCGCTCGTGTGGGCCGCGCTGCTGGCCGGCCTCGCGCCGGCCGCGGCGCAGCGCCCGCTCGGGTCGATCGACGCCCAGCGCGGGGTGGAGACCAACCCCTTCGCCAGCGCGGAGGACGTCGCCGCCGGGCAGGCGCACTTCGAGTCGCGCTGCGCGAGCTGCCACGGCGCCGACGGCCGCGGCGACCGGGGTCCCGACCTCACGCGCAACGTCTTTCGCCACGGCAACACCGACCGCGCCGTCTTCATGAACATGGTCAACGGCATTCCCGGCACGGGGATGCCCTCGATCCGCCTGTCCGACAAGGAGATGTGGCAGATCGTCGCCTACGTGCGGTCGCTTGGCCGGCCCGCGGAGGCGGCCACCACCGGCGACCCGGCGGGCGGCCGCGAGCTGTACGTGCGCCACGACTGCGGCCGCTGCCACTTCGTCGACGGCGAGGGCGGACGGCTGGGTCCGGACCTCAGCGCCGTCGGCTGGAGCCGGGCGCCCGCGCACCTGCGCGCGTCGCTCGTGGATCCCGCGGACGACATCGAGGAGGACTACCGGCAGGTGCGCGTCACCGACAGCGAGGGCGCCGTCACCCAGGGCGTCCTGCGGAACGAGGACACGTACACGATCCTGCTGCTCGACACCGCCGGCCGGCTGCGCGCGTTCCCGAAGGCCGACCTGCAGGCCATCGAGCGGCCCGCGGCGTCGCTCATGCCGAGCTTTGCCGGCCGGCTCGCGGACCGCGAGGTCGATGACCTGGTGGCGTACCTGTCCTCCCTGCGACGGAGATGAAGCTGACCATGCGACCTGTCTGCGCCGGACTTCTCGTCGTGACCGCCCTCGCGGCCGGAACGGCCGCCCGCGCCCAGGAGGGCCGGATCACCTACGACCATCTCGTGCGGGCCGGGGAAGACCCCGGCAACTGGCTGATGTACTCGGGTCAGTACCACAGCCAGCGGTTCAGCCGCCTGGAGGAGATCGACCGCACCAACGTCGGCAGCCTGGAGCTCGCCTGGGTGCGCCAGCTGCCGACGCTCGGCCAGGTGCAGACATCGCCGCTCGTCGTCGACGGCGTCATGTACCTCACGACGCCCGACAACGAGGTGTACGCGCTCGATGCGGCGACCGGCCACGTGTTCTGGACCTACACGCATGACCTGGCGGACACGCTCACGCTGTGCTGCGGCAAGCAGAGCCGCGGCGTGGCCATGCTGGCCGACCGCCTGTACATGACCACGCTCGACGCGCGCCTCGTCGCCATCGACGCCGCGACCGGCGCGAAGCTGTGGGACCGGCAGATCGCAGACAACCTGACCGGCTACAGCATGACGGCGGCGCCGCTCGCGGTGAAGGACATGGTGGTGACCGGCACCGGCGGCGGCGAGTACGGCATCCGGGGCTGGGTGGACGCCTACGACGCCGCGACGGGCGAGCGCCGCTGGCGGGCCTACACCATCCCCGGACCGGGCGAGCCGGGCAACGAGACGTGGGCGGGCGATTCCTGGCAGACCGGCGGCGCGTCGACCTGGATGACCGGATCCTACGACCCGGACCTCAACCTCATCTACTGGGGCGTGGGCAACCCCGGACCCGACTGGAACGGCGCGACCCGCGAGGGCGACAACCTGTACTCGGACAGCGTCATCGCCATCGACGCCGACACCGGCTCGATCGAATGGCACTTCCAGTTCACGCCCCACGACGTCCACGACTGGGACGCCTGCCAGGTCCCCGTGCTGGTCGACAGGGTCGTCGGCGGGCGCGTGCAGAAGCTCATGCTGTTCGCCAACCGCAACGGCTTCTTCTACGCCCTCGACCGCGAGACCGGGCGCTTCCTGCTCGCGCGGGAGTACGCCACGCAGACCTGGGCGCAGGGCATCGACGACAGCGGGCGGCCCATTCGCGTGCCCGACATGGAGCCGACGCCGGAGGGCCGGTTCGTCTATCCGGAAGTCAACGGCGCCTCCAACTGGTGGTCGCCGTCGTTCAGCCCCGATACCGGCCTCTTCTACACGATGGCGTACGACGGCGGGGCCACCTTCTACTCGGCCGACGTCGACTACGAGCCGGGCAAGCTGTTCGTCGGCGGCGGCTACTCGCGCGACGAGCCGATCGACACCTACGTCAGCGCCGTGCGGGCCATCGACCCGCTGACCGGCCGCCGCGCCTGGGAGCACCGAGTGCAGCCCAAGTCGATGTCGGGGGTCATGTCCACCGCCGGCGGGCTCGTCTTCGCCGGCACCGTGACCGGCAACTTCATCGCCCTCGACGCCGAGACCGGCGAGGACCTGTGGCACAAGGGGCTGGGCGGCGAGATCATCGCCGCGCCAATCACCTACCTGGCGGGAGGCCGGCAGCAGGTGACGATTGCCGCCGGCCACGCCATCTTCACGTTCGCCCTTGAAGATTGAGGTTCCGTCCCATGCGCACTGCCACGCCCGCGACCCGCGCGCTCACCGCCGCCCTTCTGCTCGTGGCCATGGCCGCCCTGGCCGCCCCGGCCGCCCAGACCGGACAGGCGCCGCTGTGGCTGCACGTGCAGATCGAGAACGCGGGCGGCGAGGACGGCGGCATGCACCTGCCCGTTGCCGCGGTCGGGGCCCTGCTGCAGATGGCGCAGGCGCAGGGCGCGGCGGTAATCGAGAACGGCCAGCTGCGGCTCGGTGACGAGTACCTCCCGGCACTGCGCGCCATGCGCGCCGTGTGGCGGCAGCTCGCGGCGGCCGGGGAGGGCGAGCCCGTCACCGCCCAGTACGAGAGCGCCCTGATTCGTGTGGCGCGGGTCGGTGAGCGGCTCGAGGTGCACGTCGAGGACGGCGACCGCGCCGCGCAGGGCGAGGTCCCCGCCGCGGTCGCGGAGGCCCTGCTGTCGGGCGCCGACGACGCGCTGCACATCGACGCGGGGCTCGCGGCCCTGAGCGCGCTGCCCGGCGAGGTCGTCCAGGTCACCGAATCGACCCGCAGCGTCCGCATCTGGATCGACGACACGCCCGGGCAGTAGCGCGCCCGGCTCCGCGGCGCGACGCCCTCCGGCAGAGTGATAAGATGAAAATCGGCATGGCGGAGATCGCGCCCTGGCTGACGCCAGCGTTGCCGACCGGCCACGAGCACGCGCACTGGATGCGGGCGGCCTCCGACGAGGCCCGCCGGGGGCTCGACGCGGGCGAGGTGCCCGTCGGCGCGGTGGTCGTGCGCGACGGCCGCCCGATCGGCGCCGGGTTCAATCAGCCGATCCGGTCGGGTGACCCGACGGCGCACGCCGAGATCGTTGCCTTGCGGGCGGCCGCGCGCGCGGTCGGCAACTACCGCCTGACGGGCGCCACGCTGTACGTCACGGTGGAGCCCTGCCTGATGTGCACCGGCGCGCTCGTCCACGCGCGGGTCGCCACGCTGGTCTATGGCGCGCCCGAGCCGCGGTCGGGGGCCGTCCGGTCGGTGATGCGCGCGCTCGATCATCCGGCGCTCAACCACCGGGTGGACATTGTCGGCGGCGTGCTCGAAGCCGAGTGCCGCGAGCTCATGCAGGCGTTCTTCCGCCAGCGGCGCTCCGCGGGCAGCAGCCGCGAGGAGGTCGCCGGCGCAGGCTGACCGTCTCCGGTCGGGGGCGGTCCGTTCGCGGAGAGGTACCGAAGTGGTCGTAACGGGGGCGCCTCGAAAGCGTCTTGTCGGGAAACCGGCACGTGGGTTCGAATCCCACCCTCTCCGCCACTCACCTTCTGTAAATCGTTGCGAATAAAAGGGTTGGTGGATTTGTAAGGCGCCAACCCTGCATTTGGCCCCCCATTTTCGAGTGCGGTTCCGGCGGATGTCCGGAGTCGCGCGCGGACGGAACCGGACTCTCGACCGCGGCGTGATCGGGCGCCAGAGACGGGATCTGGTGGCCGGCGAGCCAGACTGTCGCGACCGTTTCGGGTTGGGTTGCGGCATGGCGCACGAAGGCCCTCCCGCGATTTTGCCCGACCGGGCCTGAACCACCTCCTTCCCATAACCCCTTCTAACCAAAAGAGTTATCTGTTGGGAGGGGTGTGGACCCTGCATCCACCCCCCATTGATCCGGGCGGTATCGCCGAACCTGCGGAGTCGTCTACGGACGAAACCGGACTCTCGACCGCGATCGTGAGCGGGCAGCAGGGACGGGTCAGGCGGCCGGCGCCGGCCCGACTGCGGGGCGCAGGGTTCGGGTTTTGTTGTCGTGCAGGCCGTGAAGCAGCGGGCGGCTTGCGGCGCCCCTTCCGGGCGGGCTCGCCGCTGGTGGTCCTTACCGGTCCGGCGGCTTGCCCATGCGGTAGCCGACGCCGCGCTGGTTGAAGATGTAGGCGGGGCTGGCGGCGTCGTCGCCGAGCTTGCGGCGCAGGTGCCTGACGAAGATGCGCACGAGGTTCGCGTCGGCGCTCTCGCGCTTGGGCCAGACCCGCCGCTGCAGCGTGTCGAAGGTCACCACCCGGCCCGCGTCGAGCGAGAGCACGCGCAGCAGCTCGTACTCCGTGGCCGTCAGCTCGACCGCCTCGCCCCGAACCGTCACCCGGCGCTGGGCGTAGTCGATGGCGAGGTCGCCGAGCACGAACGGCTCGGGCGCGTCGCGGCGCCTCAGGGCCGTCCCCACGCGCGCCACCAGCTCGGTCGGCGAGAACGGCTTGACGACGTAGTCGGCCGCGCCCGCCTCGAGCGCCCTGACGACGACCTCGTCGCGGCCGTAGGCGGAGATGAAGATGACCGGCAGGTCGGAGAGCTCGGGGAGCTGCTGCATCAGCTCGATGCCGTCGCGGCCGGGCAGCACCAGGTCGAGCAGGACCAGCGCCGGCCTCTGGGTGCGGATGATGCGCTGGATGTCCTCCGGCTCGCCGGTGACGATGGGGGCGTAGCCGGCCCGTGCGAGCGCGCCGCGGACGAAGCGCAGCGCCCGCGGGTCGTCGTCGACGACGAGGATGCGCGGGCGCTCGCCGGGGTCCGCGGTGGGCGGCGGGCCTGCCGCCGCGGCGCCGGGCTCGCCGGTCGCCGGAATCGTGAACGTGACCGTGGTGCCGCGTCCGGGGCCGGGGCTCTCGGCCCGGATGCGTCCGCCGTGCGCCTCGACGAGGCCCTTGCAGATCGCGAGCCCGAGGCCGTGGCCCGCCACGCGGCCCTGCCCGGCGCCGGCGCGGCGGCTGAAGAGCGTCGGCAGCCGCTCCGCCGCCACCCCCCGCCCCTCGTCGGCGACCGAGACGGCGACGCAGGCCTCCTCGCGCGCCGCCGCCACCCGGATGGGGGACGACTCGGGCGCGTGCCGCGCGGCGTTGGCGAAGAGGTTGTTGAGCACCTGCACGATGCGCTGGCGGTCGGCCATCACGGAGGGCAAACCCGGGGGCAGGTCGACGCGGACGGGGTGGGTGCCGCCGGCGCCGAGGAACGTGCTCCGCGCCGCCTCCACGAGGCCGGCGAGCTCCGAGGGCTCGGGGGCGACCGAGAGCGTGCCCGAGTCGATGCGCCCGGCATCGAGCAGGTCGCCGATCAGGCCGCGCATGTGGCGGGCCTGCTCGGCGATGATGCGGTGGAACTCGCGCATCTCGGCCCGGTCGAGCCGGGCCCCCTCCTCGAGCAGCGTGTCCGCCGAGCCCTTGACGGCGGTGAGCGGCTCGCGCAGCTCGTGGCTCACCAGGCCCAGGAACTCGGTCCGCATCCGCTCGGTCTCGTCGAACGGGGCCAGGTCCTGCATCGTGACCACGACCGACCTGACCGCGTCCCCTTCGCCGCGGATCGGCGTGGCGTTGACCAGCATCCTGACGCTGCGCCCATCGGGGGTCGACACCACGATCTCCTCGGCACGCACCGTCTCCCCGGCGGAGAGCCACTGCGGCAGCGGGAACTCGCTGAGCGACACGTCCTGCCCGTCGGCGCGCCGGAAGGAGACGATCTCGAGGAGCTGCTCGAGAGAGCGGCCGGGCGTCCGCAGGCTCTCGGCGATCCGCCTCGCCTCGCGGTTGCGCGAGAGCGTCCGGCCGCTCCTGGCATCGAAGACGACGACGCCGACCGGCGAGGTCTCGACCAGGGCCTCGAGGTCGGCCCGCGCATGCTGCTCGCTGCGGTACGTACCCGCATTGGCGATCGCGACCGCGGCCTGCGAGGCGAAGAGCATCAGCACCTCTTCGTCGTCATCCGTGAACGCTTCGCCGCCGGGCTTCTCGGCGAGGAAGAACATGCCGACCAGCTCGCCGCGGTGGCGCATCGGCGTGGCCATGAAGGCGTGCGCGAATCTCGGCAGCGGCTGGAGGCCGACCGAGCGCACGTAGCTGGCGAAGTCGTCGACGCGCAGCGGTCCCGGCACGCCGCACAGGTGCGCGAACATCCCTTCCTTGTGCGGCCAGGCGGCGACCTCGCGCTGCTCCTCGTCGGTGAACCCCGACAGGCAGGCGTGGCCGGCGGGCACGCCTGCCACGTCGACGGCGGAGAGGATCCCGTAGCGGGCGCCGGTGAGCGCGCGGGTGCTCTCGACCACTTCGGCGAGGACGGTGTCGAGGTCGAGCGTGGCGGAGATGCGCAGGATGGCCGCGCTGAGCGTGAAGGTGCGCTCGCGCAGCGCTTCGAGCTCCCGCGTCGGGTCGCCGGAACCGGTCACGTCTCCCCCCTCGCCGAGTGGGCCCGAATCACGGTGGGCCGGGGCGCCGGAAGGGCGATGCGGCACGCGGTTTCGGGCACTTCGCGGGGATTATAGACGAATTTAATGGAAATGAAACGGAACTTTTCATCCAGCGCACCGCTTATTTTATGGTCTGTCCGTTACTATCAACCGATGCTCATTAGTGTAGGCGGCGATGCCGATTCGAAGGATGAAGATGTGCATGCGGAACGTCGTGACGGTGTCGAGTCACAAGTGGCACGACTCTTGCCCAGCCAGCCAGCCAGCCAGCCAGCCAGCCAGCCAGCCAGCCAGCCAGCCAGCCAGCCAGCCAGCCAGCCCAGTAGCTGTATCCGCTTCGCGGACGGCCGTCCTGCGCAACCCTCGGCTGACGCCATGGGCCGCGCCGCGGGCCGTCCGCGGGAGCGCGTTGCCCGTACCCCGACGGGCTCGGCACGGCGGCTAGACTCCGGCCGCCGCCGCCCGGCGGGGCCTGTCGCTCCCGCTGCCTCCACCGCATCCGCCGCCCGCTTCGGCCGCGCGGCGGCGTGCCTGCTCGCCCTCGCCCTGACCTTCGCCGCCGAGGCGGCGCAGGCGCAGACCTCCGTCACGCTGGTGAGCAACACCGGGCAGAGTTTGACTAACACGTCTTACTTTAGCCTTGGCCGCGCGCAGTCGTTCACGACGGGCAGCAATGCAGAGGGCTACACGCTGACCGGCGTGTCGTTCCCTGTTCGCGGCACGCTCATGACCGGGCTGGAAGTGCGCATCGAGTCGTCGAATTCGAACGGCAGGCCGGACGGCAGCTTGGGCGCGCTGACGCTCTCCCAGAGCGGCGAGACGGTCACCGGCACGACTGCAGGCATCGACCTGGACGCTGACACGACGTATTTCGTGGTGCTGACCGGGGCGGCTGTTAGCTCAAACCAGATTGAACGAACGGCCTCGGACGACGAGGATTCGGGCGCGGCCACGGGCTGGAGCATCGGCGACACAAGCTTATTTGGAGACGACTTCCCCGACACGTCAGAGACGTCCTGGATGATCGCCATCCAGGGCTATGCGAATCAGCCGCCGCCGCAGTTCGTCAGCGCGACGGTGAACGGGACGGCACTCGCCGTCACCTTCGACAAGACTCTCGACACCGCCTCGACGCCGGCGAGCAGCGCGTTCACCGTCACGGTCACGCGCGACGGCTCCGCGACGGGTATTTCGGGTTCGAACGCAGCGGTGTCGATCGAGGGCGCCACCGTGACCGCTGCACTGGTCGCCCCCGTGCTCGCCACCGACACCGGCGTGAAGCTTGCCTATACGAAACCCGCGTCGAACGCGTTGCGGGCCACCAATAGCAGAGGGACGGCGGGCTTCAGGAACGAGGAAGTCGGCAACGAGACGCCCAGCCTGGCGCCGGTGCCCGTCGACTGGACGGTCGAGTCCGTCAACGCCCCACCCACTACGCTCGTGAGCATCCATCTCGTCGACCCCACGGATAGCGCGGTGTTCAGGGACTCCGACGACACCGACGAAACCGTGACCGTGATCGCGGGCCCGAGCGTACGCACCGGCAGCCGGGCGGACGTGGTCGAGGATCTGGCCGTGCCCGAGACGCCTCCGCGCCTGTTCTTCGGGGCCAAGAGCAATGCGGAGCTGAACGCGCTGAGGCCGAAGGTGCCGAACCCGGTCTACACGTGGGTCGAGCTGACGGTCCGGGACTCGACCGGCAACGAGGCGACGGGGAACGTCAGGTTCCACACGGCCTGGACCGACACGACGCCGCCGGCGTTTCACGCCGCGACGGTGGACGGGACGGACCTGTCGGTGTGGTTCGACGAGGCGCTCGACGCGAGCGCGGCGCCGGCGGGCAGCGCGTTCACCGTCACCGTGACGCGCGACAACGCGACGAAGAGCATTGCGGGGACCAGTGCGGCGGTCATGGTCGGCGACGCCGCCGTGACCGCCACGCTTGCGGAGGCCGTGCTGGCGACCGACACCGACGTGACGCTGGCTTACGCCAGGCCCGCCTCGGCCGCGTTGCGGGACGGTTCCGGGAACGAGCTGGAGACCTTCGCGAACGAGCCGGTGGAGTCCCTCTCGTCGGCGCAGCCGACTCCGCCGAGGTTGCGCGAGGGCGAGGCGACCGTGAACGGCGCCACGCTGACCCTGAGTTTCGACAAGGCCCTGAACGCGGCCGCGGTGCCGCCGCTGAGCGCCTTCACGGTCGCCGCGGGGGGCGCGAGCGGGAGCGTGGCGGGCGTTTGGGTGAACGGCAGCATGGTGCGGCTGACGCTGCCGCCGGAGCGGACGGTCGCCAAGGGCGACACGGTGACGGTGTCCTACGCCCGGCCGGCCGACGCGGCAAGGCGCCTGAAAGGTCTTGCGGGCGGGGCGGAGGTCGGGTCGTTCACGGACGAGACGGTCTTGAACAAAACAACCGCGAGGTTCGTGAGCGCGGCGGTGCACGGGGCGGCGCTGACGATCACCTTCGACGCGGCGCTGGATTCGGGTTCGAGGCCGGCCGGCAACACGTTCACCGTTACGGCGACGCCGCCGCTCGGGGGTGCACGCACGATCATGGGCACGAGCGCGCCCGTGTCGATCAGCGGGGCCACAGTGAGCGTCACGCTGGCGTCGCCTGTGCTCGACACCGAGTCGCTGAAGGTCAGCTACACCGCGCCTCAGACCAGTCCGCTGCGGGACGCCGGCAACACGTTACCGGTGCCTGGCTTCACCGGCGAGACTGCGGCCAACAACACGCCGGCGGTGCGGTTCGAGAGAGCGAGCGTGAACGGCAACACGCTCAGGCTGTGGTTCACTGAGGATTTGGACCCTCAAAGGCAAGCAAGCTTCTATGCCTACGAGCTCCTCGTGGACGGCAGGAGGGTGTGGAACGACTTGAATCACAGTTACGAGGGTGACGTGCGGAACACGTTCACGCTCAGGCTGGACGAGGCGGTCCGGGCGGGCCAGACGGTCACGCTGAGCTATGACAAGGCGCAGGGAGGCAGGTGCCTCAACCCACCATACAGCACCTGTCCGTTGCGGGGCGCCGACGGCAGCCTGGTTCCGAGCTTCGGCCCGGAGCCGGTGACCAACAACACGCCGGACGCGACGCCGCCGGAATTCGTCAGCGCGGAGATCGCGGGAGCGACGCTGACGGTGACCTTCGACGAGGCGCTGGACGATTCCGTCACGGTGCAGGCCAACGTCATGCAGATCACCATCGGGAGCACCAGCCGCAACTCATCGAGCGCGTCGATCGCGGGGAGCACGGTGACCGCGACCTTTGCCACGCCGGTCGGCCATGACGAGACGGTGGTGGTGGGGTACAACCAACCGGGCGACCCCAACCGAAGGATCAAGAACCTTTCCGGCCACGAGCTGGCGAACTTCTCCGGCAACACGGTCACCAACCACACCCCCCCGGCGTTCTCGTCGGCGGCGGTGGACGGGGCGACGCTGACCATCACCTTCAACGGTGGGCTGGACACCGCCTCGGAGCCGGCGGC
>JAAXGX010000070.1 GCA_012271165.1 Vicinamibacteraceae bacterium | reverse complement strand
CGCGCGCACCCGGGCGGCGAGAGCGTTCTCCATGCCGTGCAGCTTCTATCAGACGGGGCCTTATTCAGACGGGGCTGCGCCCCGAAGCCCCGGCGTCCGCTTGCGGGGACCCCACAGCCCCGCGCCGCTCCCGCCGAGGCGCGCTGTGCGCGCCTTGCGCCGGCTACGCCGGCCCTTCAATCGGAGCGGGCTGCGCCCCAAGCCCCCGGCGTCCGCTTGCGGGACGTCGCAGCGACGCCCGGTGCGCGGGTCAGCATGCGCGGACGTCCACGTCGACCTCGAGGCGCGCGGCCGCGTCGCCGCGGAAGCTCCCGGTCACGGGCGCGGCGTCGCGCGGCCGGGCGGCCGCGGCCACCGCCACGTGCCGATCGGCCACCGCCAACCCCAGGCTCGGATCGTAGCCGCGCCAACCGCCGCCGCTCAGGTACACCTCGCCCCACGCGTGGAGCTCGTCGCCCGCGCCGCCGGCGCGGGCGGCGTAGCCGCTGGCGAACCGCGCCGCGAGCCCCACGGCGCGGCAGCCGGCGACGAACAGCACGGCGAGGTCGCGGCAGGCGCCGCGCCGCGTCGCCAGCGTCGTCTCGGGCGGCTGCGGCGGCCCGTCCGGCCGCGCCTGCACGGTGCACTCGCGGTGCAGGCGCCGGGCCAGCTCGAGCGGGAAGAGCACCTGGTCGCGCTCGGCATCCCGCGTGGCAGCAAGCGCCAGCGCGCGCACCTCCGGGTGCGCGGCGTCGGGAGCCACCCGGTACTGCTGCAGTCCGGCGGCACGATCCGGCGCACAGGCGTACGGCAGCGACCGCTCCGATTCGGCCAGCAGGAAGCGGAACGGGTCCGCGCGCAGCGTCTCGACCCGGGCGCTCGTGCAGAGCTGCAGCTCCGTCGTCAGCCCCTCGAACCAGGCGTGGGTGACCACGTTGCCGTCGAGGTCGAGATTGTCGGCGCGCACCGCCGGCGGCGGCTCGATCTCGAGCGCGAAGTCGAGCAGGCGGACCGCGCCGTCCGACCGGGGCCGCAGCCGCACGAGGTGCGGTTCGAGGAAGACGGGCGCGGCGAACCTGTACGCCGTGCGGTGCCGGATGGTGATCGTCACGGGGATGCCGGCACCGGGGGGCTCGGCGACGACGACGCATCCAGCTCGTCGTAGGCGCGATCGAACCACTCCCCCGGCGTTTCCTCGATCGCCCGCCGGACGCGCGCATCCCACCACTGCGAGAGCCGCTCGAGGTCCTGCTTCTCGAAGCGGCGCTCGACGATCCGGAACGAGTTGCGCCGGTAGAGCACCACGTCGATGGGAAAGTCGACGTCGGCCGCGCTGATCCGCGTCGAGTCGAACGACAGGCACGCGACCTTGAAGGCGTGGCGCATCGAGTCCTCGGCCTTGAGCGCCCGATCGAGGATCGGCTTGCCGTAGCCCGTCGATCCAATCACGTGATACGGCGTCAGGCTCTCCGTGTCCACCCAGTTGCCTTCCGGGTAGAGCAGATAGAGCTTGGCCGCGGCGTCGCGCTCCATCTGCCCGCCGATGAGCGTGTGAATGTTGAACGACATGCCGCTCTCGACCAGGGCCCGGCGATCCTCCCGCGCTACCCGGCGCACCTGCTCCGCGAGCAGGTTGACCGCCTGGTACAGCCGCTCGAACGGCTGGTCGCGCTCGCCGAGCGCCTCCTCGAGGTAGGTGAGCGTCTTGTCCCGCAGCGACCGCAGGCCGGACGTCATGACGAAGAACGTGCCGTGCGGCGGCGAGTAGACGCTGACCTTCTGCAGGGTCGCCTTCTCGAGACCCGACATGATGAGGGTGTCGGACAGCCCGACGATGCCCTCTTCCACGTTCATCGCAACGCAGTAGGTCATGGCGTGTGCGCGCGGCGGCGCCGGGCTTCAATCAGACGGGGCTGAGCCGCTGGACGGCGCAAAGAAGGTGCGCGTTATCTCGTTGCCGACGTGGTTGAGCTTCTCCTGGAGCGTGTCGACGAAATCGTGCAGCCCCGTGCTGACGACGTCGCCGATATCAGTATAGTCGAGGTCCGCGACGAGCCGGCCCAGCTCCCGCTCCGCCGCGTTGGCGAACCGCCGCGCCGGCGTGCCGGTCACGGCGTGGAGCGATGCCTGCGCGCGGCCGGCGCAGTGCTGCACCGAGCGCGGGAACTCGCGGTTGAGGAGCAGGAAGCTCGCCACGGTCAGGGCGGCGACGCGCCCGTGCATGCGCCGGTACGCCTCGAGGCCGCTCGCCGACCGGAGCAGGGCGCCCCACTGCAGGTCGTCGATCGGCTTGCCCACGTCGGCCGCGGACGGCAGCAGCAGGAAGTACTTCAGGTCGAGGATGCGCGTCGTCTGGTCCGCCCGCTCGATGTGCCGGCCCATCTGGCTGAAGTGCCAGGCCTCGCCGTGCTCCATGGTCTCGTTCTTCGTCCCCTCGATCATGTGCGACGAGCGGCGCACCTCGCGGAAGAACGCGTGCGCGTCCCACAGCGCCCGCTCGCGCGCGCCCGGCTGCCGCAGGAAGAGATAGAAGCGGTTGATCTCCTCCCACATCTCCGACGAGAGGATCTCGCGCACCGAGCGTGCGTTCTCGCGGGCCGTGGTCACGCAGGAGACGATCGAGTTCGGGTTGAGGGCGTCGAACGTGAGGAAGTCGATGACGTTGGCCCGCGTCGCCCCCCCGTAGCGCGCGCGGAAGTCCGCCTCGTCGCCCGTCACCTTCACCATCGGATCCCACTGCTCGGCATCCTGTCCGGGCAGGTCGAGAACGAGTTGATTGTTCACGCCGACGACGCGCGCCACGTTCTCGGCCCGCTCGATGTAGCGGCTCATCCAGTAGATGGAGGCGGCGACGCGGCTCAGCATGCCAGCACCCAGGTGTCCTTGCTCCCGCCTCCCTGCGAGGAGTTGACCACGAGCGACCCCTTGCGCAGCGCCACCCGCGTCAGGCCGCCGGGCAGCACGTAGATGTCCCGTCCGTACAGGATGTACGGGCGCAGGTCGACGTGCCGGCCCTCGAACCGCTCGGCGATGCGTGTCGGCACGCGCGACAGGGCCAGCGTGGGCTGGGCGATGTAGTTGCGCGGCGCCGCCTCGATGCGCGCGGCGAACTCGCGCCGCTCGCCCGGGGTGGACGCGGGGCCGACCAGCATCCCGTAGCCCCCCGCCTCGTTGGCGGCCTTGACCACCAGCTCCGACAGGTGGTCGAGGACGTAGCGCCGGTCGTCGTCCCGCCAGCAGAGCCAGGTCGGCACGTTGGGCAGGATCGCCTCCTGATCGAGGTAGTAGCGGATCATGTCCGGGACGTACGCGTAGACGACCTTGTCGTCGGCCACCCCGGTGCCGGGCGCGTTCACGAGCGTGACGCGCTTCCGCTGATACAGCTCCATCAGGCCCGGCACGCCGAGCAGCGAGTCCGGCCGGAAGCAGGTCGGGTCGAGGAAGTCGTCGTCGATGCGCCGGTAGAGGACGTCGACCGGCTCGAAGCCGCGGGTCGTGCGCATCTGCAGCCGGTCGTCCACCACGGCCAGATCGCGCCCCTCGACCAGCTCGATCCCCATCTGCTGCGCGAGGAACGAGTGCTCGAAGTAGGCCGCGTTGTAGACGCCGGGCGTGAGCACGGCGACGCTCGGCCGGCTCTGCGACGGCGGCGCCACGTCCTCGAGCATCTGCAGCAGACGGCTCGGGTAGTCGTTGACCGGCCGCACGCCCAGCCCCTCGAAGACGGCCGGGAACGTCTCCTGCATCACGGCCCGGTTCTCGAGCAGATACGACACGCCCGACGGGCAGCGCAGGTTGTCCTCGAGCACGTAGACCGTCCCGTCCCGGTCGCGCACGAGGTCGGTGCCCGTGATGTGGCACCACACGCCGCCGGGCGGATCCAGGCCGGCGCACTGCGGCCGGAAGCCCTGCGACGACTCGACGACAGCCGCGGGAATCACGGCGTCGCGCACGATCTTCCGGTCGTGGTAGACGTCGTCGATGAAGAGGTTCAGCGCCTCGATGCGCTGCTTCAGGCCGCGCTCGATCGGCTCCCAGGCCTCCCCGGTCACGATCCGCGGCACGATGTCGAAGGGGAGGATGCGTTCGGTGCCCTGCTCGTCGCCGTAGACCGTGAAGGTGATCCCGGTGTTGAGCAGCGCCCGCTCCGCCGCCTGGTGGCGCCGGATCAGCTCGCCCGCGGGCAGCGACTCGATGCGCTCGACGAGCAGGCGCGCCTCGGGCCGCGGCGAGCCGTCCGCCTGGAACATCTCGTCGTGGAAGCCTTCGGTGTCATAGCCGTCGAACGTCATCGACACTGTGGGTGCCGCGGCGCGGGGGCGCCGCGGCACCCACCCGCCTCACCGCGTGCGTTCCAGGTACCGCAGCAGCTCGCTGTCCGTGCCCAGAATGAAGAACGTCTCCGGATCCATCGTCTGCTCGTACGTCTCGAGCGACTTCGTGAACGCGTAGAAGTCCGCGTCGCGGTTGTACGCCTCGGCGTAGATGCCCGTCGCCTGTGCGTCGGCCTCCCCGCGCAGCTCCTCGGCCTGGCGGTACGCCTCCGACTGGATCTGCGCCAGCTCGCGCTCCCGCTCGCCGTGAATCCGCGCCGACTCGCCCTGCCCCTCGGACCGGAACTGCTCCGCGATCCGCTGCCGCTCGGCGATCATCCGCGCGAAGACGTCCTTCTGCACCTCCTCGACGTAGTTGATCCGCTTCAGCCGCAGGTCGAGCAGCTCGATGCCCAGATCGGCCGTCCGCTCCGCGGCCGTGGCGAGGATGTCGCGCGTGATCTCGCGCCGGCCGCGCTCGATGGCCTCGAGGATGACCGCCTCCTCCTCGGACTCGATCGGCACGTCGTCGGGATCGCGATTCGTGCTCCGCACCAGCTCGATCAGGTCGTGGCGCGCCACGGCGTTGCGCGTCTCGCCGTCGAGGATGTCGTCGAGCCGCGACTGCGCGCCGCGCTCGTCGCGCAGCCGCTGGAAGAACAGCAGCGGGTCCGTGATGCGCCAGCGCGCGTAGGTGTCCACCCAGATGAAGCGCTTGTCGCGCGTCGGCACCTGGTTGGGGCTGCCGTCCCACTCGAGGAACCGCTTCTCGAAGTAGTTGGGCCGCTGGATGAACGGCACCTTGAAGTGCAGCCCGGGCTGGACCACGGGGTCGCCGACCGGCTCGCCGAACTGCGTGATGATGACCTGCTCGGTCTCGTTGACGGTGTACAGGGACTGGACCACGACGACCAGCAGGATGCCGACGACGGCGATTCGAGTCGGGGTCAGGCGCATCATTGGCCACCTCCCGTGGCGCGCGTGGTTGCGGGCAGCGGCCGCGTCCCGTTCCCGTCGAGAGACAGGAGCGGGAGCACGCCGGTGGTGTCCTCGTCGACGTAGAGCTTGCGGCCCACCTGCGGGAGGATGCGCTGCATCGTCTCGAGGTAGAGGCGGCGGCGCGTCACTTCCGGCGCCTCCTCGTACTCCTCGACAATCGCCGTGAAGCGCACGGCGTCGCCCCGGGAGCGGTTGACGCGGTCGAGCGCGTAGCCCTCGGCCTGCAGCACGGTCTGCTGCGCCTCGCCGCGCGCGCGCGGAATGACGCGGTTGTACTCCGCCCGCGCTTCGTTGATCATCCGGTCGCGCTGCTGCTGGGCCTGGTTCACCTCGTCCCACGACGGCTTGACCGGGTCCGGCGGATTGACGTCCTGCAGCACCACCTGGTCGATCGTGATCCCCATCTCGTACTGGTTGGCGAGCTCCTGCAGCCGCTCCTCCACGCGCGACTCGATCTCCTGGCGGCCGACGGTCAGGACCTCGGTGACGGTCCGGTCGCCGACCACCTCGCGCATCACGGCCTCGTTCATCGCGCGGAACGTCTCGCCCAGGTTGCGCACCTTGAAGAGGAACAGGTACGGATCGGCCACGCGGTACTGCACGATCCACTCGACGACCGCCACGTTCAGGTCGCCGGTCAGCATGACCGCCTCGTCCGCGAACTGGCGGTCCGGCGCGTACAGCGTGCGGATGCCCGCGTCCACGGTGCGGAACCCGAACTCCTGCTTGAGCTGCCGCTGAACCGGCACCTTCAGCACCTGCTCGGCCAACGGCAGCTTGGCGCGCAACCCCGGCTCGGTGGTCCGCACGTACTCGCCGAAGCGCAGCACGACGCCCACCTCCTCGGGTTGCACCTGATAGAGCGAGCCGAAGCCCGCCACGACCGCGAGCAGCAGCACGACCAGCGCGGCGGCCGTCCGGCGCGGAATGCGCGGGAGGCCCCCGGTGACGTTCAGCCGCCTGAACTCGATGGGTACATCAGCCATGCGTAAATCCTCCCGGACCGGCCCGCATGCGGGGCGCTTGTAGGCGGATCCGACTCGTACTATACAATGCCGCCGACGCGCCGGACCGTTCCAGGTACCACATGCGCAACAAGTTAATCGCGCTGCTCGCCGCTCTGTGCGCCGCCGGGCTGTCCGGCTGCGGCGCGGAGCCTGCGACGACCGCCGTGGCGCCCGCCGCGCTCTCGCTCGACACGTTCCGTGCGGCCGACGCGCCGTGCTACGACCGGTCCGTGCAGCCCCAGACGTCGGTGGTCGACACCCACGTGCACTTCCGGCCGTTCGGCGGACCCGCCATTCCGTTCGAGGAGGTGGTGCAGTACTTCGAGGAGACCGGCGTCCTGTTCGCCAACGTCTACGGCATCGGCCAGACGCTGCCGGCCGGCTCCACCTGCACCTACTACCTGGACTGCCCCGGCACGCCGGTGACGCCGTCGCTGAAGAACGACTTCGTCAACGCCGCCAACTACCTGACGAAGGCGCCGGCAGACATCCACCTCACGCTGTCGATGACCTTTCCGGATCTGGCCGCGCCGGAGACGATCCTGCCCGGCATCGAGCTCCTCGAAGCCGAGTACCCCGGGCTCTTCCGCTGGATGGGCGAGGTCAACCTGGTGAAGCAGGCCCTGTTCGACAACGGGCATGCGCCGGTCTCCCCGGCCGCCATGGCCGAGTGGGCTCCCTTCATGGCGGTGCTCCGGGAGCGGGGCATCCCGCTCGCCGTGCACTCGGATCTGGGGGACGACGACGATCCGACCCGCTACCTGCCGCTGGTGGAGGAGGTGCTGCGGCTGTATCCGGACAACGCGCTGGTCTGGGTCCACATGGGCCTGTCGCGGGAGCTCACGCGCATGGAGCCGGCCCGGCACGTCGAGCTGATGACCGCCATGCTGGAGAGCCACCCGAACCTCATGCTCGACATCGCGTGGCGCGTGCTCGAGGACGCGTACTTCTCGACGCCGGACGGGCAGGCGGCGTACGTCCCGTTCCTCAACGCGCACTCCGACAGGATTCTCCCGGGGACCGACTTCCTGGCGTCGCGCGACAAGGACCTCGAGGTCTACCGGACCGAGCTGGAGGTCACGAGCCGCATCAACCGCTACCTCGACGACGACGCCTTCCGCAACATCGCGCTCGGGCAGAACTATTTCCGGCTGCTGGGCCTGGGCTACCAGGCGCCGCCCGTCTGCCCGTGAGGACGACAGCGAGGATCGCCATGAAGAATCCGCCCGCCGGCTGGCCGCAGATCTCATCGGCCGTGTTCTACGACGACGCCAAGGCGGCCATCGACTGGCTGTGCCGCGCATTCGGGTTCGAGGTGCAGGTGAAGGTCGAGACCGAGCAGGGGCAGATCGCGCACTCGCAGCTCGTCCTCGGCGCCGGCCTCGTCATGGTGGGCCAGGCCGGCCTGTCGCCCGCGCGGTCGTACCTGCGGTCGCCCCGGGCGGTCGACGGCGCGAACACCCAGTCGCTGTTCGTCTACGTGGACGACGCCGACGCCCACTGCGAGCGGGCGCGCGCGGCCGGCGCCGTCATCACGGCGGAGCCGGACACCCAGGACTACGGCGAAGGCTACTGGGCGGACAGAAGCTACCAGGCCCGCGATCCCGAAGGACACCACTGGTGGTTCGCGCACCGCGTGCGCGGGTAGCCTGCGGCCATACCCACCACCCATGCCGCCGCAGGCTGTCGTGCGGCAACTGGAGCGGTTCTTCGCCGGGCGCGAGACCGAGGAGCCGGCGGCCGTCTACCTGTTCGGCAGCGTCGCGCGCGGCGACGACCGCCCCGGCAGCGACGTCGACGTGGGCGTGCTGTTCCGGCGCGACCCGCCGCCGACGCTGGAGGGGCTGCCGCTGCGCCTGGAAGGAGAGCTCGAGCAGTTGCTGGGCCGGGCCGTGCAGGTCGTGACGCTCAACACCGCCGCCGCCGATCTCCGCGCCCGCGTGCTGCGCGACGGCGTGCTGATCCTCGACCGCGACCCCTCCCTCCGCATCCGCTTCGAGGTGCGGACGCGCAACGAGTGGTTCGACCTCCAGCCAATTCTGCGGGAGTACCGGCGGGTCGCCACGCCGGCCGAATGACCGATCCCGACCTGCTCGCCAAGCGGCTCGCCACGATCGACACCTGCGTCCGGGAGCTCCGGGAGCTGGCCCGCACGGATGCCATCCGCACCGACGTGCGCGAGCAGCGCTTCGTCGAGCACACCCTCCAGCTCGCGATCCAGGCCGCCCTGGATGCCGCGTCGCACATCGTTTCGGACGAGCGCCTCGGCGAGCCCCGCACGAACCGCGAGCTGTTCACCCTGCTCGCCCGCGCCGGCTGGATCGACGCGGCGCTGGCGGCGAAGCTCGGCGACATGGCGGGCTTCCGGAACATCCTCGTGCACGGCTACGACAACGTGGACCTGGCGGTCGTCGAGGACGTCGCGGCCCACCGGCTGGACGACCTGCTGCGGTTCGCGGCGGTGGTGCGGGAGCGGATCGGCGGCGAGCAATAGGAACAAGCCGTCGGCGTTCGTCGTGCCTCGCCGTCGTGTGGTGTCCCCGCATTACTCCAGCAGGCGCAGCATGGCGAGCAAGCCCCCAAGGATGGCGAGCGTCTGTGCCAGCATCGCCCCGGCAAAGCGCCACGTCAGGCGAGCCTCGAGGCTGGCAAGCTCGGCGCGCAACGCCTCCGGTGTCACCTGGTCGCCGTGCTCGGCGGCCTCCCGGACGGCGTCCGTAATCGCGTCCGCCTGCTCGGTCGAGAGGCCGGTACCCGTCAGCCGGCGAGCGATGGCATGGGTATCGAGCACGAAATCATGCTACCACGGGCAGGCGGGCGGCCCGCCGCACCAACCTCGTCATGAACCGTCGAGCAACCGCCGTGCGCGGGCGGCACGGGCCGCGTCGGGATCCGCCGCCGCCGGGACGCGCGCCAATTCGTTGATGTAGCCCGGCGGCAGGCGGTGCTCAATTGCACCCGCGACCACGAGATCGCGGTACCAGTCGAACGGAACTCGCGACGCATCGACATGCCGCTTGCCGGCGACATATGTCATGGCGCTGACCATGCGGTTGGCTGATAGCTCTAGTTTCACGGCGCGCCGGGCGTAGCCACCGGTGTGTACTCCCTCCGCCCGGTCGAGACTCTCGGCGTCGGCATCCGCCACCTCGTACAGCACGCCGAATGCAGCCGCCGCCAGGTCGGCGGTCGTAACGAGCGTGCACTTGCCCGACCCGTCTGCCCCTACCTTGTGAAACCGCACCACGAACCCGGGCGCCCTTGCGATGCCGCGCGCGACGGCCGACGGCGCGCGCGACCAATCGGTCAGGCGCCGAGTCAGCATGTTCGAGCCGTACGCGAAGTAATTCACGGGTGTGTCTGCTCGCTCATTCGGAACGCGACGACGACGCGAGTAAGGAAGTTGGTCTTCGTCACCAGATGCTGACGCATGGCAAGCAGCACATGTCCCACGCCGAACAGCGCGATCACGGCGATGAAGAGGAAGACAATCTGAACGCGCACATTCCCGGAGATCAGCGCTATGTCATCTGTCTGGCACACGTCGAGCTTCGACCACCATGGCACGCTGGTGACGAAAGCGAATATCGTGCCGGTGACAATGTAGTGAACGACGTGGCGGCCGAACGACGCGGTTCTCTCGTACAGGGAGTCGACGATAAGGGAGTCGACGATATTGGACGGCGCCATGACCGGCTACTCTACCAGCCGTCAAGAGCGACCAACCAACCATCGCCCGGCGGCGGCAGCTCGCTCCGGCCGCGTGCGCCCTACTGCCGGCCGGCCGCAGGCCAGTCGATCTGCGCGCGGGCGGCGCCGTGGCGGTGCTTCCGCGTGTGGACGTTGAAGTAGAGCGCTCCCGACTCGAGATCGTCACGCTCGGCGGCGGTGAGCGTCCGCGTGCCGGAGGCGCGGGTGACGCCCGGACCGGACAGCGGCAACACCACCGGACCGACTTCGCCAGGGGCGCCCCGGTGCAGGTGCGTGAAGAGGACGTCGCCGGCGGGCGCACCGTAGACGGTGACGGCGTAGCGCAGCTGGCGCGTCGCGGGGATCCACGTGAGGCGGACGGCGGCCGTGACCCCGCTCTCGACGGGCGGCGCCGCGGCCGCACCCGCCGCCGTCCACTCCGCCGTGCGCGAGGGCGCGGCGAACAGGCTGGGCGTCGAGGCCGGGGGCCGTCGATGGTGCGTCAACTGCTCGTACGAGTAGGCCAGGCGGACGAGCTCGCCCTCGGCCCACGCCCGCCCGAGCAGCTCGAGGCCGACCGGCAGGCCGTCGGCGGCGTACCCGGCGGGGACGGCGATGGCCGGCAGGCCGGAGACGGCGCTCAGCGCGCAGTTGTTGCCGCGCTGCGGCAAGCCGATCGGCGCGGCGGTGCGGCGCAGCGTCGGGTAGGCGAGCACGTCGAGCCGGGCGTCGTCCATCAGCCGTGTCACCGCCTCCCGCAGCGGCTCGCGGCGGGCGAGCGCCTCGAGGTAGTCGGGGTCGTCGAGGCCGCGCACGCTGTCCGACCGCCGGTAGCGCTCCTCGACCGCCGCGTGGTACAGCCCCGAGTCGAGAATCTCCCGCAGCGACTGCACCGGCGTGCCCGGCGCCCGCAGGTAGTCGGCGAGCTGGAACCTGAATTCCACCGGGATGATCGACGCGCCGTCGAGCAGGTCCGGGACGCCGGGCAGGTCCACGTCGACCACCTCGGCCCCGGCCGCCGCGATGGTCTCCAGCGCGGCGCGGATCACGGCCGCCACCGGCTCGTCCTCCGGCGCGCTGCCCACCAGCCAGGTGACGACGCCGATGCGGGCGCCCTCGAGCGCGCCCGCGGTGAGAAAGGCCGTGTAGCTGTCCGGCGCGCGGCCGCGGCCGCGCGCGGTCACCTCGTCAGCCGGGTCGACGCCCACCGTGGCGTCCAGCATGATGGCCAGGTCGGTGACGGTCTTCGTCATCGGCCCGCCCATGTCCTGGGTGAGCGCCAGCGGGACGATCCCGTCGCGGCTCGACAGCCCGCGCGTGCCGCGCAGGCCGGCCAGGGCGTGGTGGGCCGACGGGACGCGGATCGACCCGCACGTGTCGGTGCCCATCCCGGCCGCCGCGAAGCCGGCCGCCACGGCCGCGCCCGTTCCGCCGCTCGAGCCGCCCGGGTTGCGGGACGGGTCGTACGGGTTGCGGGTCTGCCCGCCCGCGGAGCTGACGGTCGTCAGCCCGTACGCCAGCTCGTGCATGTTGGCCTTGCCGATGATGACGGCGCCGGCCTCCTTCAGCCCCGCCACCTGGAACGCGTCGTCCGGCGGATGCCAGCCGGCCAGCGCGCTCGAGCCTGCCGTGGTCGGCAGGCCGGCCACGTCGTAGTTGTCCTTGACCACGACCGGGATGCCGTGGAGCGGGCCGCGGGGGCCGGTCCCGGCCCGCTCGCGGTCGAGCGCGGCCGCCTCGTCGAGCGCCCCACCGTTGATGCTGATCATCGCCCGCAGCGCGGGGCCCCGGCGGTCGTACGCCTCGATGCGCGCGAGATACTGGGCCACGAGCTGGCGGGACGTGACGCGGCCGTCCTCCATGGCCGCCTGCAGCTCGGGGATGGTCTGCTCCAGGACGTCGAACTGCGGCGGTGAGGAAGGCTCGGAGGCGCCGCCGCAAGCCACAGCGGCCAGCGCCGCCGGGAGCACGACGCGCCGGAGAAGCCCTGCCACGGGCTCCTAGCGCGAGGCGTGCGCCTCGGCGTCCTCCGCGCGGGCGCCGGCGAGGGTGTTCGGCATGGCGTAGTTCCCCTCGTGGCAGGCGTACTCGATCAGCGGCCAGTCCGTGGCCACCATCGGCTGCTCCACCGTGAACGGCCGGACGAAGGTGACCGGATCGTCCACGGTGTAGCGGTACATCAGCGTCGCGGCGTCCACGCGCGTGAAGCGCTCGACCAGCCGCAGGTTCTCGCCCGACCCCACGGCGCTCGTGATCTCCGGGCTGAAGCTCGACGTCTTGTCCGTGAAGTTCGTCGTCTCCACCACCAGCGTGGCGCCGTCCCAGCGCGCCCGCGAGTCGCCCATCCACTGCCGCAGCCCCGACGGCAGGTGCGCCCGCCCGTCGAGCGGGATGATCCGCGCGTCGTGGACCATCTCGTTGAGAATGACCACGTGCGCGGGCGTCTGCAGCAACTGCATGGAGTTGTTGTAGAAGCTGGGAATCATGGGCGGGCCCGAATTGAACCCCAGGATGCAGCGCTCGGCGATGCCGAGGTCCTCCGGGCCGTCCGCTATCCGGTTCGGCAGGTAGCCGGCCACGCGCTCGCGGATGGGCCGCTCCCACGTCACCGCGCGCCGCGCCATCCGCTGCTGCTCGGCCGTGGTCAGCGGCGGCAGCCGGCCGTCCGGCGGGTCGATGATGAGCGAGCTGCGCCGCGTCGGCACGACCTCCGTGCCCTGATCCAGCCAGAACCGGTTGTAGAAGCCGGTGTCGCCCGCCTCCGGGACGCGATCCACCCGCTCGGACGCCGTGAGCGCCTCCTGCACGGCCGCCTCCTCGGCGGTGAGCACGTCCGTCCCGGCCAGCTCGCCGGGACGTTCCAGCGGCGTGATGGTGCGGAAGTCCCAGATGCCCTGCAGGTCCGGATCGCCCCAGGGCGTGCTGGCGCCGACGGCGCCGTCCGCCGCCGGCTGCGCGCCGCAGACGCCGGGCACGAGCACGGCGAGACCGACGGCCACCAACTGCTTCATGGCCATGGGCATGGGCGGTCCCTGCCCGCCGCGGTCAGCGGGTCACCGTGATCATCAGGTTCTCGCTGCTCGTCAGCGCACCGTCGCCCGCCAGGGCGCGCAGCACGTAGGTGCCGGGCTCATCGAAGGTCACCGCGGTCTCGAACCGGCCGTCCTCGGGAACGGGCGGAATCAGATAGGGGAACGACCAGGGCGAGTTCGCGTACACCCGCGTGTCCTGCCACATCTTCAACTGCTCGGGGTAGAACGTGACCTTCGAGGCGTCGCCCCGGTACACGATCCAGGCGAACCGCAGGCCGGGCGGATTCCCGGGCACGATCTGCCGGGGGGCGCGGTAGGCCGGGTGCGGCTTGCCGGCCTCCACCGCGGGCGGCTCGTACGTGCCGGACGGGATGCCGTCGTCGGAGGCAAACGCCACGAGCCGCAGCGGCTCGCCGACCCGCACCCGGCGCGGCTGGTCCACGGCGAGGTCGAGGTTCGGGAACTCGTTGTCGCGCCACTCGTCGATGACGCCCCCGAAGTTCGCGCCCATCTCGGTGCCGATGGTCTGCGGGTCGAGCAGGTAGTCGGTCCGCAGCGAGCCGTAGGCCCGCTCCGTCACCCCGTTGGTGGTGAGCGTCCAGACGACCTCCTGCTCGCCGAAGTCCGCCGGCACGTCGACCGTGAACAGGAACAGGTTGCGGCGCGGGTAGAAGTGCGTCGGCTGGCCCCGGTCGGGCCCGCCGGGCTCGATGTGGTTGTCCGGACCGACCGGTACGTCGAACTCCTCCAACCAGTTCGAGTTCATGTAGCCGAAGAACAGCGAGTAGGTGCCGTCCTCGTTCTGCCACCAGCCCTCGAACGCGGGCGAGACGCTCTGCCCGCGCGAGTACGTGAAGCGGGTCTGCGCGCTCAGCCCCAGGCCCGCCACGAGCAGGGCCAGCACCACAAGCAGCCAGCATGTTCTCTTCTTCATTGCCCTTGTCCGGATCGTCCCGGCCTCGCTACTGCTGATCGTCCTGCTGGTCGTTCGCCGCCGCCGCCTGCGACGGGAACTCCACCTGGCACAACGGACACCCGATGACGTGGTCGTTCCTGGTGAGCCGCAGCCGCGCGCGCCGCTCGGCCATCTCCCGCTCGAACTGCTCGTCGGTCAGCTCGTAGGCCAGCCCCAGGTCGATGAACATGTTGGACACCGACCGCCGGCCGCCCCCCGACCAGTTCCGCGGGTCGGCCACGTTGCGGTTGGCGGGCGTCGTGTCGAGCCAGCCGATGATGTGCAGGATGGTCCCCTTCGGCAGCAGCGGCGCGTGGTCGTCCTCGAAGATGTACTGCTTCACCCAGTTGTGGTCGTAGCCCACGCAGGACAGCGTCTCGATGTTGTGGCCCCAGATGGCCTCGAGGCACATGCGCGTGCCGGGGGCGTGCTGGTGCGGCTCGAAAGACAGCAGCTTGGTGTGCGCGTCGAGCACGCGGTAGGCGTGCAGCTCCTGACCGGCCTGATTGGGCTTGATGTCGATGTCGACGCCGTTGCCAACGAAGCTGCGCGCGTACCTCACCGCCGGCTCGTAGCCCCTGGGGTGCAGCTTGAACGCGAACTTGAGGTGCGCCCGGGTCTCGCGGCCGTTCGAGTGCAGGTGGGCGTTGTGCAGGTCGAGCACCGAGCCCGCCTCGAGCAGACGCCCGGCCTCGGACGGAAACACGTCCGCGTTGCGCCCCACCTCGTGGACGGGCCAGCCGTCCGGCCGCTGACCGGCATCCGCGTCGGGCCCCAGCGACCCGTAGTTCATGTGGTGGAACACGTAGCGCCCGCCCACCGTGCCGGAGGCCTCCGTCTTCGGCACGTCGTTGAACTCGCGGACCTCGACGGCCGCGACGTAGCGGTCTTCCGTCAGCCCGGTCTCCAGCCTCCCGAGCGACGTCCAGCTGTCCGGCGCCGCGGCCGGCACGACGACCGCGGGTGACTCGAGGATCAGATCCGGCTCGCCAATCGTCCATTCGTCCTCGCCGGCGAACTCGAGCGGCGGCGGCAGGTCGGCGGGGTTGCCCAGCGGCGCGCCGTTGTCCGCCCAGATCGCGATGGCCTCGATCTCGTCCTCGCTCAACGAGACATCGTTCTTGAAGTGCTGGATCCCGATGTCCTTCTCGACGAACCACGGCGGCATGGCGCCGCGCCGGTGCCGCAGGGCGGTCCGCGCCTTGATGGCCCGCGCCCAGGGCCGCGTCTCCTCGTACGTGAGGAGCGACATGGGCGCGACCGAGTCGGGCCGATGGCACTGCTGGCAGCTCCGCTGGAGGATGGGTGCGATGTCCTTCGCGAACGTCACCTCGGGCTGGGCCGAGGCACCCGATCCGCCCGGCTGGGCGCCAGCGGCAACGGGAACCAGCACGGCGGCTATCAGTAGCGCGGAACGATACGTGCCGTTCATGTACAGAACTCCCCTCAGAGTCAGCCGACAATCGCGATCAGTATCCCTCCAAACCCCCCGGGACGCAACCGTATCGCGGCCGGCCGGCGGGCCGGCCGTATAATCGCTCCGTGCCAGCGAGGATCGCGAATGTTCCCGAAGCCAGGAGTCCGCACCGCACGAGTGTGCAGACTCCGCCAGGCGCGCACAGCGCGCCTCGGCGGGAGCGGCGCGGGGCAAAGGGGTCCCCGCAAGCGGACGCCGGGGGTTCGGGGCGCAGCCCCGTCTGACTGATGCCGGGAGCGGCGCGGGGCGAAGGCCCCCCGCAAGCGGACGCCGGGGGTCCGGGGCGCAGCCCCGTCTGATGAAAGCCCCGTCTGATTGATGATGGAAGATGAACGTGACAGGTGGAACACGCCGGAAGGCCGCTCCCGGGTCATACGCCCGCGGACACGGCCGAGCGCGCCCACCCGTCGCTGCCCGCCCGGGCAATCTCCAGAATGTGGCCGTCGCCCGGGCGGACAAGACCGTATCCAGACTAGCGGGGCAACGTAACGCCTCGTCGACGGCGCCGTTGCGGGCGCGTTAAATTCAGGAGGTAGCACACCAATGAGACGGACCGTGAGATGGACCGCGCTGCGCGCAGCCTGCGGCGGGCTGCTCGTCGGCCTGGCGCTGCTGCTGGGCGCCTCCCCGGCGGCGGCCCAGTTCCGGGCGCCGAGCCCGGACGGGCTGGCGTCGACCGAGACCGGCGGCCGGTACGCCGGCGGCCGGACGCCGTACTACATCGAGGGCAGGTGGATCGAGATCAGCTACGGCCGCCCCATCAAGCGCGGCCGGGATCTCTGGGGCACCGAGCAGACCTACGGCATGTGGCTCAACCGCGGCGCGCCGGTCTGGCGCGCCGGCGCGGACGTGTCCACCTACCTGATGACCGAGGCGCCGCTCGTCATCGGCGGCACGCGCATCGAGCCGGGCGGCTACACGATGTTCATCGACCTCGAGCCCGACGACTGGACGCTCATCATCTCCAACTGGCAGCCGCAGAGCCGGTACGACCCGAACGACCGCGCCCGGCTGTGGGGCTCCTACGGCTACACCCCCGACAAGGACATCGTGCGCGTGCCGATGGAGCTGTCGGAGCTGCCGTGGTCGGTCGACCAGCTCACCTGGCTGTTCCTCGACGTGAGCGACACGGCCGGCCGGTTCGCCCTCATGTGGGACACCGTGATGGCCGCGGTCGCGTTCGACATCCCGCCCGAGCCGGCCGACGTGGAGGGCCAGGGACCGACCATCGATCCGCGCAGCGCCCCAATCCTCCGGAACGGTCCCGGGGGCGCCGGCCGGTGACGGCGCGTCCGTGGCTCGCACCCGCGTTGCTGCTCGTCGCGTGCGGCTGGCTCGCGCCAGAGTCGGCCGCCGGTCAGGAGGCGGCGGCCCGGCCGACCGCATCGACGGCGCCGCGGACGGCGTGGGGCGACCCGGATCTGCAGGGAATCTGGAGCTTCTCGGTCGATACGCCGCTCAATCGTCCGGCGGAGTTTGCGGGGCGGTCGGTGCTGACGGACGAAGAGATCGCCTCGAGAGCGGCGGAGACCGCGCGCATCCGGTTCGCACGCGACAACCGCCCGCCGGCCACCGAGGCCGGACCGGCCGGGCTGGAGGGCGCGGGCGGCAACTACAATCGGTTCTGGACCGATGCCCGGCGCACGCCGCGGCAGACCTCGCTGGTCGTCGATCCGCCGGACGGACGGGTGCCGCCGCTGACGCCGGCGGCCGAGCAGTGGTACGCGGACGTCGAGCGGCGGCGGGCCGGCGTGCCCATGGACGCGCCGACACCCGGCGGTTTCGTCGAGGATCTCGGTCCGCGCGGGCTGTTCACCCGCTGCATCCTCGGCTTCAACTCCGGGCCGCCGATGTCGCCCTGCTGCTACAACGAGAACGTGCAGATCTTCCAGACGCCGGACCACGTGGTGCTGCTCAACGAGATGGTGCACAGCGCCCGCATCGTGCCGCTCGACGGCCGGTCGCCTCTGCCGGGGCGGATCCGCCAGTGGCTCGGCGACGCGCGCGGGCGCTGGGAGGGCGACACCCTGGTGGTGACGACCACCAATTTCACCGACGACGTCTACGACTTCGGGCGCACGCGACCGCGCGGCGCCGGACTGCGGCTGGTGGAGCGGTTCGCGCGGGCCGCAGACGGCACGCTGCGCTACCGGTTCACCGTCGACGACCCGGTGTGGTACACGGCGCCGTGGACGGCGCAGCTCCCGATGGCCCGCTCGGCCGGGCCGCTCTACGAGTACGCCTGCCACGAGGGGAACCACAGCATGACCAACATCCTGGAGGGTGCGCGATGAGACGCGGCGCGCCGACATGCGGCCGGCTGACCGCGCTGGCGGCCCTGACCGCGGCCGGCGTCCTGGCCGGGGGCAGCGCCGGCGCGCCCGGCGCGGCACAGGCACAGGGCGCCGCGGAAGTGACCCACGTCGGCATCGTCGTACGCGACGCCGCGGCCTCCGCGGCGGCCTACGCCGCGCTGGCGGGGGTCGCCCCGGCGGCGGTGGAGGCGGCCCGCGGGGACGAGCCGGCGCGCGTGGCGCGGGTGCGGCTCGCCAACGTCGCCGTCGACCTGATCGAGCCGACCGGCCCGGTGGGCGGCGCCTACCGCGACTTCCTGGACACGCGCGGCCAGGGGGTGCACCATCTGGCGATCCGCACCAGCGGCGGGGCGCGGCGCATCGACCTCACCGCCCGGCTCGGGCTGCTGGTGGAGCTGGTCCCGGCCGCGGCAGGCGACGGGCCGCCGGGCGGAGGCGCCGCCGGGCCGCACGGGGCCGGCCCCGGGGCGGACCTCGACCGCCCGGCCTGCATCACGCACCTGGGCATCGCCGTCCGCGACATCCGGGCCGCGCGGCGGGCGCTCCTGGACGTCGTCGGCGTCGAGCCGACGCCGATCCGGGAGTTCCAGGCGGCGCGCGGCCAGGGCGAGTTCACCGCGTTCAACCTGCAGAACGTCAGCATCGAGCTGCTGCAGCAGGTGGGCGACGGCACCGGCACCTACGCCGACTTCCTGGACCGGCACGGCCAGCGCGTCCACCACATCGGCATGCACTTCCGAGACGCCGGCGACAGCCTCGACATGCCGGCGCAGGCGGAGCGGCTGGAGCGGCACGGCGGCGTGCTGGCGGCTGACGGCGGCAGCCACGCCTACTTCGATCTCCGTCCCGGGCTCGGCCTGCTGGTCGAGGCGCTGGCGCCGGCCGCGAGCGACGCCATCTACCCGCACCCGCACGCTGCGCCGTAGGAGAGTACGCATGCACGTCAGGCACGCCAGCGCGCGGCGGCTCGTTGCGCTGCTGCTGAGCTGCGCGGCAGCCTGGGCGTTCGGCCCGCAGGCCCGGTTGCACGGGCAGGCGCTGGAGCTGGTCGGGGTCATCCCCGGACCGGCCGGGGTCGTGAGCGTCCATGGCGACCGCGCGTACGTCGGCGACGGGCCAACGTTGCGCATAGTCGACATCGCGGATCCGGCCGCGCCGCACGTGAAGGGCTCGGTGACGCTTCCGGAGAACATCTACGGCATCGACGTCGCCGGAACGGTGGCGTACGCGGCGATCGACTTCGGCGGACTGGCCACGGTGGACGTGTCCGACCCCGCCGCGCCGCGGCTCCTCGCCACGCTCCGGACGCCGGGGCAGGCGCTGAGCGTCGCGGTGGCGGGGACCACGGCGGCCGTTACGAACCGGCTGTCCGGCCTGGAGCTGATCGACGTCTCGGACCCGGCGGCGCCGGCCGCGAACGCGTCCTATTTCGCCGAGGGGTATGCCATCGACGTGGCCGTCGCCGGCTCGCGCGCCTACGTGATAGACACCCCCGGCGGGCTGTCCATCGTCGACCTCGCCGGCACGGACGAGGAGCGCCCGGCGCGGGGCACGCTGGCCACGCGGGAGATGACGGCGGCCGTGGCGGTGGGCACGCTACGGCTGAACGGCGCCGAGACGACGCTGGCGGGGCTGATGAGCTCGGAGTCGACCCTGGAGCTGGTCGACGTCTCGGACCCCGAGGAGCCGGCGCCGCTGGGCACCTACCGGGACGCGGGACGGCCCGGCACCGGCGGCTACATCGCCGCCGCCGCCACGGGCGGCCTGGTCCACGTGGAGCTGGAGGGCTCGCTCGCCTTCCTGGCCGACGCCTATCCCCCGTTCCTGCTGCAGGTCGTGGACGTGTCCGACCCGGCGGCGCCCACCCTGGTCACCGAGTACGAGCCTGCCGGCCCGCCCCGCGACGTGGCGGTCTCGGGCCCGCTCGTGCTCCTGGCCGTGGGGGGCCCGGAGACGGGCGGGACCGGCGAGCCGGGTGTCGTCATCCTGCACCTGGAGCCGTAGGAGCCTGTCGCCGCAGGACGGCGCGGAACTCCTGCAGGGTCGGTCGGGCGCCGGTTGGAGCCCTCAGGCGACGCCCGGCGGGCCAGGTTCCGGCGACTCGCTCGGCGCCGCGTGCCACGTCTCGAGCCGCAGGCCAGCAATGCGGCGCATGTGATCGGCGTCGTCGCTGACCAGCACGGCGTCGTTCGCGAGCGCGTGAGCAGCGATCGCGACATCGAAGTCCTCGATGCGAACGCCGCGGCGTTCGAGATCCGCCTTTGTCGCGCCGAACGCGCGACTCACCTCGTCGGTCCACTCCGCGCGCGGCATCTCGTCCAGAAACGCCCGGAAGCGTGCGGCCAGCCGCGTCCGGCGTTTCGACTTGCGCATCCGCGCCAGGCCGTACTCGACCTCGGCGACGACCGGTTGGGGCAGCAGCAGGTCGGTCCGCGCGAGCGACAGCAGCCGCTCGCAGACCTGCGGTTCGCCCGCCATCGCATACGACAGCGTGTTGGTGTCCAGCACGTACTTCACAGCGCCGGCGGCCCCTTGCGCGTCCGGCCGCGCGCCACCGCCGCACGCAGGTCTGCCAGCGCCCGGCGTCCCTCGACGTCAGCGCGGGCCGCCTCGAGCTCGGCGACGAACGCGGCGCTCCAGCGTGTCTCCGTCGCCACGACGCTCTCCAGGGCGCGCACGATGTAGCGGTTGCGGCTCACGCCGAGATCCAGCGCCCGCCGGTCGACCATCGCGAGGAGCTGCGGAGGCAGGTGAACGGTCGTGCTCATGATGAATAGAATAGGATGCTATTTGTCGATGGTCAATGCCGGAGCAGGTACGCCACGGAGCGACCCGCGAGCCGGCCTGCCGCGGGTGAGCTAGAATGAGCACTCGCACGGAGGAGGTCGAAGCGATGCAGACCATCACGAATCGCCGGCTCTCGCTGCCGGCCCTCACCCTCGCCGGGCTCGCGCTGCTGGCGAGCGCACCGCCGTGGACGCCCGACGCGGCCGCACAGACCGGCTCGCAGCCGGCGGCGACGTTCACGCGGGACGTGGCGCCGATCCTCCAGCGCTCGTGCCAGGCGTGCCATCGTCCGGGCTCCATCGCACCGATGTCGCTGGTCACGTACGAAGAGGTGCGGCCGTGGGCGCGGGCCATCCGGGACAAGACCTCCCGGCCCGACAACGACCCGGACCGGATGCCGCCGTGGTTCATCGAGAAGAACATCGGCATCCAGCGCTTCAAGGAAGACATCTCCCTGAGTCCGCAGGAAATCGAGACCATCGCCGCCTGGGCGGACGGCGGGGCGCCCCGCGGCGACCCGGCGGACCTGCCGCCCGCCATCGCATGGCCCGGCGGCAAGGACTGGTCGTTCGGCGAGCCGGACCTGGTGGTCTCGTCGCCCGAGCACACGCTCGAGGCGGTCGCGGCCGACTGGTACGGGCTGCTCGACGGCTCGCCCACCGGGCTGACCGAGGACCGCTGGGTCAAGGCGGTCGAGGTGCGCGAGGTGCTGCTCGACGAGGCCACGGTCGAGCGCAAGTCGGGCGACCTCAACCTCTTCGTCGTGCACCACGCCGTCATCTCCGCCCGCGAGCGGTCGGAGGAAATCCAGACCCAGTCGCGGCCGGGCGGCGCGCGGGGTCCGACCGACCTGTTCATGGTCGTCCACGAGGTGGGCCAGAACGCCACCCACTATCCCGAGGCGCTCGGCGTGCGCCTGCCGGCCGGCTCGTCGCTCAACTGGGACCTGCACCTGCACTCCATCGGCGTCGAGGTGCCGTTCCGCATCGACGTCGCGTTCAAGTTCCACCCCCGGGGCTGGGAGCCGAAGTACAGCGGCCGCGGCGGCATCATCAGCTACCTGACCTTCGACATCGACATCCCGCCCGAGGAACCGAACGCCAAGATGGAGGGGATGCAGCTCGTGACGCAGCCGGGCATCCTGATGACGTTCGAGCCGCACCTGCACTCGAGCGGCAAGCGGATGTGCATCGAGGCGATGTACCCCAGCGGCCTGAGCGAGATGCTCAACTGCGCCGGCTACAACCACAACTGGGTGAAGGTGTACGTCTACGACGAGGACCACGCGCCGCTGCTGCCGGCCAACACGCTGCTGCGGGTCACCGCGTGGTACGACAACACGCTGAACAACCCGCGCGTGGTGGATCCGCGCAACTGGAAGGGATACGGCAACCGCTCGACCGACGACATGTTCCTGAACCTCTCCCGGTTCGTGCCGATCACCGAGGAGCAGTACCAGGAGGAGCTGGCGCGGCGCCAGGAGCTGGAGCGGGCGCGGTTGACGCAGGACAACGACTGACCCGCCGCCGCGGTTCGCAACGATGAGAGCGCACAGCCAATTCCCGTGGACAGCCGCGGTGGTCGCGGCCGCGGCAGCGGCCCTGCTGCTGGCGGGCGCGCCCGGCGAGGGCGGCGGGCAGGTCGTCTACCGCGCCGGCCAGGACATCGCCCCCGCCTTCGACGGCTGGGAGCAGCGCCCCGACGGCACGTTCGACCTGGCCTTCGGCTACTTCAACCGCAACTGGGACGAGAAGCCGTTCGTGCCGGTCGGCCCGGACAACAACCTCGAGCCGGGCGGGCCGGACCAGGGACAGCCGACGCTGTTCCAGCCGCGCCGCAACCGGTTCGTCTTCCGGATCCACGTGCCCGCCGACTTCGGCGACCGGGAGATCGTGTGGACGCTGACGGTCAACGGCAGGACCAACCAGGCGTACGGCTCGCTGCTCCCCGGCTACATCACCGACTCGGAGCTGCAGCAGTTCGACATCGGCGACTTCGGCCACAACAACGAGGAGATGCGGGCCAACCTGGCGCCGACGGTGCGCGTGGAGGGCAGCCTGCGACGGACCGTGGCCGTGGGCCAGCCGCTGGAGCTGGCGGCCGTGGCTGCCGACGACGGCATTCCGCCGGTGCACGCGGCGCCGCTGCGGCTGGTGGGCCGTCACGGCGCCTGGGGTCTGCGCGTGGCGTGGATCGTCTACCGCGGGTCCGAGAGCCACGTGAGCTTCGACCCGTACCAGTTCAAGACGTATCCCGACTACCGCAGCAACTCGCCGTGGACGCCCGGCTGGGAGCCGCCGCCGCTGCCGTCCGACGGCCGCTTCCCGGTGGCCGCGACGTTCAGCCGGCCCGGGGAGTACGTGATCCGCGCGCAGGCGCACGACGGCGGCCTGAAGGACACCGCGGACGTTGCCGTGACGGTCACGGCGCGGCAGGAGGCCCCGTCTCCCGACAGACCCGACAGAGAATGAGGTGTGCGATGTCCGAACGCAACCAGCCCGCAACACCCGCGGCGGCCTGCGCGCTGACGCTGTGCCTCCTGCTCACGGCGTGCGCAGGCGGCGGCGCGCCCGCGGCGCAGGAGGCGGCCGGCGAAGCAGCGGCGAGCGACCTCGAGCGCCTGCTCGCCATCGAGGAGATCGGGCGGCTCAAGGCAAGCTACTTCCGCTGCCTGGACACGAAGGACTGGGCCTGCATCGCGACGCTGTTCACGTCCGACGCGACCGCGGTCTACAACGTCGAGGGGTCAGGCGATCCGGCCACGCCCGACAACCCGGTGACCGGCAACGAGGCCATCGCCGCCTTCATCCAGCGCGCCGTCGAGCACCTCGTGACCATCCACCACGGGCACATGCCGGAGATCGAGATCACCTCCCCCACCACCGCGACCGGCATCTGGGCGATGCTGGACATCCTGCAGGAGCCCGGCGGGGAGAACCTGGTCCATGGCTGGGGCCACTACCACGAGACGTACGAGCGGATCGACGGCCGCTGGTACATCAAGACGCTCCGGCTGACCCGGCTGCGGGTCGACCGCGCGGAGTGAGCGGCTACGGCTGAATCGGGGTGCCGTCCGGCCGCGTCAGCTCGGCGCAGCACATGCCGTGCGTGCCCGGCGCCCGGGACGGGCTGCCCACCGCGCGGATCTCGTCGCCCGCGCTGATCGTGTCCGGCGTCCATCCCCGGCGGCTCATCGAGACCGCCGGCCCCATCTCGATCTCCCAGGCGATCGTCGCGCCGTCGTCCCCCGTACCCTCGAGGTACAGGAAGGAGTGCGGGTTCTTGAACTCGAACCTCGTCACGACCCCGAGTGCCTCCACGCTGCGGCTGCCGTCGTAGAACGGCGTGCTGGCATGGTGCGCCACGGCGGGCGCCACCGCCAGGCACCCGGCCGCCAAGCACGCCAACGCGATCCATCGCCGGACTGTCACCTCGCTACCCTCCTCCGTACTAGCGGTACTTCGGGATCATGAACCGCACCGGCCGACGCGCCTCTTCCGGGTCGCACTCGTACGCCTGCAGCCGGTAGCCGTCGGGCGCCGGCAGCCACTGGGTGGTGTACGAGGCCGGCTCCCTGAGGAAGAGCGGATCCTCGACGGTGACTGTCACCTTCAGGGCCTCGCCCTCGCGCCAGTAGCGCTCGGTCACGCGCTTGAGCTGCGAGGACGGGATGCCGTTGTAGTCGTCGAAGCCGGTGATGTCGAACACGAAGTGCGTGGTCTCGACGAGCAGCGCGCCGTCCTCGTAACGGCCCACCGAGAAGCCCTGGATGCCGTAGTCGTGGACGGTGGGCCGGCGGCCGTCGAGCCATACCGTGCGCACCTGATCGTCCTTCTCGTAGCGGAACAGCACCCGCTCGGGCCACTGCACGACCTCCATCATGTAGGGGTCGTACTGCAGGGCGGGGGGCGTGGCCGGCACGCAGTCGTACTTCTGCGCTATCGCCTCGTCGAACACCTGCTGAAAGGCGAGCGCGCGCTCGTTCAGCACGGGGAAGTTGTCGGGCGTCCACGGCATGTCCGGGCCGTTGACCGGGCGCGCGCGGGGGCTGCCGTCCCACACGCCCACGAGGCGGGGTATCTCGCCCGCGGCCTCCTGTGCCGCCGCACCCGCCCCGGGCCGGGTGCCGGCCGCAATCACCACCACGAGTGCGAGCGGCGCCGCGAGCTGCGCGGACCACCGCGAAACGAACCGGTTGCGCATCTTCCGCATGGGCATATCTCCGCCCTGCGAGTGTACACCTATAATGGCTCGCGCGCGATGCAGCGCGCGGGCGGGGAGGACAGCTCATGCTCATGCAGCTCACGAGGCTTTCGATGGCGGTCGGCGCGCTGGTCGCCGGCGTCCTGGTCGCGGGAGCGGCCGGACAGGGCACGGCGGCGTGCGAACCGGACGGCGATGTGCAGTTCCTGTGCGGACCGCCCAGCCCCGAGGACCTGCTCGCGGTGCCCCGGACTCCCCTCGTGCTCGGGTCGAGCATGGAGGTCGAGGGCCACCTCTTCCTGGCCGACACCCGCGACCACACCACGGCGGTGCTGTTCCCCGCCGCCGGCGCGCGCACCCGGCACGATACGGCGCTGTACGGCGCGTGCCCCGGCCCGCCCACCGCCCGCTTCCAGCCGCACGGCCTGAGCCTGCGCCAGGGCGACGGCGACATCCACACGGCGTACGTCGTGGGCCACGGCGACCGGGAGTCGGTGGAGGTGTTCTGGCTCGACATGGGCGGCGCGCAGCCGCTGATCACCTGGGTCGGCTGCGTCGTGGCCCCGGAGGGCGTGAGCCTCAACTCCGTGACGTCGCTGCCCGGCGGCGGCTTCGCCGCCACGAATTTCTCACGGCCCGTGGGCGAGGTATGGGAGTGGCGGCCCGGGCTCGGCTGGTCGGAGGTGCCGGGCAGCACGATGTCCGGCCCGAACGGCCTGCTGGTGTCGGAGGACGGCCGCTGGTACTACATCGGCGGTTGGGGCACGCAGTCGGTGGTCCGCCTGTCGCGCGGTCAGACGCCCGTCGACAAGTCCGAGGTGAACCTCGGGTTCCACGTGGACAACCTGCGCTGGACGCCCGACGGCTCGCTGCTGGCGGCCGGCCAGGGCGCGGGCAGCCCCGACGCGGTCTTCGACTGCGTCGGCAGCGGCGCCTGCGACGGGCTCACGGCCCGGGTCGCGCGCGTGGACCCGGACACGCTCGCTGCCGAGGAGATCGTCAACTATCCGTCCACCGAGGGCCTGATCATCGGCACGGGCGCCATCGAGGTCGGCGACGAGATCTGGGTCGGCGGCGCCGGCGGCGGGGACCGCATCGGCCGCTTCCCGCAGTAGGAGTCGGCGGCGTAGAACGTCGCGGACTCCTGGAGGGTTGGTTGGGCGCCAGGCGGAGCCCCCTCAGGCGACGATTGGCGGGCTAGGAGTCCGCGCCGCAGCCCGTCCGAATGGCTCAGCCGGCTTCGAAGAGCCGCTCGAAGTTGCCGGCGAAGATCTGCTCCCGGACAGCCGGGTCGGCCCCTGCCTGCTCGAGTGCGGCCGCCTGCGCTTCCCACACCGGCCGCTGCCAGCCGCGGGGAAAGAACGACGAGTCGGTGCCGAACAGCAGGCGTCCGGGCCCGACCACGTCCAGCGCCCGGCGGAAGACGTCCGCCAGCGTCAGGCCGGGATGGTACCTGATCCAGCCGTTGGAGCTGGACGTGTCGAGGTGGATGTTCGAGCAGAGGTCGGCCGCCATCAGCGCCTCGCGCAGGAGGCCGGCGCCGAAGTGGGGCACGATGATCGGCAGGCCCGGATGGGCGGCAGCCAGCGGGGGCAGCGCGAGCGGGTCGCCGAGCCGGACATCGAAGCGGCTGGGCAGTCCGAGCTTCGCCCGCACGCCCACGGACAGCACGCCGCAGTGGACGAAGACGGCGGCGCCCGGATGCGCGGCGGCGACGTCGAAGACCCGCCGCACCCGCTCGTCGTCGAGCCGGTACCGGTGCATGGCCGGAAACAGGCAGACGCACCGCAGGCCGAGCCGGCCGAGGGCGTCCGCGGTCCGCCGCGGGGCGTCCTCGCGCGTGGCGTCCAGCATGAACCAGCCGACGAAGCGGCGCGGATGCCGCGCCGCCGCCTCCGCGACCGACTGCTCGTCGCCGGGCACGCTGGCGATGAGGGCCGCGCGCGAGACGCCGTGCCGGTCCAGCTCCGCGACCCAGCGGTCCGCGAGCTCCGCCGGCGCACCGGGCGCCTCCCACCCCAGGGCGGCGGTCGCCGCGGCCGCCGGATCGCCGGGTCCCAGGTCCGGTGCGTCGCGCGCCAGCGTCTCGAAGAACCGTCTGGAGAAAAAGTGGCAGTGAGCGTCGTGAAGCATGGGGGGATCATGCCAGACATCGGGAGCGGCCTCGTCTACTACGTGGTCTTCCTGTTCTCGACGACGCTGCACGAGGCCGCTCACGCCTGGGCGGCGCTGCGCGGGGGCGATCCGACCGCCTACCACGGCGGCCAGGTGTCGCTCGACCCGCGGGCGCACATCCGGCGCGAGCCGTTCGGCATGGTGGTGCTGCCGCTCCTCTCCGTTGCGGTGTCGGGCTGGCCGTTCGGCTTCGCCAGCGCACCCTACGACCCGTACTGGGCGCAGCGCCATCCGCGGCGGGCCGCCTGGATGGCGCTGGCCGGTCCCGCCGCCAACATGACCCTGGTCGTGGCCGCCGCGGTGCTGATCCGCGCCGGGGCTGCCAGCGGCCTGCTCGCCGCACCCGGGGCCGTCGGCTTCGACCAGGTGGTGACGGCCCAGGCCGGCGGGCCGTGGCCGGCGCTGGCGTTCCTGCTCAGCGTCTTCTTCTCGCTGAACCTGCTCCTCGCCGTCTTCAATCTCATCCCGGTGCCGCCGCTCGACGGCAGCGGGGCGGTGCCGCTGCTCCTGAGCCCGGAGGCCACCCGGCGCTATCAGGCGTTCGTCTGGGGTCAACCGGCGTTGGCGTGGATTGGCATCCTGCTGGCCTGGCAGGTCTTCGACGTGGTGTTCCAACCGCTGTGGCTGGCTGCCGTCAACCTGCTCCACCCGGGCGTGTCGTACGGTTGATGGGAGGGTCCGCGGGCATGCGTGACGATCTCAAGACCCGGGTGCAGTCGCAGTTCGGCGTTGCCGCCGACGACTACGCCACGAGCGACATCCACGCCCGCGGCGAGAGCCTGGCGGCGCTGCTGGAGGTGGCGCGCCCGGCGCGGGACTGGACGGTGCTGGACGTCGCCGCCGGCGCCGGCCACACGGCTTTCGTCCTGGCGCCGCACGTGTCGCGCGCGGTGGCGGTCGACCTCACGGAGGCGATGGTGCGCAAGACCGTCGAGCTGGCCGCCGCCCGGGCGTTGGGAAACGTCCGCGCCGCGCGGGCCGACGCCGAGCGCCTGCCGTTCGCCGCCGCCAGCTTCGATGCCGTCGCGTGCCGGCTGGCCTTCCACCACTTCCCGCATCCCGGGGAAGCGCTGCGCGAGTTCCGGCGCGTCCTCAGGCCGGGCGGCCGCCTGGTCCTGGCCGACAGCGTGACCGTCGACGAGCCCGACGCGGCCGCCTGGTACAACGCGTACGAGAAGCTCCGGGATCCGTCCCACCACCGCGTCCTGTCGCTGGCGGGGCTGCGCGACCTGCTGGCGGCGGCCGGCTTCCGGATCGCCGCAACGCGCGAGCTGACCAAGGAGTTCGAGTTCCACGAGTGGACCGACCGGCAGCGCGTGTCGCGCGCCGACAAGGAGCGGCTGCTGGCGATGATGCGCGACCTGCCCGGCGCGTTGCGGCCCGTGATGGCGCCGCGCTGGACGGACGGCACCCTCTACTTCACGCTGCTGGAAGCCGTGCTGCTGGCCAGGCGCGAGTGAGCCGGCCACGCCGCCCTACAGGCCGAGCTGCGCCGCAAGGTCGACGAAGTCGGTCGCCACGACGTCGAAGGCGGGATCGGGCGTCAGGTCGCGGCCGCTGTCCGGGCCGTACTCCTGCGGCCGCGGCACGTAGGCGGTGCGAAACCCGACGGCCGCCGACGCGCGCAGGTCGCCGGCGTGCGCCGCCACCATCATCACCTGCTCCGGCGCGAGACCGAGCAGGTCCGCCGCGGTCCGATACACGATCGCGTCCGGCTTGTAGGCGCGCGCCAGCTCGGCGGATAGCACCGCGTCCCACGGCAACCCGGCCGCCTTGGCCATGTTGACCAGCAGGGCCACGTTCCCGTTCGACAGCGTGGCCAGCACGTAGCGCGCGCGCAGCCGCGTCAGGCCCTCGACGGCGTCGGGCCAGGGGCTGAGCCGGTGCCACGCGTAGTTGAGCTCCACGCGTTCGGCCTCGCTCAGGCTCTCGAGGCCGAACTCCGGAATCAGCTCGTCGAGAATCATGCGGTGCAGATCGTCGATCTTCGTCCACGGCAGCTCGCCCTGCCGCACCCGGCTCATGGCCGGCCCGTAGCCGGCCCGCCAGCGCTCGGCAAAGGCGTTCCAGTCGCCGTCGAGCCCCTTGCGGGCGGCCATCTCGCGCCCCTCGCGCGCGATGCTCGACCGCCAGTCGACGACCGTGCCGAAGACGTCGAACGTGAGCGCGCGCACGCCGCGCAGCCGCTCGGGCAGATCCTGCCCCGTGGAGGCGGCGCCTGCCTGCCAGGCGGGCCGTGCGCCGGCCGCCATCAGAATGCCCGCCCCGAGACCGAGAAACCGGCGACGTCCATAGCTCTCCCCCATCTCGACAACCTCCGTCGGTCACCGGATTGTAGTCCGTGACGATTGGTGTTGCCACCGGGCCGCGGGCACGGTCCCGCCGGCCCGCGCGCGGCCGCACCCCCCGGGCGGCGCGGGGGCCCAACGTCACGCGGCCAGCAGCACGGCCGCCGTCACCACCGCTGCCGCCGCCCACAGGGTGCGCCGCGTGCGCGCCTGCTCCGCCGTGAAGTCCGCCCGCAACCGCGCCAGCTCCCGCCGCAGGTCGGCGAGATCCTTGACCGTCGCCACCCGGCGCAGCACCTCGTCGAGTGCGTCGTCTGCCATGCCGCCTAGCCTCAATCAAACGGGGCTGCGCCCCGAACCCCCGGCGTTCGCTTGCGGGGACCCCATAGCCCCGCGCCGNNAGGCGCGCTGTGCGCGCCTTGCGCGGTCGCGGACCGCCGGCCCCGGCGCTACTGCCGCCGGGGATACTCCTTCGTGTAGCCGTTCCTCGGATTCGACAGCACGAAGCTGCCGTCCGCGTGCGCCGTCAGCTCCAGGTGGTGCGCCGTCGTCTCGTCGAGGTTCGCGATGTGCGGCTCCGACGTGTTCAGATCCGGCCCGCCCGGACGCGAGGTCTCGTAGAGCCGGCGGTTGCCGTCCCTCGGCAGCGAGTAGTGCAGTTGCCAGATGTCCTCAAGGCCCGGCGAGCTCCTGATGGTCAGGAAGTGCTCCGGCGAGGCGCCTTTCGTCGCACCGTTGTTGATCACGGTGACGCGCGGCCGCAACGCCTGGACGAGCGCCGGCAGCCCGGCGCCGTTCAGACCATGGCGAGTCGCCAGATACAGATCCACGGTCCCCAGCAGGTTCTCCGGGCACGCGAGGTCGTGCTCCTCGTTCCACGTCAGATCGCCGAGATCCACCAGGCTGAAGCTCCCGTGCCTGATCATCACGCCGACCGAGCGCGCGTCCTCGCCTCCGTCAGGCGGCAGCGGCGTGAAGTCGCGGCAGAGCGGGTTCGGCCGACCCGCGCCGGGCAGCGGCTCCGCCAGCGCCGTGCCGTCCGCGGTCACGATTTGCACGTCGAGCCCGTCGATCGGGATCCGCTCGCCCGGCCTGGCCAGGATGTGGCGGCCGCCCGCGCGCACGCCGGCATAAGCCTGATACGTGGCCGCGCCCGGATCGATCGGCGCGCCCACGTCGACGTAGTTGAGGATCGGCATCCTGGCGGCCAGCGCCGGCGTGCCGCCCAGGTGATCCCCGTGCAGGTGGGTGACCATGTGGTAGTCGATCTGCCGGAGACCCGCGGCGGTCGCCGCCGCGGCGATGCGGCCCGCGTCGCGTTCCCCCGGATAGCCGCTGTCGATGAGCAGCGACTGGCCCGACGGCGCGACGATCAGCGTGGCCTGCCCCCCTTCGACATCGACGAAATAGACTTGGAGCGGCTCCTGGCCCAGGGCGGGCGCCACGCCGAGCGCCGCCCCGACGGCGACGGTGGCGCTCCATCGCAATGCAGCCTGCATGACAACCTCCTTCAACAACCGCGGCCCGCCGCGGGACCGACCGTCGCACGTTGGCCGTGACTCCCGGGCGAGACGTGTCCAGCCGGGTCGAGCGGACGTCCGTCGGTCGAAGTATATGGCCCTCCGGGCTTATACTGGCCCTGCTTCCCGTGGTTCAGTTGAAGGAGGACTGTCACCCATGTCACAGCGCTGGTGTCCGAATCAACGACGTGCTCTTGTAGTCGCGGCCGCCGTCGTGGCTCTGGGTTCGGTCGGCCTGCAAGCTCAGTCCACTGGCGGGTTCGTCCCGGTGACCGATGCGATGCTGCAGGACCCCGACCCCGCCGACTGGCTCAACTGGCGCCGCACGCTCGACGGATGGGGGCACAGCCCGCTCGATCAGATCAACACGGACAACGTGGACCAGTTGCAACTGGCGTGGAGCTGGGGTCTTGCGGAGGGATCCCAGCAGACGACCCCTCTCGTGCACGACGGGGTCATGTACCTGGCGAATCCGGGGGCGATCGTGCAGGCGCTCGATGCCGCCACCGGGGATCTCCTCTGGGAGTACCGACGCGAGACGCCGGACGGCGGCGACGGTCCCGCGGGGGGCCGGCATCGCAACATCGCCATCTATCAGGACAAGATCTACCTCAACACCAACGACGCGCACGTCGTCGCGATCGACGCCCGCACCGGCGCCGAGGCCTGGGACACCGACGTCGGGGGCGGCGTGGGGTTTCGCTACACCAGCGGGTCGATCGTCGCGGACGGCATGGTGGTCTCGGGCCTGACCGGCTGCGGGCGGTATCGCGACGACACCTGCTACATCGTCGGGCTCGACGCGGAGACCGGCCGTGAAGTATGGCGCACCTCGACGATCGCGCGACCGGGCGAGCGCGGCGGCGACACGTGGGGCGACCTGCCGCTCATGTTCCGGGCGGGCAGCGACGCGTGGATTCCGGGCAGCTACGACCCGGTGACCCGGACGCTGTTCCACGGCACCTCGCAGGCCAAGCCGTGGGCGCGCACGGTCCGCGGGACCGACGGCGACGCCCTGTACACGAACTCCACCCTCGCGCTCGACCCCGCCACCGGCGAGATGAAGTGGTACTTCCAGCACCTGCCGGGCGAGATGCTGGACATGGACGAGGTGTTCGAGCGCGTGCTCGTCGACTACGACGGGAAGCGCTCGGTCTTCAGCATGGGCAAGATCGGCGTGCTGTGGGAGCTCGCCCTCGAGACCGGCGAGTTCAGGAGCGCGGCGGACCTCGGCTACCAGACCGTCGCCGACATCGACGCCACGAGCGGACAGGTCACGTATCGCGAGGGCACGAACCCGGTGATCGGCGAGCCGATCTACTGGTGCCCCAGCACGTCGGGGTTCAAGAGCTGGCGCGCGATGTCCTATCACCCGGCCACGGAAGCCTTCTACATCCCGATCATCCTCAACTGCGAGACCGGGGTGTTCGGGCCCGTGGAGATGCGCGAAGGCGGGGGCGGCGCCGGACCGGTCCGGCGCACGAACCACTTCCATCCCGAGAGCCCGGATCAGTTGGGCGAGTTCGTGGCGATGAGCATGCGGACCGGCGAGGTCCTGTGGCGGCACCGGTTCCGGACGCCGATCAACAGCGCCGCCCTGACGACCGCCGGCGGCCTGGCCGTGGCGGGCGACTGGGACCGCCACCTCTACGCGTTCGACGCGGCCGACGGCGAAATCCTGTGGCAGACCCGGCTGCCCACCTCCGTCCAGGGCTTTCCGATCTCCTATGCCGTCGCCGGAAAGCAGTACCTCGCCGTGCCGGCCGGCACCGGCGGCGGAAGCTGGACGAGCCAGATACCGCTGCAGCTCACGCCCGAGAAGCGGCGGCCCGTCGGGGCCAACGGGCTCTTCGTGTTCTCGTTGCCTTAGCGCTTGTACTGATCCGTGTCGGTCTCTATCCGTCCAAACGTACCGGTTTTGTAGCGCAATAATCGGGAGTTACCCGTCTATGGGGGTCCGTGCCGGTCCGGGCCAGTCTGCCCCAATCCGAGGCTTGATTGTGGGCTTACCGTGGGTGTACCATTTCAGCCGGAAGGGGCTGATTCCATGGGGAGACTGACTGCCAGACGGGCCGAGACGCTGCGGAAGCCAAGCCGCTATCGGGCGGGCGACACGGTGTACCTTGTCGTGGCCAAGGGCCGGACGGGCCGGGTGAACAAGCGCTGGGTGCAACGGCTCCACGTCCAGGGGAAGCGGCGCGACAT
>JAAXGX010000197.1 GCA_012271165.1 Vicinamibacteraceae bacterium | reverse complement strand
TCGCTGATCGACTACGAAGAGGTGCGGCCCTGGGCGCGCGCCATCAAGCACCGCACAGGCCTGCGGGACAAGCCGGGCGTGATGCCGCCCTGGTACATCGAGAAGGACATCGGCATCCAGCGCTTCAAGGACGATCCCTCGCTGAGCGACGAGGAGATTGCCATGATCGCCGCGTGGGCCGACAACGGGGCGCCGCAGGGCGATTCCGCCGACCTGCCGCCGCCGCTGGCATTCATCGACGTCGACGAGTGGGAGATCGGGGAGCCCGACCTGATCCTGTCGTCGCCGAGCTTCGTGGTCGAGGCCGATCAGCCCGACTGGTGGGGATCGATCGGCGAGGTGCCGACGGGACTGACCGAGGATCGGTACGTCGCGGCTATGGAGTACAAGGAAGTCACCGAGTCGCGCGAGGGCACGACGCGCAACACCGTCGGCGGGCTGTTCGTGGTGCACCACGCGACGCTCGGCGTCACCGATCCGAACCCCGATCCGAACGAGAACGACCCGCTGGCCCGCCTGCGCCGCTGGCCGACGCATGAAGTCGGGCGCAACGCCGACTTCTTTGATCCGAAGGCCGGCAAGATCATGAAGGCCGGCTCCAGCCTCGTGTTCGACTCCATGCACCTGCACGCCAACGGCGCGCGCACGCAGGCGCATCTGAACGTCGGTTTCAAGTTCCATCCGGTCGGCTACCAGCCGACACGGAAGTGGGTACGCATGTCGTTCGGCAACGGCGTCGATCTCGACATCGAGGCGATGGATGCGAACCAGGTGATGGAAGCGCACTACGTGCTGCCGGAGAACGCCCTCATCACGATCTTCGAGCCGCACATGCACGCCCCCGGCGTGCGGATGTGCATGGACGCCATCTACGGCATCACCGTCGAGACGCTCAACTGCGCCGGCTACGACCACAGTTGGGTAAGGGTCTACAACTACGAGGACGACGTGGCGCCGCTGCTGCCGAAGGGCACCATCCTGCGCATCACCGGCTACTTCAACAACTCGCCGTCGAACCCGAACGTGCCCGATCCGCGCAACTGGTCCGGCGGGGGGCACCGCTCGGTCGACCAGATGTTCATCAACCTGATGCGCGGCGTCTACCTGACCGAGGAGGAGTTCCAGGCCGAGGTCGAGGAGCGGCGCCAGGTGCTCGAGCTGGCCGAGGGCGAGACCGTCACCGGCTGTCCGCTGTGCGGCATCTCCGTCGCGGCGCCGGACATGGCGGCTGACGACGACCAGGGAGACCAGCAGTGAGAGCCGCGGGAATCGTCGTCGTCGCGGCGGCCGTGGCGGTGGTGCTCGGCGTGCAGGAGCTCACGGCGCAGCGCAGCGCGGGCCGCCGCTCGTATGCCACCGGCCAGGAGGTGGTGCCGGCCTACGAGGGCTGGGAGCAGAACGACGACGGGTCGTTCAACCTGGTCTTCGGCACGATGAACCGCAACTGGGAGGAGGAGCTCCACATCCCGATCGGCCCGCACAACAGCATCGAGCCGGGCGGTCCGGACCAGGGGCAGCCGACGTACTTCCTCCCGCGGCGCAACCGCTTCCTGTTCCGCATTCGGGTGCCGGCCGACTTCGGCGAGAACGAGGTGGTCTGGACGCTGACCAGCCCGAACGGCGAGACCAAGCATGCCTACGGGACGCTCAAGCCCGACTACTACATGGACAACAACGTCCGCATGGCCAACAACGGGGCGGGCGTCAGGGGGGATCTCTACAAGAACACGCCCCCGGCGCTGACGCTCGACGGCCCGCTGCGCCGGACCGTCAAGGTCAACGAGGCCGTCGTCCTGACGGCCGTCGCACAGGACGACGGGTTGCCGGAGGCGCGCCCGATGCGGCCGACCGACCCGGCGCGGCCGCGGAGCCTGACGCCTCAGGCGGCGACGGGGCTGCGGCTGTCCTGGTTCGTCTACCGCGGCAAGACCGACGTGGTCTTCGATCCGGCGCAGATCAAGGTGTGGGAGGACACGCGGGCGAACTCGAACTCGCCGTGGGGCGCCGGCTGGGAGACGCCGCCGCAGCCCATGGACAACAAGTGGGTGGTGCAGGCGAAGTTCGCCGAGCCCGGCACCTACGTGCTGCGCTGCATCGCCCACGACGGCGGCCTCGCGAGCTACGAGGACGTCACCTTCGAGGTCACCGGCTAGGAGTCTGCGCCCCGACCTTCCGGAATGCCGGGGAGTCGCGGACCGCCACGGCGCGGCGGCGCGACTCCCCGGACGCTTCTCCCCTCTTCAATCCGTCTCCCGGCCGGCCCGCGCGCACCGGCGGTCATGGAAGGCGGAAGACGAACAGCATGTTGCCGCGGCCCGGCTGCCGGATCTCCGGCGTGAGCCCGCGGAAGTTGATGCCCCCGCCGGCGGCGATGGCGATGTACTGCACGCCGTCGTGCCGGTAGGTCACCGGAAACCCGCCGGCGCTCGAGTTGAGGATCTGCTCCCACAGGATGTCCCCGGTCCGCGCGTCGAAGGCGCGGAAGCGGCGCGCGTCGTCGCTCACGAACACCAGGCCGCCGCCGGTGGCCAGCACCGAGCCGGCCACGCCGGCGCGCTGGCGGTACACCCAGGCGGGCTCGCCGGTCGCCAGGTCCAGCGCCGTGAACTGGCCGATCTGGCCGTCGATGTCCGGGGCCGCCTCCAACGCGACCCGCGCCGAGCCGTGGTGGGCGCCGGGCCGCTCGCGGAACTCGTTGAGCGTCAGGGTCATGCAGGCGTTGTTGACGGGCGCGTACAGCAGGTTCGTGCCGGGGTGGTACGCCGTGGCCTGCCAGTTGATGCCGCCGTAGTAGCTCGGGCACACGAAGACCGGCTCGCCGACCTGCGGGAACCTGAGCGCCTCGTTCGTGATGACCCGGCGGCTCTCCGCGTCGATGTCCACCACGACGTTCTGCGGCGTGGTGGGCTGGGCCCAGAGGAACGCGCCGGTGGCCGCGTCCAGCGCCCACACGATGCCGGTCTTGCCGGGAATGCCGGTCACGATCTTGCGCCGCCGGCCCGGCGTGAGCGCGTTGTTCCGCCACTCGACGGCGCCGGGCGACACCTCGGTTTCGACGATCAGCCGCGCGAACGGATGGTCGAGGTCCCACTCCTCGTTGGGGATGTGCTGGAAGTACCAGACGATGGCTCCGGTATCGGCGTTCAGGGCCAGCGTGGAGTTGGTGTACAGCACGTCGCCGTCGCCCGTACGGCGCTGCACCGAGCCCCAGGGGATCGGCACCCCGACGCCGGTATAGATCAGGTTCAGCTCCGGGTCGTAGCTGGGCGAGTTCCAGGGCGAGCCGCCGCGCCGATCCTCGTCCGGAATGTCGCCCCAGCTCTCGTAGCCGAACTCGCCTTCCCGGGGAATCGTGTACGTGCGCCACACCTCGGCGCCGGTCTCCACGTCGTGGGCCGAGACCCAGCAGCGCGTGTTCTGGTGATAGCAGCCCGACATGCCGGCGACCACGCGGTCCTTGATCACCATGGGCCCGCCCGAGTAGTGGTGCCCCACCGTCCAGTCGCCGACCGCCACGTCCCATTCCACCTCGCCCGTCCGGGCGTTCAGGGCCACCAGGTGCGCATCGTGGGTACCGATGAACAGGCGGTCGCGGTAGAGCGCGCCGTTGCGGCTGACGCACGCGAGACTCGCTCCGTGCTCGACCTGCTCCCGGCGATACTCCCAGATGCGCGACCCGTCGCGGAGGTCGAGCGCCTCGACGAAGTCGCACGCCTGCACCAGGAACATCATGCCGTCGTGGACCAGCGGCGTCGTCTCCTGGCGACCGGGCTCCATGGTCCACGCCCACGCCAGGCGCAGGCTGCCCACGTTGGAGGCGTCGATCTGATCGAGCGGGCTGTAGCCCCAGTGGTTGTAAGTCCGCCGCCACATCAGCCAGTCGCCGGGCGGCGGGTTGCGCAGCATTTCCTCTGTCACCGGCTCGTAGCCGCGCCCGTCCGGCTGCCCCGCCGCGGGCAGCCCCGCCAGCAGCAGCGCGGCGCAAGCCAGGAGTGTGCGCCGCAGAACGGCGCACACCGGCACGTCAGCGCCCATCGTTGCCCTCACTTTCCGGCGACTGCAGCAGCCACCTCTGGGGCATGCGCTGGCCGCACGTATACAGGTTGCCTCGCGAATCCGATACGCTCTCCGCGGTCTGCGCGTGCGCCGGCGGCGCGGTCCAGGGGCCCGGCGCCGCTCCGCCCGACCAGCAGGCGAGCAACCCCGCGCCGAGCGGAATGACGCCCCGGAGGCGCATCCGGCGGTGCCGTCTTCCGATGGTCATCTGTCGCAGCTCCGAATCCTTGCCGCGTTCAGTCCTGCGGGTCGGGAAGCGCAAGCGCCAGGTATTCGCTCGGGGCGCCCGACCCGCCGACCGTCACGACGATGTACTGCCGGCCGCCGGCCATGTACGTCATCGGCGCCGCGGTGACCTGCCCCGGCAGCTCCAGCGCCGCGAGCACGTCCCCGGTCGCCTTGTCGTAGGCGCGGAGCATGTTCCCGCCCGCGCCGCCCCACATCGGCAGCACCGGCCCCGCGCTGCCCCCCTCGGCCAGCAGCACCAGGGTCTTCGTCACGAGCGGCGCCGCGCGGCCGCCGTTGCCCAGCGGCGGCAGATCCAGGTGCCGGATGGCCGGATGCTCGCGCGGGCCGTCGCCGACCGGCACCGTCCAGAGAATCTCGCCCGCATCGAGATCGATCGCCACCAGGCGCGAGTAGGGCGGCTTGAACAGCGGCAGCCCCCGCGGCCCCTCGGCGTAGCGGTACCCCTTCCGGACGAAGGCGACGTCGGAGACGGGATTCTCCGGCCGCACGATGCCGATGACGGTCTGCGTGTGCGCCGACTGCACGTAGAGAACGCCGGTCTCCGGATCGAAGCCGGCGCCGGTCCAGTTGGCGCCGCCCGACGTGCCCGGCATCTGCACCAGCCCCTGCTTGCCGCCGGGGCGCTCGTCGATCAGGGTCGGCGGGGTGAACAGCGGGCCGTACTCGAACCCCCCGAGGATGTCGAGCGCTTCGCGCCGCAGCTCCGGCGTGAAGTCGATCAGGTCGTCGACCGTTACCCCCTGCTGGTCGAAAGCCGGCGGCCTGGTGGGAAACGGCTGGGTGGGCGACGTGCGCTCGCCCGGCACCGTCGACTGCGGCACCGGCCGCTCCTCGATCGGCCACACCGGCTCGCCCGTCGCCCGGTCGAACACGTAGGTGAACGCCTGCTTGCTGACGATCGCCACCGCCTCGATCGCGCGCCCGTCCACCGTGATGTCGACCAGGTTCGGGGCCGACGCGAAGTCGTAGTCCCACAGGCCGTGATGCACGGCCTGGAAATGCCAGATGCGCTCGCCGGTGCGCGCGTCGAGGCAGACGAGGCTCTCGGCGAACAGGTTGTCGCCCGGGCGGTGCCCCCCGTAGTAGTCGTTGGTCGGCGTCGTCAGCGGCAGGTAGACGTAGCCCAGCGCCTCGTCGCCGCTCGGGAACGACCACATGTTGGTATGGCCGGAGTACTCCCAGGAAGCGCGGTCCTCGTTCGGATCGGTCCCCCACGTCTCGTTGCCGAACTCGCCCTCGCGCGGGATCGTGTGGAAGATCCAGAGCTGCTCGCCGGTCCGGACGTCGTAGCCGCGGACGTCCCCCCGCGGGCCGGCCTTGGTCACCGGCTGCACGGCCGCCAGGTAGTCGGTGTGATAGGAGCCGACCACGATGACGTCGTTGACCACGATGGGCGCCGACCGCCAGCGGTAGCTGTCGACCGTGCGGCCGTCGTAACCCTGCCGGAGGTCGACCGCTCCTCCGTCACCGAAGTCCGGCCGGCGCTGCCCCGTCCGTGCGTCGAGCGCCACCAGATGCGGGCCGACGATGGCGATGATGCGCTCGTCCGGACCGGCCTCGGCCTGGGCCCCGGAGTCCCGCCAGTACGCCACGCCCCGCGCGGCGCCGCCGGCGGGGCCGCCGCCCGCACCCTGCGGCGGGTCGTCGAACCAGACCACCTCGCCCGTCGCCGCATCGAGCGCCGCGACCGATCCGAGGCCGGTGCTGATGTAGAGTCGGCCGCCCACCATGAGCGGCGTGTTCTGCGACCGCGCGCGTGCCCGCACGGCATTCCCCTGCCGTACGGCGCCGGGAACGGTCGACTGCCGCCACGCGATACGCAGATCGGCCACGTTGTCCCGGTCGATCTGGTCCAGCGGCGAATACTTGCTGGCGGCCTTGTCGGCTGCGTAGGCGGGCCATTCCCCGGCCGGCGGGCCGGACTGGGCGTGCGCGCCGGGCGCCGGCCCCCACCAACCCGCGAGGCTCCCGGCGACGATCGTCAGCGCGGCGGCGTTTCTGGCAGACGACATGGCGGTGACCTGTCAGCCTTGCACGGTCGACCCGGCGAACCCGGCAGCCCCTGGCCCTGGCAAGAGCACAGCGGACACCGCATTCTACTCAAGCTGGGCGTTACGTGGCAGTCGGCGGGCTGGCGCAGGACAGAGCGCCCGTTGGCTGCGCACGCGCCGCTGCTCCCGGCGAATGGGTCGCCGGGCCGGTTGCCACACACGTCTGCGCGCTTCGCTTGCAGGGTCCCGCCTGTTTCCCCCGGTGTTGGGGGTATTGCATTCAGCAGGCGACCCGGCGTCAGACGAAGCGCGCTGACGTTCAACGTGCGTGGCGCCGAAAGTGTATCCGATCCCGATACGCATCCGTACACGAAAAGGGGGGACGGCGCCCGCGCGCCGTCCCCCCCTGCAACTCACCCTTGCGAGCGGCGACTAGAAGTCGAGCTGGAAGGCGAACTTGGCCAGCCGGCCCGGCATGATCGCCTGCGGCGCCAGCCACTGGGCCCCGAAGCCCGGCTGCTCCAGCGTGACGGCGTTGGCGTTGAACACGTTGAAGACATCGAACATCGCCCGCACCTGCATGCCGCCGGCGAACCGGAAGATCTTCGTCGCGCGCAGGTCGAACTGATTGAACCGCTCGCCGTACATCGTTCCCGGCGGAATGACGTTGAGCGTCACGGTACCGGGGTAGAGCGTGGCCGGGCGCCCCAGCGACGTGTCGGTGAACCTCACCTCCGCCGCCCGCGGCGGCCCCGGCTGATTCTGCAGGGTGCCGGCGATCTGGACGTCGCCCGGAAACGTGTACGAGCCCAGGAACTTGACCTGCGTCAACCAGTTCTCGGTGATGCGGCAATACTCGAGCGGTGCCGTGTCACCGAAATCGGAGCGCTGCGGAATCGCCGCGGCCCCGCTGATGGACGCGTTGCCGACCGACTCCGGCAGGGCGGACTGGATGTTGCAGTAGTCGTGCGATGCGGTCCCGGTGCTGACGCCGCCCTGCAGGAGCAGGTCCTGCATCCGGGCGTCGACCGTGAAGTCGAATCCGTGCCACCTCTCGCTCTGGTCGGCGAAGTTGCCCGCGTCCACCCTGATCTCGTCGGCGGGACGGACGGAGGTCGGCAGCAGGTCGTAGAAGCTCAGCGTGTTGCCGCCGCCGCCGGGCAGCCGCGGGTCCTCGGGGACGGTCACCGTGCCCGTCACGAAGTCGTCCGGGCCGACCGCGCGGTTGTCCAGCACGCTGTGGTTGATCCACGTGCGCCGGAAGTAGCCGACGTCGAGCGAGACGCCGGGCAACAGCTCCTGCTGGACGCTCGCGGACATCTCCCAGTTCGAGAAGCGGTTGCCCCAGCCGAACGCCCAGTTGTCGTCGTAGAACGTCGTGATGCCGGGCACGCCGAACGACGGCGTGACGTTCGGGCTCAGCAGCTCGCCGTTGGGCTCGGCGTTGAGCGGATCGCCCTGCACGAGGCCGTCGCCGGGAATGCAGGCAACCGCTCCGATGCAGCCCGTGAGCCCGTCGTTCCAGGACCGCACCATCCGCCGGTTGCTGAGCGCGGGGTTGACACGCTGCGCCCAGTCGGTGGAGTCGCGCCGGCCGTAGCGGTGGGCCGAGAACTTGAGCGCGGTGCGGCCGTCGCCGCGCAGGTCGTAGGCCACGCCCAGCCGGGGCTGGAAGTCCTTCCAGGTCACCACGTGGGCCGCCTCGATCAGGAACGGGTCCCGCACCCAGATGTTGGTCGGCCGCAACTGGTCTGGATAGCCGGCCCGCACGTAGTCCCAGCGCAGGCCCGCGTTCACGGTCAGCCGATCGACCGTCCACTGCTCCTGCGCGTAGATCCCCATGCTGGGCTTCGCCTCGTCGGTCGAGCTCGCGCTGCCCCAGAAGTTCGCGCGGATCGGAAAGCCCCCGAAGGTGTTGAGAGAAACCCACTCGCCGTCGTTGTGCTGACTGACGCTGGTCTCCTGCGTGTTCAGGTTGAAGCCGATCTTCAGGTTGTGGCTGCCCGTGACGTAGGAGACCGACCCGCGGTAGTAGTTGACGGTCTTCGGGCTGTAACGCACCGTCGGCCCCGACAGCCAGCCCGACATGTTCCTGGACGCCCGGACGGGAGAGAACTCGAGAATGCCCGGAATGTCGGTCACCGCCCCCGGGGCCGGGAGCAGGTCGAAGCGGAACGGCTCGTGCGAGATGCCCGCCTCGAACAGCAGCCGGTTGGTCTGGGGCCGCGTCCAGGCGACCTGGTAGTTGTTGACGTCGATGACCGAGCTGAAGGCCGCCTCCGGCGTGATGAAGATCGAGACGAGCGTGCGCCCCTGCAGGAAGTGCGGCTTCCGCACCGCGCTGTTGGTCCAGTAGAGCTTGAACTTGTCCTTCTCGGTCGCCTGCCAGGTGAGGTTGATCGACTGCTCCCGGGCAGTCGACTCGTCGATCGCCGGCCGGTCCGGGTCCGGCGTGAAGACGAAGGCGGCCGGGTCGAGCGGATGGAACACGCCGGGCGCCTGCAGATCGGCGAAGTTCGTCGTGTGGTTGACGAAGAACCACAGCCGGTCGCGGACGATCGGGCCGCCGAACGAGGGCGCGATGGTGAAGTTCCGCTGCAGCTTCGTGGCCGACGCCAGCCCGCGGTCCATCAGATCCTGATCGAGGTTGTCGGCGTGCAGGTCGGGAAAGCCGAAGGTGCTGAACACCGCGCCGCTGAAGCTGTTGCCGCCCTCACGGGGAATCATGTTGATGGAGACGCCGCCGGTCTCGATCTCGGCCGAGTTCGCCGAGTAGCTGAAGGCGATCTCCTCGAAGTTGGTGTCCGGAAAGTAGGCCAGGTTGGCGCCCTGCGTGAACGGGTCGGACACGTCCATCCCGTTGATGGAGATCACCTGGTCCTCGCGCTCCCCGCCATGGATCGACATCCGCTGCGAGGTCTGCGACGTCAGTCCGCCCGAGTCCTGCGACAGGGTCGTGCCGTACGACTCCGCGCCGACCATGCCGGGCACCAGCAGCCCGTAGCTGGTGAGCGACTTGCCGGTCGGGATGCTGTCGATGACCTCGCGGTCCATCACCTGGCGCTGCTCGACGTTCTGGATGTCGACGACCGGGCTCGCCCCCGAGACGGTCACCGTTTCCTCGATGTCACCCACCGACAGCGCCACGTCGACCGTCGCCGTGAACCCGGTGCTGAGCTCGATGCCCTCCCGGATCAGCGTGCCGAAGCCGGGCAGGGTGTAGGTAATCGAGTAGGTGCCGGGCTCGAGCGCGACGATCAGGTACTGCCCGTTGCCGTCGGTGACCGCCGTGCGCACCTGCTCGATGATGTCGGGGCTGCGCGCCTCGACCGTCACGCCGGGCAGCACGCCGCCGGTGGTGTCCGTCACGGTGCCGCCGATCTGCTGCGCGGCGGCCACGGCAGGGAAGAGAATCAGAAGGCCGATCACGCCGGCCGGGACCGCCAGCCCGGCCCGCGCCCGACGACGCCGCACGCCGCTCGTCCGAACGCTCGCTCTGTTCTGCACGTCACCCTCCCGTTGGACTTGCCGGTTCCCGCAGGCTCCGCCGCCGCCGATCCGGGTGAGACATCCGCCGAGCGTGCCGTACGGCAAACCTACCACTTCAGTTGTGTGGTGTCGACATGGCCAGCCCGCGACGGGCCAAGGCCCGCCCCTGTGTGGCACGGGTGCGGTATTGGTGCGACGTCTGGCGGCCAATGATCTTCGGCCGCCGGTTGGCCAAGCTGTCGCTGACAGCCTGCGTCACCGCGTTCGAGTTGCCGGAGCCACTCCCGCTCGGGCGAGACCGCTCAGCGGTCGCGCACCTCGTTGCCTCGCAGATCGGTCAGGGCGTGGTAGCCGTCCGCGCGGTCGCGCGCCTCGTGGGCCTCGCTGTAGAAGCCGGCCGTCCAGAACGAGATGGTCACGTCGCCGTCTGTTGCGTTCTCCCAGTACCAGCCGTGGACGCCGGTGAACGGCGCGGTGTAGGCGCCGTGCGCGCGGTCGTTCTCCTGCGCGTCGAAGGTCTCGGCGTAGCCCGGGGGGGCGCCGTCGGGCGCGCTGTGGAAGTTGTAGTCCAGGGGACCGGTGGCCTGCCACGAGTAGAGCATCGTGGCGCCCGCCTCCATGCGGTAGGTGTATTCCAGCCAGGCGCCCGGCCCGACCCGCAGCAGCGCCTCGTCGAGCCGGTACTCGTCGTCCTGCGCCGCGACCGGCTGCTCCTGCGCCAGCCCGAGCAGTCCGAGCGCCGCGCCCACGCCCAGCATGTCGATGCCGTACTCCGCCGGCAGGACGACGGCTACCAGCAGCAGCGCCGCCACGAGCAGCGCGGCGATCGAGGCGATGGCGACCTTGCGGGGTGATGCCTGCTCGACGGCTTGCGCCATGGGTGCCTCCGACAATCGGCTGTCTTCAGGAGAACAGCACGTATCCGACCAACTGATAGCCGGCCAGCAGGAACCCGCCGGTCATGAGCGCGGAGTTGGTCACGAAGGCGTGGCGCTCGAAGCTGGGGCGCGTGCGCCAGTACAGGAAGGCGAGGAGCACCGCGGACAGCGCGAGGATCTGCCCCACCTCCACGCCGGCGTTGAAGCTCAGGATGTTGGCGACGAGCCCGTTCTCGCTGACCGTGAACTCCTGCAGCTTCGTGGCGAGGCCGAGGCCATGGAACAGGCCGAACACGAGCACCGCCCAGCGCGTGTTCGGCCGGTAGCCGACCAGGCGCTCGAATCCACCCATGTTCTCGAACGCCTTGTAGGCGACCGACAGGCCGATGATGGCGTCGATGACGTACGCGTTGACGTTCAGGCCGGCGAGCACGCCCAGCAGCAGCGTGATGCTGTGGCCCACCGTGAACAGGGTGACGTACAGCACCACGTCCCGCAGCCGGTAGAGGAAGAAGATGACCCCGACCAGGAACAGGATGTGGTCGTAGCCGGTCACCATGTGCTTGGCGCCCAGGTACAGGAACGGCCAGAAGGCGAAGCCGTCGATGCTCCGGACGAACGCGGCGTTCCGCTCATCCATGGGGTGCGCGCCGGCCACTGCCGGCAGCACCGCCGCCGCGAGCGCCGCGCCCGCCAAGGCCAGGATCAGCCTGTGTCGGGTAGACATGGCCCCATTCTACTCAGAAGAACGCGCGCGCGTGCCACGAGTTGGCGGCCGGGGTCTCCCACCGCCCCGCCCGCACGTCGCCGAGTCGGGTGAGCGTGTTGTCGAAGACGGTCGTGTCGGGTCCGACCGCCCCCGCCGCAGCGAGCGTTGCGAACTCGTCGCGCGCCACGCGCCTGATCTCGTCCCCCTCCCGAAAGACGACCGGCGCGTGGTCCACCAGCTCGACGCCGAGCTCCCGCCCCAGCCGCTTCATCTCCCGCACCAGCGCGTCGATCGAGCAGCCCGACGGCCCGACCCGCCGCTGGTCGACGGCCACGAACAGGAACCGGTCGTAGCGCAGCTCCCGCCCGGCCGTCAGCGGGGCGTCGTGCGCTCCCCAGCCGGCGATGAACCCATCCACCTCGACCAGCAGCCGCTCCTGCTCCGGCCGCCCGAGCGGGCGGGCCGCCGCGAAGATCCAGACCCGGGCGTCCCCGGGCAACTCGTCGAAGGCAATCCGCGGCATTCTCGTCTCCTGCTTCTTTCAGACGGGGCTTTGCCCCGAACCCCCGGCGTCCGCTTGCGGGGACCCCTTCGCCCCGCGCCGCTGCCGCCGAGGCGCGCTGTGCGCGGCATCATTCAGACGGGGCTGCGCCCCGAACCCCCGGCGTCCGCTTGCGGGGACCCCTTCGCCCCGCGCCGCTGCCGCCGAGGCGCGCCGTGCGCGCCTTTGCGGTGCAGACTCCCAAGCATACAGGGTGCGGCGACGGGCGTTTCGGGCGCGCGAAACGCCCTGCGAACGCCGGCGCCGGGCCGCGACCGCGGCGCCCGCCGCGAGCCTTGAATCGGCGGGGGCAAGCGGTATAATGGCAGCGATTTCCAGAAGCAGCAGCGGCACGGCGTACTAGGACCACAATCGTTACCGAACGCGTTACCAGGAGAAAGCAAATGACCCAGTCAGCCTGGCTCGAGTTGGTGCAGATTCTGGTGTTGTTCCTGTTGCTGTCGGTTATTTTCGAGGCCGCGATGACGACGGTCTTCAACTGGAGATGGTTCGCCAAGCGCTTCGAAGGCAGGGGCGTGAAGACGCCCCTGACGGTCATCCTGGCGTGGATCGTCGTCGACTCCTTCAACGTCGACCTCGTGAGCCAGGTGCTCAACGTCGCCGGCGACGGCGAGCACGCCGCCACGTTCTCGGGACAGGCGCTGACGGCCCTGCTCATCGCGGGCGGCAGCGACATGGTCTACCGCATCTTCACGCGCCTCGGCCTTCGGAATTCCGCCGAGCGCGCGGCCAAGGCGGCGGAGGCGCGCGCGGCGGCGGCAGCCAAGAAACCTGCCCGGCCGTCTGCCGCGGCAGACGCCAAGTAGCAGAGACTTGCCGCAGCTCCCCCGCCCTGCGGCGGGGGAGTCGCTCGGTTCTTCAGGTCCGAAACGCTCGCCCGCGTCCCGGTTCGTTCCACCGCGGACTTCCATGCCGCGGTGGAACGCGCCAGGGCGTTGCCCGCCCTACACCTTCTCCTTCAGCGTCACCGCGTCGAGGAACGGCATCATCTTACGCAGCTCGGCCCCCACCTGCTCGAGCTGGTGGGCCTGCTCCTCCCTGCGCTGGGCCATGAACCAGGGCCGGCCGGCCCGGTCCTCGGCGATCCACCGCGCGGCATAGGTGCCGTCCTGAATCTCCGCCAGGATCTGCTGCATCGCCTTGCGGGTCTCGTCCGTGACGATCCGCGGGCCGCCGGTGTAGTCGCCGTGCTCGGCCGTGTCGCTCACCGAGTAGCGCATGTAGTTCAAGCCGCCGCGATAGAACAGATCGACGATGAGCTTGAGCTCGTGCATGCACTCGAAGTAGGCCACCTCCGGCTGGTAGCCCGCCTTGACCAGCGTCTCGAAGCCGGCCTTCACCAGCGCGCTCACGCCGCCGCACAGCACGGTCTGCTCGCCGAACAGGTCGGTCTCGGTCTCCTCCGCGAACGTCGTCTCGATGACGCCGGCGCGCGTCAACCCGAGCGCCTTCGCGTAGGACAGGGCCAGCGCCTGGGCGCTGCCGGTCGCGTCCTGCTCGACGGCGATCAGGGCCGGCGTGCCGCCGCCCTCGAGAAAGACCTCGCGCACGCGGTGCCCCGGCGCCTTGGGAGCGATCAGCGCCACGTCCACGTCGGCCGGCGGCGCGATCGTCTTGAAGCGGATGTTGAACCCGTGCGCGAACATCAGCATCTTGCCGGCGCTCAGATGCGGCGCGACCTGCTCGGCGTAGATGCCGGCCTGCGTCGTGTCCGGCGTGAGCAGCATGATGACGTCGGCCCACGCCGACGCCTCGCCGCCCGGCGTGACGGTCAGCCCCTCGGCCTCGGCCCGGGCGCGCGACCGGCTGCCGGCCTGGAGCACCACCCGGACGTCCACCCCGCTGTCCTTGAGGTTCAGGGCGTGCGCGTGGCCCTGCGAGCCGTAGCCGAACACCGCCACCTTCTTCTCGCGAATCAGCGAGAGGTCGGCCGCATCGTCGTAGTAGATCGTCGCCATACCGGCAGTCCTCGCTCGTGATCGTGGCGCTCACCGTCGAGCGCCGGGATACTCTATACCGAATAGGAAATGGACCCGTCGTCGGCCGCGGCCGGCCGCTCGGACCGCGGCCGCTGGGGCGCCGGCTCGACCATGACGCTCTGCGGGCCGCGCACCATCCCGACCCGGCCGGTCCGCACCAGCTCCAGCACGCCGTGCGGGCGCAGCACCTCGAGCAGGCCTTCGATCTTGTCTTCCGTGCCGGTCGTCTCGACGATGACCGAGTCGGGCGCGACGTCGACCACGCGCGCCCGGAACACCTCGGCGAGCTGGAGCACGTGGATCCGGTTCTCGAGCGTCCGCGTGGCCACCTTGATCATCACCAGCTCGCGGTACACCGCCGGCTCGGCCGTGATGTCGTGCACGCGCAGGACGTTGACCAGCTTGTACAGGTTGGCCTCCAGGCGCCGCGCCCCCTGGACGTCGCTGTTGACGAGGATGGTCATCCGCGAGACGCCGGGGGTCTCGGTGTGGCCGACCGTCAGCGACTCGATGTTGAAGGCGCGCCGCCGGAACAGCGAGGCGATGCGGTTGAGGACCCCGGGCTTGTCCTCGACGTAGACGGAGAACGTGTGCCGCGTCTGCATGGATGCCAGCCTGCTACTCGTCGTCGGCCGTCTCGACGATGGGGTTCGGGCTCGGGCGGCGGATCATGTTGTGGAGATCCGCGCCGGCCGGCACCATCGGATAGACCGTGTCCTCCTGCTCGACGCGGAAGTCGATGACGACCGTCCGCTCGTCGGCGCGCGCCCGCTCGACGCTGGGCACCACGTCCTGGCGCTTGTCGACCTGCATCCCGGTCAGCCCGAAGCACTCCGCGAGCTTCGCGAAGTCGGGGCTCAGCAGCGGCGTGGCCGCGTAGCGCCGCTCGTAGAAGAACTCCTGCCACTGGCGCACCATCCCGAGGTAGCCGTTGTTGATGATGGCCACGTTGATCTTGATCTTCTCCTGCGCGATCGTCGCCAGCTCGGCCATCGTCATCTGGAAGCCGCCGTCACCGGCCACCACCCAGACCTCCGCGTCGGGCTGCGCCAGCTTGGCGCCGATGGCGGCGGGCAGGGCGAAGCCCATCGTGCCGAGTCCGCCCGAGGTGATGAGCGAACGCGGCTGCTCGTGGTGGTAGTACTGCGCCTCCCACATCTGGTGCTGGCCCACGTCGGTCACCACCACGGCCTTGCCCTTCGTCAGCCGCCAGATGTCGTGGATCACGTGCGCCGCGTACAGGTGGCCGCTGTCCGGCAGGTTCTGGATGTCGCGCACCGCCACCTCGCCCTTCATCTCCCGAATGGCGGCGAGCCAGCTCTTGCGGTCGCCCGCCGCGATCAGCGGCGAAAGCTCCTCGAGCACCATCCGCAGATCGCCGGCCAGCGCCACGTCCACCTTCACGTTCTTGTTGAACTCGGACGGGTCGATGTCGATGTGCACCTTGCGGGCGTTCGGCGCGTAGGTCTTCACGTTGCCGGTCACCCGGTCGTCGAAGCGCATCCCCAGCGCCAGCAGCAGGTCGGCCTCCTGCACGGCCTGGTTGACCCAGGCCTCGCCGTGCATCCCCATCATCCCGAGGTTGAGCGGGTGCAGGGCCGGAAAGCCGCCGATGCCCAGCAGGGTCATCGCCACCGGCATGTCGGCCCGCTCGGCGAACTGCCTGACCTCCCCCGACGCCCCCGAGAGCTGCACGCCGTGGCCGGCGAGGATGAGGGGACGCTTCGACCCGTTGATCAGCTCGGCGGCGCGGCGGTACTCCGCGTCCGACGCGCGCAGGTCGGGTCGATAGCCGGGCAGCTTGACGGCGCCGGGGTCCCACTGCATCTCGGTCGATGCCTGCTGCGCGTCCTTCGTGATGTCGACGAGCACCGGGCCGGGCCGCCCCGACCGGGCCACGTACAGCGCCTCGTGGATGGTGGGCGCCACGTCGTCGACGTCCGAGACCAGGTAGTTGTGCTTGGTGATCGGCAGCGTGACGCCGGTGACGTCGGTCTCCTGGAACGCGTCCGTGCCGATCACCTTGCTGCCGACCTGGCCGGTGATGCAGAGGATGGGCGACGAGTCCAGCATGGCCGTGGCGATGCCGGTCACCATGTTCGTCGCGCCGGGTCCGGACGTGGCGATGGCGACGCCGACCTCGCCGCTGGCGCGCGCGTAGCCGTCGGCCATGTGCGTGGCCCCCTGCTCGTGGCGCACGAGCACGTGCCGGATCGGATACTCGAGCATGGCGTCGTACGCCGGCAGGATCGCGCCGCCGGGATAGCCGAAGACGGTCGTGACACCCTCCCGGACGAGCGCCTCCCACACGATCTGCGCACCGGTCCGCATCGAAGACATGACTGGCTCCCTCGCAACCGCTAGCTCGTCACCGCGCCGGTCGACGCGGACGAGACCAGGCGGGCGTACTTGGCCATGACGCCGCTCGCGAAGCGCGGCTCGGGCGCCCGCCAGGCGGCCAGCCGCGACTCGATCTCCGCGTCGCTCACCTCGAGCTGCAGCTTCCGGTTCCGCTCGTCGAACAGAATCGTGTCGCCGTCGCGCACGATGGCTATCGGCCCGCCCCTGGCCGCCTCGGGCGCCACGTGACCCGCCATCATGCCGCGGGTGGCGCCCGAGAACCGGCCGTCGGTGAGCAGCGCCACCGACTCGCCGAGCCCCGCTCCCACGATGGCCGCCGTCACGGCGAGCATCTCCCGCATGCCCGGGCCGCCGCTGGGCCCCTCGTAGCGGATGACCACGACGTCGCCGGCCCGGATCCGACCCTGCCCCACCGCCTCGAACGCCGCCTCCTCGCTGTCGAACACGCGGGCGGGGCCGCGGTGCGTCGCGGGCTCGTGACCGGCGACCTTCACCACGCAGCCGTGGGGCGCCAAGTTGCCCTTCAGGATCACGAGCCCCCCCGTGGGGGTTAGCGGCTCGGCCACCGGCCGCACCACCACCTGCCCCGCCGTTTCCGCCGCCGCGCCCGCCGCTTCCCCGATGGTCGCGCCGGTCACCGTGAGGGCGTCGCGGTGGAGCAGGCCGGTCTCGCGCAGCCGCTTCGCGACGAGCCCGATGCCGCCGGCGCGGTACAGGTCGGTCGCCACGAAGCGCCCGCCCGGCTTCAGGTCGGCCAGCAGCGGCGTCCGCTCACTGATGCGCTCGAAGTCGTCTATCTCCAGGTCGACGCCCGCCTCGTGCGCGATGGCCAGCAGATGCAGCACGGCGTTCGTCGAGCCGCCGGTTGCGGCGACGCCGGCGATGGCGTTCTCCACCGCGGCCCGCGTCACGATCTGCCGCGGCCGCAGATCGTTCCGTACGAGCTCCATCACGAGCTGGCCGGCGCGGTGCGCCACGTCGCCCTTCTCGGCGACCATCGCCGGCACGCCGTTCGCGCTCAGCGGCGACACGCCCAGCAGCTCGCACACCATCGACATGGTGTTCGCCGTGAACTGGCCGCCGCACGCGCCCGGGCCCGGGCAGGCGCTGTTCTCGAGCGCGCCGAGCTGCGCGTCCGTCAGCTTGCCGGCGGCGTGCGCGCCCACCGCCTCGAACACGTCCTGGATCGTGACGTCCCGGCCCTCCCAGCGGCCCGGGGCGATCGACCCGCCGTAGAGCACCAGGCCCGGCGTGTTCAGGCGCACCAGCGCCATCACGCCGCCCGGCACCGTCTTGTCGCAGCCGACCAGGATCACGAGGCCGTCGAACAGGTTCCCGCGGGCGACGAGCTCGATGGAGTCGGCCACGACCTCGCGGCTGACGAGCGAGGCCTTCATGCCCTCGCTGCCCATCGTGATGCCGTCGGAGATGGACACCGTGTTGAACTCCATCGGCGTGCCGCCGGCGGCGCGAATCCCCGCCTTGACCTGCTCGCCGAGGTCGCGCAGGTGGTAGTTGCACGGCCCGATCTCGATCCACGTGTTCGCCACGCCGATGATCGGCCGGCGCAGGTCCTCGTCGGTGAAGCCGACCGCCTTGAGCATGGCGCGCGCCGGCGCCCGGCTCGGCCCCGCGGTGATGGCGTCGCTGCGCTTCGAATCCCCGTTGTCGCTCATGGTCCGAAACCAAAAAAATGGCCATCATCCGGCTGCGGATGATGGCCCCTGGATGCCCGCTCGCTCCCGCAGGGTCATCAGCCGGCGCCCGCCGGCGTGATGACGCCAGCGGCACCGACGACGACTACCCGCAGCATGTCGTGGAGCGCCATCTGATCAGCCTGCATTCTACCCGATCCGTCTTGACAGCGGTTTGCCGCTTGCACACTATTCACACTATTCAGTGGAGGAGCGCGCATGTCACTGCGAGCCAGCATCGAAGTGAGGGGGACCCCCGCCGCAAGCACGCGGAGGCGCAGCCGGACGAGCAGAGTCCGCGCGACGGTGCTCGCGACCGTGCTCGTGGCGGCCGCCGGCGCGCCAGCCGCGGCGCAGGCCCCCGATTCGACGATCGAGTGGCCGTACGTCGGCGCCGATCAGGCGCACACCAAGTTCTCGCCGGCGGACCAGATCACGGCGGCCAACGTCGACCAGCTCGAGATCGTCTGGGAGTGGGAGCCGAACGAGCTGCCGCTGTCCGAGTACGGCACCCGCCCGGGCAGCTTCGAGGCGACCCCGCTGATGATCGACGGCGTCCTGTACCTCTCCACCATGTACACCCGGGTGGTGGCGCTGGACGCCGAGACGGGGGCGGAGCTGTGGGCCTTCGACCCGCGCGCCTACGAAACCGGCGCCGCGGGCGCCAGCCCCGGCGGCTACAAGCACCGCGGCGTCGCCGTGCACGGCGAGGGTGACGACATGCGCGTCTTCATCAACAGCCGCGTGAGCCTCTACGCGCTCGACGCGCGCAGCGGCGACCTGATCACGAGCTTCGGCGACGGCGGCGAGGTCGCCCTGACCGAGGGCTTCCCCAACGAGGTCAGCCACGACGAGTTCGACCAGACGTCGCCGCCGGTCGTCTTCGAGGATCTGGTCATCGTCGGCAGCCGCGTGCCCGACCGCATCCAGCACCGCTTCGATACGCCCGGGTCCGTGCAGGCCTTCGACGTGCATACCGGCGAGCGGCGGTGGGCGTTCTACACGGTGCCGCAGTCGAACGACGAGTTCGGCGCCGACACCTGGGAGGATCAGTCGTGGCGCTTCACGGGCCACGCCAACGTGTGGGGGCTGATGTCGCTCGACGAGGAGCGAGGCCTGCTGTACGTGCCGACGAGCACGCCGAGCGGCGACTACTGGGGCGGCCGCCGGCTGGGGGCGAACCTGTTCGCCGAGTCGCTCCTGTGCCTCGACGCCCGCACGGGCGAGCGGCTGTGGCACTTCCAGGGCGTCCATCACGGGCTCTGGGACTACGATTTCACCTCGCCCCCGAACGTGGTGACGATCACGGTCGACGGGCGCACCATCGAGGCGGTGGCCGAGGTATCGAAGCAGGGCTTCACGTACGTCTTCGACCGGGTCACGGGCGAGCCGGTGTGGCCGATCGAGGAGCGTCCGGTCGACACCGAGACCGACGTGCCGGGGGAGGTTCCGTGGCCGACCCAGCCCTTCCCCACCCGGCCGCCGCCGTTCGCCGGCCAGGGCACGTCGCTGGACGACGCCAACGACCTGACCCCCGAGGTGCACGCGCTGGCGATCGAGCAGATGCAGCAGTTCCGGCTCGGGCCGCTGTTCACGCCGCCGAGCCTGCAGGGCACGCTGATGCGCCCGCGCGAGTCGGGCGGCGCGAACTGGGGCGGCGCGACGTTCATCGAGGATCTCGGCCTGCTCGTCGTGCGGTCGTCCGAGGGGGTGTCGCCGAATCAGGTCTGCGCGACGGATCCCGATCTGCCCGACGTGGACGTCGCCTACACGAACAACTGCGCCTGGGGCGCGTCGGGCGGGATCTTCCGCGGCCTGGCCGGCGAGGTGCCGGCCGCGCGGAGCCGTCTCGGCGCCATCCCGATGATCAAGCCGCCCTACGCCAACCTCGTGGCCATCGATCTGCACCGGGGCGAGATTGCCTGGAAGGTGCCGTTCGGCGAGGGCAGCCCGATCATTCGGGCCCATCCGCTGCTGCGGGACGCCGAGCTGCCCGCGCGTCTCGGCACGCCGGGCAACAACGGGCCGATGTCGACCGCGAGCGGGATCGTCTTCATCGGCGGCGGCGAGCGCTACCTGTACGCGTTCGACGCGGCCACCGGCCGCGAGATCCATCGCGCGCCCACGGAGTTCCGGACGAGCGGGAACCCGATGACCTACGTCACCCGGTCCGGCCGCCAGTTCATCGTCATCGCCACGGGCGCGGGACCGGACGCCTCCCTCGTGGCGTTCGCGCTGCCGCAGGGGTAAGACGGGGAACGTGCGCACCGGCGCGGCCGCCAGGGCCGCGGCGGTATACTGTTCGAATCACAATTGCTTGTACGCGATCAGGGAGGGTCAGATGCACCGCAGCCTTGCCGCGCTTGTCACCGTAGTCGTCGTCGCAGCGTTGACATCGGTCGCCGCCGTGGGGGCGGCGCAGGCCCAGGAGGCCGCGGACGGCGGCGCCGAGTGGACGCTGCCGCGTACCCCGGACGGCCAGCCCGACATGCAGGGCTACTGGACGACCCAGACGTTCACGCCGGTCGAGCGGCCCGAGCGGCTGGCCGATCAGGAATTCTTCTCGGACGAGGAGCTGGCGCTGCTGCAGCGGCAGCTCACGGCGGAGGGCGTCGATCCCCTGCGGCGCGACGCCGTCGAGATCGGGGATCCGAACGTCCGCGAGGAGGCGCTCTACCAGGAGAACCGCGAGGCGTCGTACGTCCATTACGACAACCAGGTGTGGCTGCGAACGCCGGTGCCGAAGGGCCTGTCGAGCCGGCGGACCTCGCTGATCACCTATCCGCGCAACGGCCGGTTCCCGCCCATGACGCCCCAGGGCGCCGCCCGCGTGGCGCACGAGCGCGCGATGCGCAACGTGTTCGACGGCTACGAGACGCGCCCGCTGATGGAGCGGTGCATCATCTGGGCCCACGAGGGACCGCCGATGCTGCCCCCCGCCTACAACGACATCCACCAGATCTTCCAGACCCCGGACCACATCGTGCTGTTCACGGAGATAGGGACCGGCCTGCCGCGCATCATCCCGCTCGACGACCGCCCGCACCTGCCCGAGACCGTTCGCCAGTTCGGCGGCAGCTCGCGCGCGCGCTGGGAAGGCGACACGCTGGTCGTCGAGTCGAAGAACTTCATCGCGCGCCGGAACTACCGCGGCTCGAACCAGTTCCGACACGTCGTGGAGCGCTTCACGCGCGTCGCCGAGGATACGATCCGGTACGAGGTCACCGTCGACGACCCGACCACGTGGACCAGCCGGTGGAGCGCCGAGGTCCCGATGATCAGGACCGAGGGGCCGATGTACGAGTACGGCTGCCACGAGGGCAACCACGACATCCGCCACATCCTCGAGATCAACCGCAACCTCGAGCGCCAGGCGGCCGAGGCGGCGGCAGCCGCGGCGTCGAGGTAGTGCCTCGCGGCGTTGCGGGAACCGCTCCGGGCCGGTGCGGTTCCCGCTTGCACCGGCCCCGGGCAGGCGTCATACTCGCGTATCCATCGGTCGGTAGGGGAGGATCTGATGAGGCACTCCACTCTTGCTGCATCGGCAGCGCTCGTCGTCATCACGCTGCTGGCGCCCGTCTCCGCGGCCGCGCAGGTCGAGGGCGAGACTGACGCGTCCGCGGCGTGGACCATGCCGCGCACGCCGGACGGCCACCCGGACATGCAAGGCTACTGGACGACTCAGACCTTCACGCCCGTCGAGCGTCCGGAGCACCTCGGCGACAAGGCGTTCTTCACGGAGGAGGAGGTCGCCGAGCTGCAGCGGCAGCTCACGGCCGAAGGCGTCGATCCGCTGCGGCGTGACGCCATCGCCATCGAGGACGACGCGGAGCGCGAAGAGGCGCTGTATCAGGAGAACCGCGACGCGTCGTACGTGCACTACGACAACCAGGTCTGGCTGCGCACGCCCGTGCCCAAGGGCCTGTCGAGCCGCCGGACGTCGCTGATCACGGACCCGCCCAACGGCCGGATTCCGCCCCTGACGCCCGCGGGCGCCGCGCGCATCGCCCACGAGGCCGCGATGCGCAACGTTTTCGACAGCTACGAGACCCGGCCGCTGCCGGAGCGCTGCATCGCGTGGCGGCACGAGGGGCCGCCGATACTGCCGCCGTCGTACAACGACATCCACCAGATCTTCCAGACGAAGGACCACGTCGTCGTCTTCACCGAGCTGGGCACCGGCCTGCCCCGCATCATCCCGCTCGACGGGCGCCCGCACATCGCGGACGACATTCGCCAGTACAACGGCGACTCGCGCGGCTGGTGGGAGGGCGACACGCTGGTGGTCGAGTCGAAGAACTTCATCGCGCGCCGGAACTACCGCGGCTCGAACCAGTTCCGGCACGTCGTGGAGCGCTTCACGCGCGTCGCCGAGGACCAGATCCACTACGAGTTCACCATCGACGATCCGACGACGTGGCAAAGCTCGTGGAGCGCCGAAGTCCCGATGATCAGGACCGAGGGGCCGATGTACGAGTACGGCTGCCACGAGGGCAACCACGACATCCGCCACATCCAGGAGATCAACCGCAACCTCGAGCGGATGGCGGCCGAGGCCGCCGCTGCTGCCGCCGCCGCCGCCGCCGCCGAAGGCAAGTAGATCCGCTTCGTGCGCGGCGCGCCGGACGGTCCGGCGCGCCGCGCACCGCTCCCGCCTCACGTCATGCTCCGTATCCATGCGGCCAGTCGGCCGCAGCCGAGGGAGGATCAGATGAGCCACGCCGCTCGTATCGCGCTGGCAGCAGTCGTCGCCGTCGGGCTCCTGGCGCCGGTCCCGGCATCCGCGCAGAATCAGGCGCAGCCCGCCCCGGACGGGACAGCGGAGCAGGCGTTCCAGCGCACCCCCGACGGCCGACCCGATCTGCAGGGGTACTGGACGACCCAGACCTTCACGCCGCTCGAGCGGCCCGATCATCTGGCCGACAAGGAGTTCTTCACCGAGGAGGAGTGGGCCTACCTGCAGGACACGCTCACGGCAGCGGGCGTCGATCCCTCCGCGCGCGAAATCCTCACCCTCATCGAGCTCGAGGACCGGGAGGAGCTCGAGCGCTACAAGTTCCAGGGCAACCGCACGCGGGAGGAACGCCACCACATCCACTACGACAACGAGATCTGGCTGCGCACGCCGGTGCCGAAGGGCCTGTCGACCCGCCGGACATCGCTGATCACCTACCCGCGCAACGGCCGGATGCCCGCCCTGACGCCGCAGGGCGCCGCGCGGGCGGCGCACGCTCGCGCGATGCGCGAGGTGTTCGACAGCCACGAGACCCGGCCGCACAGCGAGCGGTGCATCACCTGGGGGCACGAGGGACCGCCGATGATGCCGCCGTCGTACAACGACATCCACCAGATCTTCCAGACCCCGGACCACATCGTGGTGCACACCGAGATGGCCAACAACCCGCCGCGCATCGTCCCGCTCGACGGGCGCCCGCACATCTCCGACCGGATCCGCCAGTTCCCCGGCGACTCGCGCGGGCGCTGGGAAGGCGACACGCTGGTGATCGAGACGCGCAACTACGCCGAGCGGCGGCGCTTCCGCGGCGCCACGGGCGCCCTGCACGTCGTGGAGCGCTTCACGCCCACGGCCAGCCCCGACCAGATTCACTACGAGTTCACGGTCAGCGACCCGACGACGTGGGTGAGCCGGTGGACGGTGGAGCTGCCGATGGTCAGGATCGAGGGGCCGCTGTACGAGTACGGCTGCCACGAGGGCAACCACGACATCCGCCACATCCTCGAGATCAACCGCAACCTCGAGCGGATGGCCACCGAGGCGGCGGGGGACGGAAGACAATGACCTCAGGAGCGATGGTCCGGCGCGCGGTGCTCGGGACGGTTCTCGTCGGCCTGCTGTCCGCTCCGCTGTCGGCGCAGGTGACCTTCGACCGCCTGCGCGGCACGGCGGACGAGCCGCAGAACTGGCTGACCTACTCGGGCGACTACTTCGGCCAACGCTACAGCGAGCTCGACCAGATCAACCCCGACAACGTCGGCGGCCTCGCGCTGCAGTGGGTGTACCAGACCGCCGTGGCGGGGCCGTGGCAGACGACGCCGATCGTGGTCGACGGGGTGATGTACCTGACGCAGCGGCCGAACGACATCGTCGCCCTCGACGCCCGGACCGGACGCGTGTTCTGGATCTACCGCTATCCGACGTCGCCCAACCACCTCGCCTGCTGCGGGGCGAACAACCGCGGCGTGGCGGTGCTCGGCGACAAGGTGTTCATGGCCACGCTGGATGCCCACGTCGTGGCGATCGACGCGACGACGGGCGTGGAGATATGGAACACCCGGGTGGCGGACATGACGCTGGCCTACGCCTTCACGCTGGCGCCGCTGGCCGTCGAGGGCAAGATCATCGTCGGCTCCACGGGCGGCGACCAGGGCATCCGCGGGTTCATCGCGGCGCTCGACGCCGAGACCGGCGAGGAGGTCTGGCGCTTCTACACGATTCCGGGACCCGGCGAGCCGGGTCACGAGACCTGGGAGCCGTGTCCGCCCAATCCGGAGACCTACTGCGACCCGGAGGCCTGGATGCACGGCGGGGCCGCAGCCTGGCTCACGGGCTCGTACGACCCGGAGCTGAACCTGATCTACTGGGGCACCGGCAACCCGGGTCCCGACTACAACCGGGCGCAGCGGCCGGGCGACAACCTCTACTCCTGCTCGGTGGTGGCGCTCGACGCCGACACCGGGGAGCTGCGCTGGCACTTCCAGTTCACGCCGGACGACCCGTACGACTACGACGCGGTCCAGATTCCGGTGCTGGCGGACATCACCCGCAACGACACGCTCTTCAAGGTGCTGCTGTTCGCCAACCGCAACGGCTTCTACTACGTGCTGGATCGGGCGACGGGCCGCTTTCTGACCGGCCGCCCGTTCGTGTCGGTCAACTGGGCCGAGGCGCTGGACGACAGCGGGCGTCCGGTCGAGACCCCGCAGCCCGCCGGGGAGCCCACGTATCCGGGCATATCGGGCGCGACGAACTGGTACTCGCCATCCTACAGCCCGCGGACGGAGCTGTTTTACGTCCCGGCCTGGGAGGACTACGCCACGGTCTTCGATGCCGCGCCGCAGGTCTACGTCCCGGGCCGGTCCTTCACCGGCCGCCGCCTCGACTTTCCGAGAACCTGGCAGCCCGTACCGGATGCGCCCGTCCCGCCCACGCTGACCCGCGGTCCGATCAACAACTGGACCGAGGTCGGGGGCCGCGGGGCCGTGCTCGCGCTGGATCCGCTGACCGGCGAGGAGCAGTGGCGGTTCGAGATGACGGACGTCATCCGCAGCGGCATCCTCACGACGGCGTCGGACCTGCTGTTCACAGGCGCCCGGTCCGGCTACTTCCAGGCCCTGGACGCCCGCACCGGCGACCTGCTGTGGAAGGCCAGCCTCGGCAGCCAGATCATCAACGGCCCGGTGACCTACGAGGTGGACGGCCGGCAGTACGTGGCCATCATCTCCGGCCACTCGCTGTCGACCTTCGCCCTGCGCGACTGAGCGCGCCCCGGTGGCGGCGTCCCGATGCTGACCGCACTCGGCGCCGCCACCATCGCCGCCCTCCTCGTCCTGATCCTCTTCCGGTTGACGTCCGTCCTGGTCGCCCTGGTCGTCGTGCCCCTGGGCGTGGGGCTGCTGGCCGGCTTCGGCCGCGATATCGGGACGTACGCGCTGGCGGGCATCCAGGGCGTCTCCGGCACGGCCGCGATGCTGGGCTTCGCGGTGCTCTACTTCGGGGTCATGAACGACGCCGGCCTGTTCTCGCCGGTGATCCGCGCCGTCGTGCGCGGCTGCCGCGGCGATCCGGTCCGCCTCGTCGCCGGCACCGCCGTCGTGAGCATGCTCTGCCACCTGGACGGCTCGGGCGCGTCGACGTTCCTGATCGTGATTCCGGCCCTGCTGCCCGTCTACGACCGTCTGGGCCTCGACCGGCGCGTGCTGGCGTGCACGGCGGCTCTCGCCGCCGGGACGATGAACATCATGCCCTGGGGCGGCCCCATGCTGCGGGCGGCCGCCGCCCTCCAGGTCGAGGTCGGACTGCTCTTCCGCCCCCTGCTGCCCTCGCTCGCACTCGGCCTGCTGGGCGTGCTCGCGGCCGCGGCCTGGATGGGCCACTGCGAGCGGCGGCGCCTCCGGCCGGCCGGACAGCCCGCGGGGGAGCCTGCCACTGAGCCGAACACGGCGACGGCGCAAGTCCGCCCGCGGCGACTGGCCTTCAACGCGCTGCTGACTGCCGCGACGCTCGCGGCCCTGGTGCTCGCGCCGCTGCCGCCGCCCGTGGTCTTCATCTGCGCCCTGGCCGTGGCGCTCCTGGTCAACCACCCGCAGCCGGCGGCGCAGAGCGAGCAGATCGCGCGGCACGGCAGCCACGCCATGTCGATGGTCGCGCTGATCCTGGCGGCCGGGGTCTTCGCCGGCGTCCTCCGCGAGTCGGGCATGCTCGCGGCGATGGGACAGAGCCTGGTCGCGGCGCTGCCGTCCGGCGCGGCGACCCACCTGCCGCCGATGATGGCCGCGGCCGCGATGCCGCTCAGCCTGCTGTTCGATCCCGACTCGTTCTACTTCGGCGTGCTGCCGGTGATCGCCGAAGCCTCCGGCGTGGCCGGCGTGCCGGGGGTGGAGGTGGCCCGGGCCGCGCTGCTGGGCCAGATGACCACGGGGTTCCCCGTCAGCCCGCTGACGCCCGCGACGTTCCTGCTGACCGGGCTGGCCGGCGTCGACCTCGGCGACCACCAGCGGCGGACCATCCCCTACGCGTTCGCGCTCACCCTCCTGATGGCGGCCGGCGCGCTGGCGACCGGCGCGTTCCGCTGGTAGGGGCAATAAGATCCGCGGAACTCTCGTGGAGACACAACCATCGATCGCGCTCCATCAAGCGCTCCAGCTCAGCACAAACAACATTGAGCGGTCTCGCAACCGCGTGCTGGACGAGATCCTGGAAGAGCGGGTGGTCCCCAGTCGTGAGCAGAAGAAGCCCCGCGGCGTCAAGCGCAAGATGAGCGGCGGGTGCATGGGGCGGGTGCACGTCACGATCGTGATCGGCGGAGGAGACTTCCGAGGGGAGCTGATCGAGGTCAGCGACACCCTGTGCCACACGCGACTGTCGGCCGGTCGCGGGGACGCCCCCGAGGCGGCAAGAAAAGGGGCTTCAGGGAAGGGGTCACGGTCGAGGTCCACGCCGAAATCAAAGCGCTCGTGGGGCTGGGGGCGGTCGACGGGCTGGATTTCGAGGCCATCGAACGGGCCGCCCGCCAGCAGGCTCTTCGCTTGGCGGCCGGGGCCGTGGAAGCCCGGCTGAATGCGGACCGGACCTACTACGCGGGCCCGACCCGTGGCGTGCGCCTGCAGACAGCGTCCTTGGCCCAGATTCCAAATTCTTCCTTGACAGCCAATCCGGTGCCCAGTTTCGGAGAGTTGCGTGCCGGTCGTGGAATGCTCTCGACACCGCCTCAGCGCGCCGCTGGCGGCCGACCGCGCGTCGAAACCGTCGCGAGGCGACCCTGAAGCCCGGAAAGCGCCTCCTGTCGGCTTTCAAGCCCTTTGAAAACAACGGGTTACAATGGATTCATGATCCCTGTTCCCCGGCCCGACGCAACGCCGCATGGCGCACCTGTCCCACCAGCTCTCCCACCGGCACCGACTGCGACGCCTCGCCCGGACGAGGCGACCCCCGTGCCGGTCGGTCCGCCCGCCGCGGCGGTCCCGGTATGGCCGGGCGAGGAGTCGCGGGGCCCGGCGCCCGACGGCCAGGAACCGCAGGGGCCGGCGCCGCCCGGCGACGACATCGCGCGGCGGCGCAAGACGTCCGCGCGGCTCGGCGACGACATCGCGAAGCTGGCCGCCCGCATCCAGGCGGCCACCTACGAGCTGCTGGTCATGCTGCGCGAGTTCGACGCCCGGCAGGGCTGGGCCGGCTTCCCCTCCTGCGCCCACTGGCTACACTGGCGCACCGGACTCGCCCCGGGGGCCGCCCGCGAGAAGGTGCGCGTCGCCCGCGCGCTGGGCGCGCTGCCGCTGCTCGCCACGGCCATGCGGCGCGGGCAGCTCTCCTACTCGAAGGTGCGCGCGCTGACGCGGGTGGCCACGCCGGCCAACGAGGCGCGGCTGCTTGATTGCGCCCGCTGCGCCACGGCCGCCCAGGTCGAGCGGCTCACCCGGGCGTGGCAGCGCGTGGACCGGCAGGCCGAGGCCGACGCCGACCGGCAGCGGCACGAGGGGCGCGAGCTGCAGACCTGGGTGGACGACGACGGAATGGTGGTCGTCCGCGGCCGGCTGGCGCCCGAGGTGGGGGCGGTGGTGCGGCAGGCGCTGGAGGCGGCGGCCGACCGGCTGCGGGCGGAGGTGTCCCCGGACGAGGCGGCGGAGACGAGCACGGGGCAGCGGCGGGCGGACGCGCTGGGGCTGGTGGCCGAGAGCGCGCTGGCGGGCGGGCTGGACCGGGGGACGGTGGGCGACCGTTACCAGGTGGTCCTGCACGTCGAGGCCGAGTCGCTGCAGGTTGTGTCGCCGGCTGACGTCGGCGACGACGGCGGGCGCCAGCCGGCGCCGTTGCCGGACGCCGCCGGTCCGGCGGAAGCGGGCGCGGTTCGCGTCTCCGCGGAGACGCCGCGGGGCAGTAGCAGCGCCGATGCCCATGGGGTGGCAAGCCTATCCGGAGACGAGGCCGCGGCCGCTGGGACCGGGGATCACGAGCGGGCAGAGGCTGCCGCCGAAACCGACGCGCCGGCATGCGGATGCGGCGGCACGGTCGGGGCAGGCGCACAGGCGGCATGCCTGCGGCCGGCGCCGCCGGCCGGCCAAGCCGCGCTGGAGGACGCCGACGGGCTACGCGTCTCCGCGGAGACGTCGCGGCGGCTGGCGTGCGATGCGGCGCTGGTGGTGATGCGGCATGCGGGGCACGGCGCCGTGCTCGACGTGGGACGCAAGGCGCGGACGGTGCCGCCGGCGCTGCGGCGGGCGCTGGAGGCGCGCGACCGGCGCTGCCGGTTCCCGGGCTGCCAGGCGCGGCACTGCGATGTTCACCACGTGGAGCACTGGGCGGACGGCGGGGCGACGAAGCTCTCGAACCTGGTGCGGCTGTGCCGGCGGCACCATCGGGCGGTGCACGAGGAGGGGTTCACGGTGCGCCTGGGGCCTGACGGCGCGGCCGAGTTCCGCTGGCCGGACGGACGCCTGCTGCCGGCGGCGCCGCCCGCCGAGGAGTGGACGGGGCCGGCGCTGGCACCGACCGCGGGCCGCCTGCACGCGGCCGGCATCCGCATCGGGCCGGACGCGGCGACCCCGGTCGGGGGCGGCGGCCGGCTCGACCTCGGCTACGCGATCGACGTGCTGTGGACCCCGCGCACCGACGCCGGGAAGCCGGAGGCGTCCGGCCCGGCGGCGACGGCGTAGCGCGCGGCCGGGCGGGTGCCGCCCGGCCCGACCGCGCCACGCTCGGCAGGGCCGGGCTGAGTTGCGGGGCCGTCGGCAAGACCGCCGTCGCCGGCGTGAAGGACCGCGTTGTCCGGAAAGGTCCGCGCGGTCGTCGTGCCGCGCACCGACGCCGCAACGCCGACCGGGTTCCTCGCAGAGCACGCCGCGCCGGACGCGATGGTCTACATACAGATGCGGACTGTCCAGCGGTGTGAGTACGCAGGGCACCGCTCGCGCCGGAGCGGCGCCCTGCCCGCGGGGATCAGTCGCGCGAGGGTTCCAGGGCGCGGGCGCCGGCCAGCAGGTTCGTCATGCCGTAGTTGCCCTCGTGGCAGGCATACTCGAACAGGTGCGCGCCAACGCTGCCCGGCTCCGCCCCGAGCTGCGACCGCAGGCTGCTGAGCGGCCAGGCGGCGGTCCAGGGCCGCGTCCAGGCGGATTCGTCCTCGACGGTGTACTCGTACAGCAGCGTATCGGCAGCAACCCGTGTGAACCGCTCCACCAGGTGCAGGTCCGGGCTGGATCCGCGAAAGCGCGTCTTGTCGGTGAAGTTGGCCGTGACGACCACCAGGGTCTCACCCTCCCAGTGGCCCCGCGAATCGCCCAGCAACTGGCGGACGCCCGACGCGAGGTGCGGCCGGCCGTCCAGCGGCACGATGCGCACGTCGTGGATCATCTCGTTGACGATCGCCACGTGGTCGGGAGTCTGCAGCAACTGGAAGTTGCTGTTGTAGGTGGTCGGCTGCATCGGCGGCCCGGCGCTGCCCCAGGCGATGCACCGCTCGGCCAGACCGCGGGTCTCCGGGCCGGCCGGGTACTCGCCCACCCCGCCGTGATACGGGGACTCGGCGGGCCGCCCGCCCGACCTGTACGGGATGCGTCCATCCGGCGGATCGACGATCAGCGACGTCTGCCGCAGCATCCGGCCCCGCTCGCGCCAGAACTCGTTGTACGCGCGGCCGACGTCCGTCCGCCCGTCCGGCGTGTCCTCCTGCCGGTCTCCCCGGCCCTCTCCCACGCGCTGATCGCCGTCGATGCGCCGCAGCTCCAACTGCGTCGATGCGGCCGCTTCCTCCGCCGTCAACGCCGTCCTCCCCGCCAGCTCGTCCGGCCGCTCCAGCGGCGTCAGCGTGGAGCTGGTCCAGACATGCTGCAGGTCCGGGTCGCCCCATGGCGTGCGGAACGTCGCGGCGTCCGGTTGAGCGAGCGCACCCGCGGGCAGCAGCGCCAGCACGCCGGCCAAGACCAGGTTGCGGGCCATGAGTCCTCCTTGCTCTGTGAGACGGAACAGGCCCGATTGTATACCCGCCGCACCTCGGCCCGGAGTTCGGTGGCCCGCCGGGGGCGCGAGTGCTGCGTGGTATCGTTGGCAGGTACGCGGCGGACGGGAGGAGACATGATCTGCAACGTGATTCGGGCCGGCGTCTTCGTTGCTGCCGTCGGCATATGGCTGGGCGGGAGTCCGCTCAGCGGACATCCGAGCGCCCAGGAGGCCCCCGCTGACAACGCGGGCGTCCCCACCTTCAGCCGGGACGTCGCGCCGATCTTCTACGGGAAGTGCATCAGTTGCCATCGGCCGGGCGAGGTGGCGCCGATGTCGCTCATCACGTTCCGCGAGGCACGACCCTGGGCGCGCGCGATTCACGAGAAGGTGACCACGCGCGAGATGCCGCCGTGGCACGCCGACCGGCGCTACGGCGTCTTCCGCAACGACCTGAGCCTCATGCAGCCGGAGATCGACACCATCGCCGCCTGGGTGACGGGCGGGGCGCGCGAGGGCGATCCGGCGGATCTGCCGCCGCTGCCCGAGCTCACCGAGGGCTGGCAGATCGGCACCCCGGACATGGTCTTCGAGATGCCCGTCGACTACGAGGTGCCGGCTACCGGCACGGTCGAGTACCAGTACTTCGACGTGCCCACCAACTTCACCGAGGACCGCTGGATGCAGGCGGGCGAGGCGCGCCCCGGCGACCGCGCGCACGTCCACCACATCGTCGTCTACGTGCGGGAGCCGGAGCCGAATACGCGGCCCGGGGTGGTAGCGGTGCGGCCCATCCTGCCCGCGGGACAGCGGCCGTCCCCGCAGGCGTTGCGGGCGCTGGCCGCACGCGCCGGGCAGCGTCCCGTGGGTGGCGGAGACGCGATGCTGGTCAACTGGGCGGTGGGCGAGGATGCGCCGGTCTACCTGCCCGGCACCGCCAAGCGCATTCCGGCCGGCTCGACGCTGGTCTTCCAGATGCACTACACGACCGACGGCGAGCCGGGCGTGGACCGCTCGAAGCTGGGCCTCATCTTCGCGAAGCAGCCGCCCGCGCACGAGATTCGCACCGGCATGATCCTCAACCCCGTGTTCGAGCTGCCGCCGGGCGCGGCGAACCACGAGGTCGAGGCCGAGGCGACCTTCAGCGCGGACGTCAGGGTGTGGACGATGCACCCGCACATGCACCTGCGCGGCAAGGACATGACCTACACGGTCACCTACCCTGACGGCCGGACCGAGATCGTCCTGCGCGTGCCGCGCTTCGACTTCGGCTGGCAGACGGACTACTGGCTGGCCGAGCCGCTCCTGCTGCCCAGGGGGTCGAAGATGCACGTCAGCGCGCACTTCGACAACTCGGCGGCCAACCGCGCGAATCCCGACCCGACCGCGACGGTTCGCTGGGGCGACCAGACGTGGGAGGAGATGATGATCGGCTTCTTCACCTACACCGTGGAGGGCCAGGCCGCGGCTCGCCGCCCGGCGCAGTAGACCGGCCGGGCGGCGTCCGCGCGGCAGGCGCCGCCCGCCAACTCTCTCGTTCGGCCGCTTCCCCGGAAAGAGTCGAAGCGCTCGCTCTGCCCGCTCGCCCGTGCCGACGTGGGTTCAGACCCGCTCGGCAGGCTTCCGCATCCAGGCGCGCATGCGCTCGGCGTCGGCCGGATTCTCCCGGGTGTGCGCCGCCCACGAGTAATCGCGGATGCGCCAGCCGGACGCGGTCCGCACGACGCCGCACAGGTAGACGCCGGCGAACGCGCTGCCCCCGCCGACGTGCATGTACGTCCGCACCCGGGCCTCGTCGCCGTACAGGGCGATCAGGTGGTTGGACATGTGGTGCAGCGTGCCGTAGTTGGGCGGGATGACGATCTCGTACAGCCGCCGTATCTCCTGCAGGCCGCGCGCGAAGTGCGGCCAGTCGCCGAACGAGTCCTCGAGCGCGGAGTAGTCGACCGTGGCGTCGTCGGTGAACACCGTATCGAGCCGCTCCCAGTCCATGAAGTCCACCGTGTGCGAGTAGCGCTCGAGCAGCTCGCGGATCTCGAACCGGTCGCGCAGCTCGCCGGACTCCAGGCTCGCCGCTCCCGATCCGATCCCGCCCGGATGCCCGCCGGCCCGGGACGCGCTGACATCCTGCGCCGCGAACGGCGCCGCGAGCACACCGAGCCCGAGCCCCGACAGGAATCTCCGCCGCCTGAAGAAACCGCCCACTCCCCTCCTCCAATCCGGGCTCCCCGCCCACGTAACGCAGGTTAACGCGTCGGGCGCCGTGGCGCCACCATGGCGCGCTCGCCGGTCCACCCGCAGCGGGGCGACCGTTCCGTGTATGCTGGATTCATGGGGAGTAACGTGTCAGTAATCCATATGACACATAGCAGAATCTGCACTGATCCCGCCACGGTATCACCGTGCCAACCCCAACCATCGAGGTTGACGATGTCTCACTTTCTTCCAGCCGTACCCACGAAAGCCCTGCTGCTGACCGCCGCCCTGCTGGCCGCGACGGCGACCGGCGCCGCGGCCCAGGGCCGCCAGACCGGCACCATCCGCGGCACCCTGCTCGACGCCCAGGGCCTCGTCCTGCCCGGCGTGACCGTGACCGTCCGGTCCGACGCGCTGCAGGGCTTGCGCACGACCGTGACCGACATCAACGGCAACTATCGGATCCTGGCGCTCCCGCCCGGCGAGTACCACGTCTTCTTCGAGCTCTCCGGGTTCGCCGAGGTGGTCGAGACGGCGACCGTGCCGCTGGGCGGCGATGTCGGCGTCAACGCGGCCATGGCGCCCGCCGGCGTCGTCGAGACCGTGGAGGTGGTGGGGGTCGTGCCGACGCCCATCGAGACGACCATCACCAGCTCGAACATCACGGCGGACGAGGTGCACGCGCTGCCGACGAGCCGCCAACCGTGGCGCATCGCGGAGTTGCAGCCCGGCCTGACGGACAACACGCCGAACGTGGGCCAGGTCACCATCAACGGCGCGTTCGCCTACGACAACATCTTTCTCGTGGACGGCGTCGACATCAACGACAACCTCTTCGGCATCGCCAACAGTCTCTTCGTCGAGGACGCCATCCAGGAGACCCAGGTGCTCACGTCCGGGATCTCCGCCGAGTACGGGCGGTTCTCCGGCGGCGTCATCAACATCATCACCCGGAGCGGCGGCAACGACTTCGCGGGCAGCTACCGGCTCAACATGTACAGCCCGTCGTCCTGGACCTCGCTGACGCCGTTCGAGGACGAGCCGCGCGAGGGCGACCTCGGCGACAACCTGGACCACGAGATCACGCTCGGCGGCCCGCTCGTCCGGGACCGCCTGTGGTTCTTCTACTCGGGCCTGATCACGAGGCAGGAAGGAACGAACACGTTCAACGAGACGCGCATCCGCTACGACACCGCCGGAAGGGAGGACCGCAACCAGTTCAAGCTGACCGCGACCCTCGCGCCAGGCCACACGCTGTCGGGCAACTACCTGCGGCGAGCCTTCACCGACACCGGCTCGACGTTCGGCTTCAGTGTCGTGCCGAGCACGATCATCGACCGTGAAAGGCCGCAGGACCTGTTCGTCAGCACCTACCGCGGCGCGCTCACCAACAACGTGTTCGCCGAGGTGCAGTACTCGCAGAAGCGGCACGGGTTCCGCGGCGGGGGCGGCACGTCGACCGACATCTTCGACTCTCCGTTCCTCACCCGCACGCAGGCGCTGGCGCACTACAACGCCCCGTACTTCGACGCCACGGATCCGGAGGACCGCAACAACCGGCAGATCACCGGCAACGTGACCTGGTTCCTGTCGAGCCGGCAGGCGGGCTCGCACAGCCTGAAGGCCGGCTTCGAGCGCTACACGTCGACCAACATCGGCGGCAACTCGCAGAGCTCGACCGGCTGGGTGTTCCGCACGAACTACGCGGTCGGCCCGGACGGCAGCCCGCTGCTCGACGCCGACGAGCAGCTCGTGCCCATCTTCACGCCGGGCCCGCTGACCATCGGCCTCAACTGGCTGCCCGCCCGCGGCGCCAGGATCGACATCAACACCACGTCGTTCTTCGTGAACGACGAGTGGGCGCTGAACGAGCATTTCTCGTTCAACCTGGGCGTGCGCGGCGAGACGGTGGACAGCGAGGCGACCGGCGGGATCACCACGGTCGACACGAGCTCGGTGGTGCCGCGGCTCGGGGTCGCCTACGACCCGCTCGGCGACGGGCGCTTCACCATCCAGAGCACCTACAGCCACTACGCCGGCAAGTACAGCGAGGCCCAGTTCTCCGAGACCACGAACGTCGGCAACCCCGACCTGCTGATCGGCATCTACACCGGCCCGGGCGGAGAGGGCCGCGACTTCGCGCCGGGGTTCGACGTCGACAACTACCGCATCGTCGATGGCTCGTTCGCGACGCAGAACGTCATGCTCGAGCCGGACCTGAAGTCGCCGCTCACGAAGGAGTTCACCGTCTCGGCCGGCGGCACGCTCGGCAACCGCGGGCACCTGAAGGCCACGTTCATCCGGCGCCGCGCGGGCAACTTCATCGAGGACTTCCTCGACCTGTCGACCGGCGCGACCGAGATCATGCACGAGGGCCGCAGCTACGGCACGTTCGTCAACGAGGTGTTCCGCAACACCAACGAGCTGGCGCGCAACTACGATGCGTTGCAGTTCGACGGCCGCTACAGCGTGACGAGCCGCTTCCAGCTCGACGGCAGCTACACCGTGCAGCTCCGCAACGAGGGGAACTTCGAGGGCGAGGCCACGAACCAGCCCGGTGTCGCGTCGGTCGCGTTCAACTACCCGGAGATCTTCACGCCCGAGCGCAACTACCCCTTCGGCCGGCTCAACGACTTCCAGCGGCACAAGGTGCGCATCTGGGGCATCTACAGCCTCGACCTGGGGTGGGCCGGCGATGTCGACCTGGGCGGCATCTGGCGCTACAACTCGGGGCAGGTCTACAGCCTCGTGGCGGGCGGCGTCAGGCTGACCGACCGGCAGCAGGCCATCCTCGACGAGCTGGGCTACGCCAGCGGCCCGACGGGGCAGAGCCTGTACTTCGACGCGCGCGGCACCGAGGGCTTCAAGGGCTACGGCCTCTTCGACGCGTCGGTCCAGTACCAGTTGCCGATCTGGCGCACGGCGCGGCCGTACTTCAAGTTCGAGCTGTACAACGTGTTCAACAACGACACGCTCATCGGCTGGGACACCACGGTGGAGCCGAACTACGACGGGCCGCTGGACGATCTCGGGCTGCCGCTGACGTACGTGGAGGGACCGCGCTTCGGGGAAGGGACCTCGGCCGGCGACTATCCGCCGTGGCGGGCCGGCGTCGACGGCGGCCGGACGTTCCTGATGTCGCTCGGCTTCCGGTTCTGAGGAGGTTCGCGCTGCTGCAGCACGCGGGTAGGACGCCGTGCTCAGGAAATCCGGCCGGTCCCGGTGACGACAATCGGGGCTTCCGGCTGGTCGAACGCCGGCGGCTCGCTCGCGTACTGCCGCCAACGTCTTTCATACTGGTCACGACCGAGCAGGTTCAGATCATCCGTTGCGTGACCCAGCGCTTCCTCCCTATCCAGACCGGTGCCGAAGCTGACGCCGCCAAGCTCCGTCAAGATGTACCGGTTGTGAAGCTTCTCGCCGACCGGCCGCCGCTCCCGCAGGCGGCGAATTGTCGCCTCCTGGCCATCAGGCAGCGTGACTGGTAGCCGATTGCGGCATTCTTTCTTGAAGAACTCGAATTCGCCATTCTCATCCCGAGTGGAACTGAAGAGTCGGATTCGGGGCACATCGGCAACCCTGCCCTCGAAACACTTTCCGAAGCATGCATCGAGAACGTCGAAGAAGCGCCGCCGGTGCGGGGCAAAGTGCGGATCGACAAAGACGATGTCGGTCGCCACTCGCAACATGTCTCCGACGGCACCAGCGATTGCTTCGGCCTTCCTCGGTATCGTGTCGCCATGATCAACGGCCCAGAGCGGCGTGCGACCGTCCACGTCGCCGGCAATCAGGATCCGATCATGACCAGCCGGGTTGCTGCGGGCGAGAACGGCATGGAACGGCGCTCTCATGTGTTCCTCGACCGCACTATCCAACCAGGGCCGGCTCGGATCCCAAACCGCATTCCGGCGTTTCACCATGACCTCTGACAATCGCTGGACCAACGTCTCCATCCGCGTCTGTTCGTTTTCCTTGCCGTCGTTGCTCGCGCGCCAAGCCGCCCAGACGAGCCTCTTCCAATGCTTGCGGGGATACCGCGACATGATGCGTGGGGTCCCGAGCCCGAAATTGTCGAGGAAGTACCGGCCTGTCTCGCGATCCAGCCATGTCGGAACGAGATCCGGCTCGACCGCGTATTCGCGAAGCATCAGAAGAGCTCATCGGCACGCTCGTGGAAGAACCCGTGCGGCCAGCGGTCCTTGAATTCGCCCGTTTCGTCGATCCGTAGCGGCGTAGTCCTGACTTCACCGTCGATCTGCTCCACGAACACGACGGAAACCTGCTCCGGCCTCAGGGGCGGCTTTCCGTCCAGCAGTTCCCCGCTGTGTGTCTCCTCGATGCGGCGCAGCAGGCGCAGCATCAGGTGCTCGCTATGGGTCTCGATGAGGAAGACTCCGCCCTGGTCGAGGCGTTGCGCAAAGAGGTCACCCAGCTCCACCTGCATCTTGGGATGGACGTGCAGCTCGGGCTGCTCGATGGCGGTGATTCCGGGACGATCGGGATCGAGGGCAGCAACGACCACGGGCAGGATCTGGGAGATGCCAGTGCCGATGTCAGATGTCCATACAGGCAGTCCCGTCGCGTTGGTAACGAGCTGGAGCTCTCGCTCACGCGGGCTGGCCCCAACGGCTGCGGCGAGCTCGTCGAGCTCCGCCGACGTGAAGTCGCGTCGTTCCATCTTGGCGACGAGTCCGGCCACTTGGCGATAGTCCTTCCGCGTCAGCTCCACGCGTGCCTCGAGCTCGTCGATGCCGGACACTTTGAGTTGCGTCTCGCTCCACTCGACGTTCCCGCCAGCGGCATAGACAGCCGCCATCTCCCTGGTCTTGGCCCTCACGTTCTCGATCAGGACCTTCGCTTCGAGCACTTCGTCTCCAGACTGATCATCGCCAGAGAGCTCGGCAAGCCTGCGATCACACTCCGCGAGCAGTTCCGCAGAGTCATCATCCTTGGCTTTGAGCCGCCGTATCTCCTCGCGGTACTTGTCGCGTCCATCCAGCCTGGCGATTATCTCAGCCAGACGGTGGTGGTCCTCGGATGGCCATGTTGCAGGAATCTGGATCTCGTCGTTGCTACGCGCCTTGATCCGCACCTCGATCGCGTCCACAGATCCCCAATGGCACAGGTGCTGCCGGTACCGGTCGACCAATTCCGTCCCTTGCGCGGCCTCCTGCACCTCGACCTCGAGGTAGTCGGCCTGATCAACTCTCGTGACGTCGGCGAATCGCGCCCGCATCTGGCGGCACATGGCCGTAGCGACGCGTATCGCACCCTCCACGCTGCCGACGAGGTTCTCTGCCTGCTGACGTACCCAGGCGTCAAGGTCGACTGCTCCGCCCGCACTTCCGAACCTCTTCTTGAGCTGATGGTACTCTCGCATCGCAGAGGCCAGCTTCGCATCTCCTTCGCTGATTCTCAGGATGGACCGGGCACGCAGCGCATAGCCGGTGTCGAGCCGGTCGGCGCGCGCAAGCCAGGCGCTTACCTCATCGATCAGTCCCGGACCGGCGCTGCCAAGAAGGTGCGTCCAGGCGGCCGATCCGTCGACCCATTGCGAAATGTCGGGTGTCCGGGACTTGACGTCGCGGTGTGGATGCAGATTGCGGATCGGGCCGATGTATCGCCACGCAGCCAACTCGCTCTGCAGGTCATGCCCGATGCCGACGAGCAGGGCCGACGCCAGCACGCTGAAGTGCGGCACATCGACGTAGTCGACACCACGTTCCAATTCACGCTCATCGAAGCGCAAGAGCTCCTGCCAATACGGCAAGGGAGCGGCTAGCTCGTGCACGGTCACGCGACACGGCTGCGAGTCGTCGGGCTTCGGGCCGGCTGCTTCACGCACCCGGTCTGCGTTGGATCCCTGATGGCCGGCCGACACTTCTCGCTCCGGCGCCCCCATGGTCGACGCAAACGGGCGAGGCGGCCGAAACGCAACGTGCAGCAAGGAATGTGCCGAGTTGAATTCCAGCACTGTTCGTGCTCTGTCGGTCGCGAGAAAGCGGCCGACCAGCGCACCATTGACGCCCACCTCGTAGCTGACCAACTCAGGCCGCCCGTGTCGCCCGTTGACCTTCAGCTCCACCCATCCAGTCTTGACCGTTCCTGACAGTTCCGTAAGTCCGGAGTCACCCATCCCATCGATCTCGATGGGAGAATCGATCTTGTCCCACAGCGGATCGGGTACCCGCCACTTCTCGAGGTTCAACTCGAAGCGCAGCCGGACAGTCCGGTCCCGATCGTGCCCGTGGACCAAGGTGTGGAAGCTGCCCAGGTCGATCTGGTCGCCCCCAAGCTCGGTCTTGCGGGCATCAACAGAGCGATGGCTCAGGATCTCGTGTGCGTAGCAGAGCGCGTGGAGGATCGTGCTCTTGCCGGCGCTGTTGCGCCCGAAGAGCAGCGTGATCGGGCGTAGATCTACGCGGACCGGCCGGCCTATCCCCTTGAAGTTCTCGATCTCGACGGCGGTAATGAGCGACGACCTCCCCGGCGACGCCGAGTCTCCGGTCCCTACCCCATCGCCCGGGGCTTCCGCAAGCGGCCTCGACCGCTCGGCCTCGGTACGGCGATTGTGTTCATCCGGCATCGTCACACTCATCGAGCAAAGGGCGCGCCATCATCTGCGAGTCACTTCGCCGAGCATCATACGGTAGCGGTTCGTCCGGTTAACAGGGTTCAATATCTGGCCAGCGCTGAAGTCTACTTATGGAACCTCGAAGCAGTCTCGCAGAGCATGTCGTCGGGCGGCCGGATCGAACTCCCGCTGTATATCGTCACGGTCTCTCCTTCCGAGTCGAGGCCATGTCGTAACGGTAGCGGGGGCGCTGGAGGTATCGAAGCCGTTCGGCAACGAGATTCCGATGAGGTTGCTGATCAGGTAGCGATCGTGGAAATCGTCCCATATGTGAACGGTTGCGGTGAGACCGGCGACGCGCAACGATTCGGTCAGAGCACCACGGAACGCGGGTCCGAAATCCGGGAACCACCGGCCTCGACCAGCGCCCTCATAGCACACACGGTGGATCTCGATTCGTGGCGCGGGCGTCCTCAGTCCGGCGCGCTGCAGGAGCGTGCCGAATCCTCCGTACCTCGGCTTGGCGGGGTCCAGATGCGGATCGATGAACATGAGCGAGTTGGAACAGCGCAGGATCGGATCGAGATGCGTCTCGTATTCGGCAAGGGTCCGGGCCAGCCGGACTGACGGGCTTCTCGCAGCCCACCACGGTGCGCTCGGCAACCGGTCGATGCGGGCGACCGCCTGCTCGTTCCGGTAGCAGTCCTTGACCGACTCCGTCACGATCACGCCGCCGGTGAGCGGCCTCCGCTCGTGGGTCGCCAGGGCCTCGGCGCACCAGTCTCGATCGTTCAGGGGCGGATCGGGCAGCGCCGGCGGATACGGAACGAGCCGTCCCTGCGTGGCCAGCTTCTTGACGAGCTCCGCGCCTCGACGGTGCCATTGACGCGCGTCGGGTTTGAAAGTGGCATGCCACTCCCCATCGCGGAAGTCGCGAACGACCCCCTCGGTGAGCATGACTTGCCGGATGTTGTCCAAGCGGGCCTCACACTCGCCCGAGCTCGAGTACGAGGCCACATCGAACACGTCGGGCGTGATGGCGTAGTCGGCGAGCAGCGGCATCAGAAGATCTCGCGCAAGTCTTCCTCGAAGAAGCCCCCTGGCCACGCCTTCACCAGTTCGCCGCGTTCGTTTAGCGGCATTTCTCGGACCAATGTCTCGCTGCCGTCCGGCTCGACGAAGAGCACTGCGACGTCCTGCGGAAGCAATCCGGGGGCGCCTTCGGGCAACGTCTTGTCGCTGGTTTGCCGCATGCGCCGCATGAGCCGCAGCAAGAGGTGCTCGCTGTGGGTCTCGATGAGAAAAATCCCGCCCTTGACGGCCCGCTGCGCGAACAGATCACCGAGCTCGACCTGCAATCTGGGATGGACGTGGAGTTCCGGCTGCTCGATGGCGGTAATCGTCGGGCGATTCGGATCGAGCGCGGCGACGACGACCGGGAGGAGCTGCGAGATACCGACGCCGACGTCGAATGTCCGCACGGGCCGGTCGATCCGGGTCGACACGAGTTCGACTCGGCTGCGAACGCCGTTCCTGATCCTATCGACGAGCGCATCAACCAGAGACGGATCCGCGGCCCTCAAAATCTCGCTGGGTGACTGATTCGCTTCGGGCTCCGGCCGATCCGATCCGGCACGCGTTGTCTTGAATTGCCTCGAATCCAGAATGCCGGCCACCAGCGGTTCGTCTCCTGGCAACTCCACGACGGTCCGCACGCGCAGCTCGTAGCCGGTATCGAGCCGATCCGCATGCGACAACCAGCGGCTCGTATCGCGAACGACCTCGGTGTTGTGCCGGGCACTCTCGTTCAGGAGCTCCCAAGCCGCAGTGCCATTCGCCCAACGCCGAGGAGGCGGTACGGTCTCATAGAACAGCTCTTGCACGAATTCGTCCGCCAACGGTCCGCGGTTCCCGCGCCTCAGGTCATCTCGGGACTCCAAATCGCGCAGTGGACCAATGTATCTGAGAGTCGCCACCTCTTGCCGCAAGAGGCGACCCACGCCCACGAGCAGCATCGAGACTCGGTATTGGAGCCTCCGCAGTTCGTCATCGTCCCAACTCTCAGCGTCGATCTCCAGATGTCGATCAAGATTTGGTAGTGCGGACCCCAAGAGCACCTTCAAGCGTTGAGACTCCCCGCCATACGGCTCCGACGCGGGGCCTTCGCCTACCTGGCTCGTTGTACCTGACAGGGCGTTCGCCACGTCCCGTTTCTCCCGCTCCAACAACGGATGCGACAGGTTGACTACCAGTTCGGCCTCGATACCATCCCCGGCACCAATGCGTCCGACGGTTCTTCCGTCAAGTCCCACGATGTAGCTTCCGACGATCGCCACTCCCGCCTTCCACTCGGCCACGAGCTCCACCCAGGCCGACTCACCGACGAGGGGAGGTTCGTCGAACTCCCACGCGGAGGCGGAATACAGCCCGGCGAGCTCGGGCAAATCTCGACCACGCATGTCCAACTCGAAGCGAAGCCGCACTTTGCGCTTCGGGTCATGCCCGTGGACGAAGTTGGGAAAGCCCCCCAGATCGATCTGGTCTCCGCCCAGCACCGTCGCATGCGCATCCACGTTGCGGTGGCTCAGGATCTCGTGGGCGTAGCACAGCGCATGGAGGATCGTGCTCTTGCCCGCGCTGTTGCTCCCGAAGAGCAGCGTGAGGGGCCGCAGATCGACCCGGACGGGCCGGCCGATCCCCTTGAAGTTCTCGATCTCGAACGCGGTAATCAGCGGCGCCCTGGTGGCGCGGTCCTGCTGTTCATCCGGCATCGTCACACCTACGTAGCAACGTCCGTGCCATCATCGTCGGCGCTTCCCGACGGGCACCTTCACCTGGTAGCGGTTCATCCAGTTCGTCAACGTCTGATAGCTTGGCAAGCCGACCAGCTCCGCGGCGCGCGTCTTGTTCCCGGCCGCTTCCGCGAGAGCGCGCTCGAGGTAGTGGCGCGCCAGATCGGCCACGAGTTTCGGGAGCTCGAGGCCGTTGCCAAGGGGGCGGCCCAGGAGATCGGCCGGGGCATCCCGGACGGTCGCCAGCAGCTCCTCCTGCACATCGTCCGCGGTGACGGCTGGATTCGGCGCCCACAGCACGAGCCGATCGATGGTCGCCTGGAGCTCGCGGACGTTGCCGGGCCACGCGTGCCGCAGCAGAAGGTTTCTTGCCGGGGGAGAAAGGGTCTTCTGCTCGACACCTGGCTGGTCGGCGAACTTGCGGTTCGCCGCGGCCAGAAAGTGATCGATGAGCGGCGTCAGGTCGCCCGGGCGCTCACGGAGAGACGGCAGCCGGATCACGCCGGTGGCGACCCGGTAGAAGAGGTCTTCCCGGAACCGGCCGGCTGCAACCTCCGCCCGCAGGTCGCGGTTCGTCGCGGCGATGATCCGGACGTCGACGGCGATGTCGCGGTCTGATCCGAGCCTGCGGACGGTTCTCTCCTGCAGCACGCGCAGGAGCTTCACCTGCACGGCCAGCGGAAGCTCCCCGACCTCGTCCAGAAAGAGCGTGCCGCCGGACGCAGCCTCGAAGTGTCCGGCGCGGGTGCGGTCCGCGCCGGAGAACGCGCCCCGCTCGTGGCCGAAGAGCAGCGACTCGACAAGTCCGTCCGGCAGGGCGCCGCAGTTGACTTCCTCGAACGGGCCGCGCAGGCGGCGGCTCCCGGTGTGGATCGCCCGCGCGAACAGCTCCTTGCCGGTTCCGGACTCTCCCTCGATCAGGACGGTGACATCGTGCGGCGCCACCCGTTGCGCGCGTGTCCTCGCGCGCACCATCAGCGGACTCCGGCCGATGATCCGTTCGAGTGCGGGGGATGCGGGCGGCAGGCCCGCGCTCAGGCGGGCGAGCTTCTCGTCCGTTTCCCGCAGCAGCGCCGGCACGTACTCGGCGGCGATGTCGAACGGCACGGACACCGTGCGGACGCCGGTCTGCGCGTGCGACTGGATCAGCTCGGCGGGATAGCGGGTCTTGGCAAGCAGGACCCAGACCGCCTGCATGGCGGGCGTCCCGGGGCTGACGTGTACCGCCAGGTCCGCGTCCGCACCGTACGTCTCCCGGGTGAAATCGAGTGCCCGGACGGCCGCGTCGTGGATCGCTCCATAGTCGGTCGGATCGTCGAAGGGCTCCGACCGGAGGTGAACGGGAGGTGAGCCCGCCCCGGTCAGCCAGTGGGTGAACCGCCGGTTTCGTTCGGCTGCGTAGTTCGAGAGGAGCACCAGCGCGTCGAAGGCGCGGGCCGCTACGACGCTGGCAATGGGACCTGTGCCTTGCCGCTTCCCCGCCGCGCAGTCGAGGTCGGTCTGACCAATCCAGGCGAGGAGCACCGCAGGCACACGGGGATCATAAGCTTTCTATCGGCAAACAAGAGTGACCTTGTGGGGCCGCCCGCGGATCAGTTGCCGGCTTCCGCCGTGCCGGTGAGGCCCAGGTAGCCGATGTAGAACCGGCTGCCGTCCGCGTAGGTCAGCGTGTGGCCGCTCGCGAGCGGGGTGCCGTGCTTCGACTGGTAGCCCTCGACGGTAATGAGCGTGCCGGGCCGGATCGAGTCGGGGGAAAACCCGCGGCGGAGGAGGTTCATCGGCGCGGCGGCTTCGACCATCCAGCGCTCTGCCCGGCCGTCGTCGCCGGCGACGCTGATGTGGATCCAGGGGTGCGGGTTGATCCACTCGACCCGGACGACCTCGCCGGTGAGCGTAACGGCCTTGGACCGATCGAACTCGTTGACCTCGATATGATGCGCCAGCGCGCTCGTGCCCGCGAGCGCCAGCCCGAGGACCACGGCGATTGCTCCGCACGATACCGCGACAGCCCTGCTCCCCATCTGCCACCTCCCCGCCTGACCGACGCGTTCCAGTCCCTTCATCTTTTACCAGGATGCCGCGCACGCGCAACCCGCCGCGTCGTCAGGGATGCGTGCCCCACAGCAGCTCGGCCAGGAAGCCGGCCGGAATCCCGACCACGAGCAGCGCCAGGCTGACGAGCAGGAAGCGGGAGTAGATGGGCGTCTTGACGGCGCGATGCGTCAGGTCGACGCGCACCGCCTCGAGCTCGTCGATGGCCTCGTAGGCGCGGATCAGGCTGTCCTGATCGGTGACGTCGAAGTAGTCGCCGCCGTACTCGCGAATGGTGTCGACCAGCGGGGGCGACTCCGGCGCGGAAATGCTGCTGCGGTCGGTGTCGCCGACGTTGATGTAGATCATGTACGGCACGATGTTGCGCCGGGCCAGCGCCGCGAGCTCGGCGAGCGGCACCTCGTCCACGTCCGCGTCCGTGATGATGAGCACGGCGCGGTGCTGGTTGGCGGCGCCGCCGGCGCTCGCCTCGTCGCTGTCGAAGTGCCTCACGATCGACTGCAGCGCCCGGACGAGGTTGGTCGTCCCCTCGGTCGGGATGATCCGCACCTTGTCCGGCGGGACGTAGATCTGGTCACGCGTGCTCCGGAACTGGGGCGCCAGCAGCCTGACCGTCACGTACGGGGCCTCGAACACCTGGAAGTAGTAGATCTCGTCGTCGAGGATGAAGTCGTCCACCATGTAGGGATAGGACGAGAACATCCACAGCGACACCCGATCGTTCTTCTCGCGGCGCATTTCCAGAAACTGCAGGTGCGCCTCGCGCGCGACCTCGGCCCGCGACCGGCCCGTGTCGGGGAACTCCCAGGCCATCGACAGCGACGTGTCGACGAGGTCGACCCGCACTCGCGACTCCACGTCGCCCACGATCTCCTCGGTGGCGGTCAGGAAGGGGTCGGAGACGGCCACGAGCAGCACCACCACCGCCAGGATCAGGATCAGCTTCGGCAGGTGGTAGAGCGCCCGCACCACCGGGCCGCGCTGCAGCTTGTAATCGATGAGATGGCCGGAATGGTGCCGCGAGTGGCTGCGGCGGCGAATCACCAGGCGGAACATGGTGAGGATGGTGGCCGCCGCGACGACCAGGGTGAGCAGGAAGGCCAGGTCCACGCTGCCGTACCGCACCTGGTCCAGCTCGGTGGCGGCGAGCTCCTGGACGCGCGTCCGCAGAAAGTCGACGAACTCGGTCCATTCGATCAGCATGGTCGTCCGTGGCCTCCGCCAGGAGCGATTCTAGCGCGCCCGGCCGCGACCGTCACTCGGCCCATCCGGCTCGCAGCGCCGCCCGGTCGACGCGCGCGCCGCGCAGGTACACGTCCGCGATGCGCCGCGTGTTCGTGATGTCTTCGAGCGGGTCGGCGTCCAGCACGACGAAGTCGGCCGATTTGCCGGGCGCCAGGCTGCCGACTTCGTCGAGAGCCAGGATCTCCGCCGCGCGGCTGGTGGCCGCCACGATCGCCTGGGCCGGCGTCAGACCGGCCGCCACCATCAGCTCCAGCTCGCGCTGCTCCGCGTAGCCGAAGAAGTGATCCCGCACGCCGGAATCCGCGCCCAGGACCACCTGCGCGCCGGCAGCGGCCAACTGCTCCAGGCTGCGCTCCATCCAGGCGTAGCGCTGCCTCGCACCCGGCGCATCGCCCGCCTGCGCGCGGAGCGCATCGGCCGCGCGGCGCCGCACGGCGGCCGGCACGCTCTCGGCCAGGAACGGATCGTCGAGCCAGCCCGGGGCGCCGGCATGCAGCCGGCGCTCGGAGACGCCCAGATTCGGCATCACGAACACGTCCCGCTCGGCGATTGCGGCTATCAGCGCGGCCTCCATCTCGCGGTCGCGCACCAGGTGGGCCAGGCCGTCGACCCCCGCGCGCACCAGCTCCCACGCGTCGTCGTGGTAGCAGACGTGCGCCACCACGCGCAGGCCGCGGGCGTGAGCCGCGTCGATGACTGCCCGGTAGAAGACCGGATCGAGCTTCTGCACCGTCCCGCCGCGGTCGTCCACCCAGATCTTGACCACGTCCACGGCGCGCTCCGCGAGCTCGGCGACGTACCCGCGCGCCTGCTCGGCGCTGGTCACGCCGTAGGCGGAGCCGCGCAGCGCCAGCGCTCCCGGGCCGGCGTTCGGGGCCGCCAGACCCCTCCCGGCCGTGCGCAGCCGCGCCGTTGCGGGCAGAGCCGCCGCCTGCTCGTCGCGAATGTCGAAGGCGGCGTCGCCGGCGTCCGTCCCGAGCGAGACGATCGTGCCGACGCCGTAGTAGGCATAGCGCCGGAGATGGTCGATGATGTTGGCGCGCGTGTAGTTGCCGGCGGCGTAGCTCAGACCGTCCTGGAAGCCCACGTGCCCGTGCAGGCTGACCAGGGCCGGCATCACCGTCCGGCCCGACAGGTCGACGCGCCGCGCGGCGGCCGGCGGCGTCAGGTCGCCCCGTGCGCCGACGGCCGTGACGACGCCGTCCGCGACCAGCAGCACCGCGTCCTCGATGGGCGCGGCCGGCAGTCCGGTGATGAGGCGCGCGCCTTCGTAGGCCACGACGCCGCCCGGAACGGCCTCAGGCTGCGGTGCGCCGCCGGCAGCCACGGCGGCGGCGACACAGCACGCCAGCGCGGCCGCACCCCAGGCGCCAACTCCAGACGGTCGGAAGGGTCCTATCGTGATCCCTCGACGGCCTGGGTGTTCTTGTTCCGCGCCCCGGCCAGAATGCCTTCCAGGCCGTAGTTGCCCTCGTGGCAGGCGTACTCGAACAACGGCCCGTCGGTCCGCCGCAGGGGGAACAGCGCCGTCCACGGACGCGTGAACGAGTTCGGATCGTCGACGGTGAACTCGTACAGCACGGTGTCCGGATCGACCCGCCACAGCCGCTCGACCAGTTGCGTATCGGCCGTCGACCCGCGGAAGGCGGTCTCGCGCAGAAAGTTCTTCGTCTCGATGACGAGCACGTCGCCTTCCCAGCGCGCGCGCGAGTCGCCCACCCACTGCCGCACGTCACCGTGTGCGCTGCCGTCGGTCGGAATGATCCGGGCGTTGTGGACCATCTCGTTGTAGATGACCACCTGGCCCGGCGTCTGGAGAATCATGACGTTGTTGTTGTAGGCGCTCGGCACCATCGGCGGGCCCGAGTTGAAGCCCATGAGGCAGCGGTCGGCGAGGCTCCGGTCGGTATACGAATCGGCGAACCCGGCGCTCAGATTGGCGCGCGTGACGCGGATACTCTCGCGCGTATCGTCGGTGTACGGAATGCGCCCGTCGGCGGGATCGACGATCAGGGACGTGCGCCTGTCGCGCGTCAGCTCGACGCCCCGCTCGTACCAGAACTCGTTGTACGACAGGACGCCGCCCTCGGCCCGCGGTGCGTAGCCGGCGCTCGGCGCGCCCGCGATCGGGTCGAACAGGTCCCGATTGAGGCGCGTGTTCTCGGACGCCTCGAAGGCGGCAGCCTCCTCGGCCGACAGCGTCACCCGGCCCTCGAGCTGGGCCGGCCGCTGCATCGGCGTGATGGTGCGGAACGTGAAGACGCCCTGCAGATCCGGGACGCCCTCGGGCGTCCGCGGCGGGGTCCAGCCGCTGCGCGGCTCCGTCTCGACCTGGCCGGCCGCGACTCCGGGAACAAGGCAGGCGAGCGCGAATGCGGTCGCCAGCACAACGTGGCATCGACGGTACATATCCGGTCCTCCCAATCGATTTTTCGACAAAGAGCAATAGTCCCCCACCACGCCGGTCGGAAGCAAGCTCGGCGGCCCGCCGCGCGCCGCGGGTCAGCGCCGCGGGTCGCCCGGGCGGCCGCGGTAGACGCAGAGCCGCCAGTCCGGACCGTAGTCCGCGGGCAGGTCGCGCTCGGTGCGCAGGACCAGCTCGCGGACCTCCAGGTCGCGGTCGTGGGTGAACAGGCACAGGCTGGCGTCGGGGGCGTGCGCCGCGACGAAGCGCGCCAGCCGCTCCTGGTTGCCGTCCGGATAGTTGACCACGACGCCCACCGCCTGCAGGTCGAGCCCGCAGGCGGCATAGGTGGCGACGTCGCAGTAGTCGCCCTCGACCGGATGCACCCGGGGGCTGCCGCGGGACATCCGCAGCGCCCGGCGCAGATTCTGCTCGGCCCGGGAGTGGAGCACCGGGTCGCGCTCGATGCCGTACACGGGCTGCGACGGCTCGCGCAGGGCAACCACGGCGGTTACCCGGCCGTCGCCCATGCCGGCGTCCACGACCGCCCCGCCGGCCGCCGCCGGGCCGAGCAATCCGATCTCTCTCAGCGCCGAGACGACGTCGACGATCATGGAGATCGGAGACGGCACCCAGATGCCGGCGCTCGTCTTGCGGATCGGCACGCCGTGCGCCAGTGCCCGCTCCGACCGTTGGAATATCGCCTCCAGCCTGCCGATCGACATCGCTCGCGTATGGACTGCGCCTGTTGACTGGTTGCCTGATATACTGCGCCGGAATTTCAGGAAATGACAGGCCCCGGATCCCAGGGCCCGGCCGGGCGCCGGCAGCCGGCGTTGGGAGGGCGATACCCTGCAGGAGGCATGACATGAAGCGCAGCATCGTTCTCGCTCTGCTGATCGGGATCGGCACCGTCTCGCTCGCCGTGGTGGCCGCGCAGGACGCCATGGAGATCCAGGTCGAGCAGCTCCAGGACAACCTGTACGTGCTCAGGGGCCAGGGCGGCGGCGGCAACACGGCCGTGTTCATCAGGTCGGACGGCGTCGTGGTCGTCGACACGAAGAACCCGGGCTGGGGCGACCCGATCCTGGCGCAGATCCGGGAGCTGACGGACAAGCCGGTGACGACGCTCATCAACACGCACAGCCACCACGACCACGTGAGCGGCAACGTGGCGTTCGCGGAGACGGTGCAGGTCGTCACCCACGAGAACACGAAGGCCAACATGGAGGTGATGCGGCCCTACACCGGGCGGACGGAGCCGCCGGCGAACGTGTTCCGGGCTTCGAACGGGCACGGACTGCCGACGACCACCTTCTCGGACCGGATGTCGCTGGGCAGCGGCGACGACCAGGTCGACCTCTACTACTTCGGCCGCGGCCACACCGGCGGCGACGCCTGGATCGCGTTCCCCGCGCTGCGGACGCTCCACGCCGGCGACGTCTTTCTGGGACAGCGGGTGCCGTTCCTCGATGCCGCCAACGGCGGCAGCGGCGTCGCCATCCCCGACACGCTGCAGGGGGCGCACGACAACATCGAGGGAATCGACACCATCATCACCGGCCACAGCTCGCAGATGACGTGGGCCGACCTGAACGAGTGGGCCGCCTTCAACCGCGACTTCCTGCAGGTGGTCCGGGACGGCCGGGCCGCGGGCCGGTCGGTCGACGAGATCGCCGGCGCCTGGGCGCTGCCGGCAGCCTACGCGCACTACGACGCGCCCAACGCGGCGGGCGTCCGGCGCAACATCCAGGTGATCGTCGACGAGCTCGAGGCCAGCGGCGAGTAGCCCGGCAAAGGCGCGCACAGCGCGCCTCGGGAGCGGAGCGGGGCGAACGGGTTCCCGCAAGCGGACGCCGGGGCTCGGGGCGCAGCCCCGTCTGATGGAAGCTACCGCTCGCCGGCGGCCGCCGCCCGCTCCTGGGCGCGGTGGCCGGCGAGAATCCCTTCCATCCCGTAGTTGCCCTCGTGGCAGGCGTACTCGTAGAGCGCGTCCTCGCTGCGCAGCAGCGGGATTGACGCGGTCCACGGCCGGATCCAGGTGGTCGGGTCGTCGATGGTGACCGCGTACTCCAGCGTGTCGGGCCCCGTCCGCGTGAACCGCTCGACGACGCGCAGGCTGTCCGACGCCCCCCTGAAGTCGCTCTTCGGCGAGTAGTTGGTCGTCTCCACCACGAGCGTGTCGCCCTCCCAGCGGCCGCGCGAGTCGCCGTGCCACTGCCGGACCCCGGCGTCGAGTTGCGGCCGGCCGTCGAGCGGGATGATCCGCGCGTCGTGGTTCATCTCCATCAGGAAGACCACGTGGTCGGCGGTCTGGAAGATCTGGTAGTAGCTGTTGTAGCCGGCGCCGAGCCGCGGCACGCCGTACGTGATGCAGCGCTCTTGCAGCGGCACGTCCTCCCAGGTATCGGCCGGATGCGCGGCGCGGTGCGCGGCCCGCTCGGCCACGAGCCGCTCGGCCGCCGGCGTGCGGGCCGGGATCCGGCCGTCCGGCGGGTCGACCACCAGCGAGGTGCGGTCGTTGAAGTCCCGCTCGACGACCCAGAACTGATTGTAGTTGCCGGTCGTCGGATCGTACGACGTGGCCTGCTCGCCGGCGATGGCGGCCAGCACGAGCTGATCGCCGAAGAGCGCGTCCTGGCCGGGGTCCGTCGCCTCGGCCGCGGCCGCCTCCAGCGCCGCCAGCTCCTCCGCGCTCAGGCGCGCCTTATCGGCCCACTCGGGCGGCCGCTCCAGCGGGGTGACGTTGTTGTTCGCCCACACGCCCTGCAGATCGGGATGCCCGTCCGCGGTGCGGGGCAGGGTCCAGTCCGCGCCGGCCGGGGCCTGCGCGGCCGCCGGGACGGCCACCGACGCCACGAGCGCCGGAATCAAGGCAAGCGGACCGCACCAGACGAGCCATCGTTTCGTCACCGGATACCTCCTTTTCCGTCTTCGCGGCGGTCAGCGCGCCGCGGCGGCGGCCGCCGTCTGCGCGTCGAACAGGGCGAGGTCGACCGCCTCGGCCATCGCGCGGTAGCCGGCGTCGTTGCCGTGAATTGCGTCGCCGGGATCGTACGCCGGCAGGATGCGCCGCGGATGATCCGGGTCGCGAATGGCGGCGTCGAAGTCGATCACCGCGTCGTACGGACTCGCGGTGCGCAGCCACGCGTTGAACGCCTGCCGCTTCGTCTCCCCGGTCTCCGAGAACGTGATGGCGCCCTCGAACGGCGTGAGCGTGCCGCCGTAGATGCGCAGGCCCCGCGCATGCGCCCGCTGCACCAGCGCGGTGTGCCCCGCGATGAGGTCCTCGACGGCCGGCCAGGCGTGGTCGAACGCGAACCCGACGTCGTTGATCGACTCGAGGACGATGACGTGAGTGACCCCCGTCTGCAGCAGGACGTCGCGGTCGAAGCGAGAGAGCGCCGACGGACCGAAGAACGCGTCCGGGTCCGGCCGCGGCTCGTCCGGACCGAACGGCGCGCCGCGCCGCAGGATGGTTTCCATCCCGCCGTTGTGACTCAGCACGCGGTTGCCGGCGATGCCGACGTTGAGCACGCCCGGCGCCGTCTCGCCGTGCGCGGCGACCAGCCGCGCGGCGAGGAAATCGGGCCAGCGGCTGTTGGTGTCCGGCGTTGACGCCGTCCCGTCGGTGATCGAGTCGCCGATGGCCACGACGGCGCCGCGGGCGGTGCGGGTCGCGACCTCGACGCGCGACAGGAAGAACCACGACAGCGCGGTCGAGTCGACCGGCAGGTCGGCCGCGCCGGTGTGGTCGCCCGGCGCGGACAGATAGGTGGTCGACAGGCCGTTTCCGTGGGTGGTCGCCGGCGACGTCGTCTCCCACGTGTCGCCCGGCAGGTAGAGATCGATCGCCAGGTCGCCGAGCGGCGGCACCGCCAGGTCGACCGGGTCGCTCAGCAGCGTCGCACCGCGCTCGACGGCCGCCGTCGACTCGCCGTCGAACGTCAGCCGGCGGCCGGATCCGGCCGCGATGGCGGGGCCGGCGTCGCGCAGCGCGACGTGCGCGCCGCCAATCGTCAGCGGCTCGGTGCCGTACTGGTTGCTGAACAGCACACGCACCCGCGAGCCGCCGATGCTCGCGCGCACGACCTGCCGCACCGTCTGGTCGGCGATGCGCGGCGGCGCGTTGCCCTGCTCCGCCGAGCCTTCCTCCGGGGGCGGCAACGACACGGGACCGGTCGCCCAGGTGCCGATCCAGCGGGCCTCCTGGGCCTCGGCGACGGCGGGCGCCGCGCCCAGCCACAGCACGAGCAACGCGGCGGCCACGCACGCAACCAGCCAGCGCCCCGCCAACGGACGGTTCCACGCGGGATGGGATCTCATTTCGCCCCCAGTCCGTTCGCCACGATCAGGGTGCCCGGCGCCGCGTCGAGGCGCATCGGCAGGATGGCCTGGTACTCCGGCGAGTCGTACCAGGCGCGGAACGCCTCGCGCGTCGGAAACTCGACGATCACGGTGCGGGGAAACCCCACGCTGCCCTCGACGACTTCCGGTGTCTCGTCGAACGCCACGATGCGACCGCCGTGGGCGCCGATGGTCGGAATCGCCTTCTCGACGTACTGCGCCAGCACTTCCGGATTCTCGATGCGTCCCTGTGCGACGACGTAGACCGCCATTGGATGCCCCCCGGTGCATTCAGACGGGGCTGCGCCCCTTCAATCAGACGGGGCTACGCCCCGAACCCCCGGCGTCCTCTAGATGGGGCTGCGCCCCAAGCCCCCGGCGTCCGCTTGCGGGGACCCCTACGCCCCGCGCCGCTCCCGCCGAGGCGCGCCTCGGGCGCCTAGACTCTGCCGGTCCATGCGCCGATCGCGGCGTTGCCGCCGCCGTACGCATGCATCACGGTCAGCGCGTCCGCGGCGAGCGCCTCGCTCTCGACGCCGACCAGCACCCCGCCGCGGGCCGTGAGCGTTTCGAAAATGAAGCCGTCGTGGGCCTGGAAGCCGGCCCTGCGAATCGTGGCGGCGATGCCGGTCTTGCCGAAACCTCCGTCGGCCCCCTGCAGGGCGGCGACGAGCGGGCCGCTCGCAACGGCGGACCCGAGACCGCTGACGTCGACCGGCGTCGTCTCGGCCGCCAGCGCGCGCTCCACCAGCTCGGCGACGGCGGGGCTGTGCTTCGCCACGATCGACAGCGAGTCGGCGGTGAACCCGCGCCGCTTCAGGGCCTCGAGCCCGCGCTCGGCCCACGCGGTGTCCTGGAAGACGCCGACCGTGAAGATGATTCGTTCCTCGTTCTCTGCCATTCCCGACCTCGAGTAGCTGCAGGTCCAGTGTACACCAGCGCGCGGCATCGCCGGCGGCGCCGCGGCCGCCTCACAGCACCAGCCTGACGTCGCCCACGCGACGCGTGATCCGCTCGCGGTCGAGATAGCCGAGGAGGGGGATCGCGTACTTTCGCGTGACCCCGAACCGCTCCTTGAACATGCCGACGTCGATGCGCGCCGGCCCCGAGGCCGCGGACTTCAGACCCGTCACGTCGGCGCGCAGGCGGGACAGGTGCTCCACATGAAAGAACAGCGCTTCGACCTTGACGAGCGTGCCCTCGCGGACGAGCAGCTTGAGCAGGCGCTCCGCCAGCTCCGCGCTGACGCCCGCGGCCGTCGCCACGCTCCCCGCACCGGGCGGCATCAACCCGGACGCCCGGAACAGCTCGGCCAGGCTTTCCCGGGCCCGCGTCTCCTCGGCCGACAGCTCGACCTCGTGCGAGGTGAGCGCCAGATGATCGGTCGCCACCAGGGCGCCCTCGGCGACCAGCTCGGCCACGACGTGGTCGAACACCGCGACGGCCGCCCGGTCACCCAACCGCTCTCGCGCCTCCTCCCTGGGCAGTCCGGGCTCGAGGGGGTGCGCCGCATGGAACTCGGCAGCCAGCTCCAGCAGGCGCCGCCGCACGGCGTCCAGCTCGTCCGGCGCCACCAGCAGGTCGCCCACGACGGCGACCCGTCCGGCCGCCGCGACACGGACGACCGTGCCGTCCAGCACCGCCGCGCCGACCCCCAGGCGCGGGACCAGCGCCGCGCGCGATACGCCGCGCCCGGCGCCTTCCTCGGCCATGACCGCGATGCAGCCGGCGAGGCCGCCCCCGCTGCTCAGGCGCTGCAGTCTGGCGACGCCGCGCCGCGACCGCAGGCGTCCGCGCGGCGGCAACGGGTCGAGCACCTGTCCCCCGGCGATCGTCATCGGGGGCGAATAGGCGCGCAGCACGAAGCGGTCGCCGCGCGTCAGGGCCAGCGGCTCCTCGAGCCGGACGCGTACGAACGCCTCCGCGGCCGGCTCGATGGCGGTCGGGAACACCGGCTCGTCCGTGTTCGCCGTCATCGTCGTCGGCCCGCACAACGACACGCGCGCCATCGCCTCCGCCGTGCCGTGGTGACACCGGACCCGCGCGCCGTGCCTGACCGCGCGCGCGCTCGGCAGGACGGTGAGCACCGCATCGAAGCGCCGCGTCCTCTCGAGGCTGCCCCGCTCGACGAGCGTGTCGCCGCGGCCGAGATCGCCGACCTCCACGCCCTGCAGGTTGACCGCGACGCGTTGTCCGGGACCGGCAGCGCGCTCCTGCCTGCCGTGCACCTGCAGCCCGCGGACCTTCACGCGGCGGCCGCCCGGTAGCACGTCCAGATCCATGTCGAGATCCAGCGTCCCGGACACGAGCGTGCCGGTCACCACGGTGCCGAACCCCCGCACCGTGAACACCCGATCGATCGGCAGCCGCGCGGCGCCGTCCGCCGCACGGACCGGGAGCGAGGCCGCCACGTCGTGCAGCGCCGCCCGCAGCCGGTCGAGCCCGGCGCCGGAGCGTGCCGACACGGCGACGACCGGCGCGTCCGCAAGGGGGGTTCCCTCGAGCAGCTCGCGGGTCTCGAGCTGCACCAGCTCGAGCATCTCGCCGTCGACCAGATCGCACTTGCTCAGCGCGACCACGCCCGTCGTCACCCCGAGCAACCGGCAGATGTCGAAGTGCTCGCGGGTCTGGGGCATGACGGATTCGTTCGCCGCCACGACCAGCAGCACGGCATCGATGCCGCTCGCGCCGGCCAGCATGTTCCTCACGAACCGTTCGTGGCCCGGCACGTCCACGAACGCGATGTTCACATCGTCCCGCGCGTAGTGCGCGAACCCGAGATCGATCGTGATCCCGCGGACCTTCTCCTCCTGCAGGCGGTCGGGGTCGACCCCGGTCAGCGCCCGCACGAGGGCGCTCTTCCCATGGTCTATGTGACCCGCAGTACCGACGACCACGTATCTCATGGCACGCTTCTCCGAGCCTCAGCGGCGGCGGCGCCCGCGCGGGCCGGCCGCGGCCGCGCCGCGGCGGCCGCTCCGGCGCCGGGTCCGGCCCGGACGCCCCTCCGCCCGCCGCACGCTGTCGAGGATCTCGACCAGCGCCAGCTCCAGTTGGCGGTGGTCACGGTCCACCCTCACGAGCTGCACGTGCACGGGATCGCCGAGCCGGTAGACCTTCCGCGTGTTCTCGCCGCGCAGCGCGTGCTGGCCCTCGACGTAGCGGTAGTAGTCGTCCGCCATGCTGGAAATGTGCACGAGCCCCTCGACGAAGTGCTCGATGAGCTCGACGAAGAGACCGAATGCGGTCACGCCGGTCACGTATCCGGTGAACTCGTCGCCGACCTTGTCCGCCATGAAGCGCACCTTCTTCCACTGCACGATCTCGCGCTCGGCTTCCTCCGCGCGACGCTCCCTGGCCGACGTGTGGCGGGCCAGCTCCGGCAGATCCTCCAGCCAGCCCGCCCGCACGTCCGCCGCGGGCGAGCGGGCCCGCGACTCCCGCAGCGCCCGGTGCACGATCAGGTCGGGATAGCGGCGGATGGGCGACGTGAAGTGCGTGTAGGTGGCGGCGGCCAGCCCGAAATGACCGAGGTTGGCCGGGTCGTAGCGGGCCTGCTGCATCGCGCGCAGCATGAGGAACGCCACCGGCCGCTCGGCGGGCTCGCCCCGCAGGCGTTCGAGCAGGCGCCGGAAGTCCCCGGGCGCGACGCGGTCGGCAGGCACGCCGAGGCTGAAGCCGAGCGATGCCGTGAACGCCTCGAACTCGGCGATCTTCGACGGATCGGGCGCCTCGTGCACACGGAACAGGACCGGGACGCGGCAGCGTTCCAGGTGGCCTGCCACCGTCTCGTTCGCCACGAGCATGAACTCCTCGATCAGCCGATGGGCGAGGTTGCGCTCCGCGGCGACAATCGCCTCGACGCGCCCCTCGTCGTCCAGGAGGAACTCGGCCGCCGGCAGGTCGAAGTCGATCGAGCCCCGCCGGCGGCGCCGGGCGTGCAGCGCCTCGAAGAGCTCGGCCATCGACTCGAGGAGCGGCACCAGCGGCGCGCGGGCCGCGCGGACCGCAGGATCGCGGTCGGTCAGGATGGCGTTCACCTCGCCATATGTCAGGCGCGCGTCACTGTGGATCACACCGTCGTGAAACTCGTGTCTCAGCACCGTTCCGCGCGCATCGATCTCCATCAGGCACGACTGCACGAGCCGATCGATGGCGGGTCGCAGGCTGCACACGCCGGTGGCGAGCGCCGCCGGAAACATGTGGATGGCGCGGTCCGGAAAATAGACGGACGTGCCGCGCTCGAGCGCGGCGGCGTCCAGGGCGCTCCCCTCCGGCACATAGTGCGCGACGTCCGCGATATGCACGCCGAGCCAGTAGTTGCCGTTCGGCAGGCGCTCGAGCGTCACGGCATCGTCGAAGTCCCGAGCCGTCTCGCCGTCGATCGTCACGGTCTGCCAGCCGCGGAAGTCGCGCCGCCCGGCGATGTCGCCCGCCTGCACCGCATCGCCGGCGCCCGCGGCCTCGGCGACGGCCGCGGGATCGTGCTCGTCGGGCAGGTGATGCTTGCAGATGATCAACCGGGTGTCCACGCCCGGTGCGTCGATGTCGCCGAGCACCTCGCTGACGCGCCCGACCGGGCCGCGGGCGGCGGTCGGCCAGCGGGTCAGCTCGACGGAAACCATGTCGCCGGGCGCGGCGGTCGCCACCTCGCCGGCCGGCACGTGCACATCCATGACGAGCCGCCGATCGAACGGAAGCACGTAGGCAAGCCCCGCCTCGTCGACGTCGTAGCGGCCGACGAGACGCTCGGCGGCCCGCTCGAGTATGCGCACGATGCGTCCCTCGGACCGGTCGGCCGCCGGGCGGCTGTCGATGCGCGCGACGACCCGGTCGCCGTGCATGGCCTGGTTCAGATTGGCGCCGGCGATGTAGAGGTCGCCGGCCAGGCCGTCGACGGGATGGTCCGGCTTGACGAACCCGAACCCGCGCGGATGCACGTGCGCACGCCCCGTCACCAGGCGCATCCGCCCCGGCAGCCCGTAGCGGTTTCCGCGCACCTTGATCAGCGCGCCGGCAGCGACCAGCGTCGCCAGCCGCCGCCGCAGGCTGACACGCTGCTCGCGCGGCAACCCGAGCTTCTGCATGAGCTCGCGAAGCGTCGCCGGATGGTCGAGCTTCGCGCGGATGTCCTCGAGGACCCGTTCGGGTGTCAGCATCGTCACTCGATCAGCATCACCTGCAGGTCGCCGACGTTGGCGCGTGTCGGACCGAGACGCACCAGGTCGCCCAACCGGTCCAGGAACGGATACGCATCGTTGCGATCGAGGTGGCCGCGCAATGCCGAGGCCGCCGCGGGGCCGGCCCGCGCGACGGTCGTCGAATCGACGATCGCGCCAGCGGCATCCGTCGGGCCGTCGACGCCGTCGGTGCCGACACTGGCCAACGCCGCGCGGTGGAACAGCTCGCCCAGCAGGGGCGCCGCGGCGAGCGCAAACTCCTGGTTGCGCCCCCCGCGGCCGCGCCCCTTCACCTCCACGGTCGTCTCGCCCGCGGACACCACGCACGCCGGGCGCGGGAGCGCTGCGCCGGCCGCCGCAGCGCGCCGCACGTGCGCCTCGCCCGCGACGCGCGCCTCCCCGATCACCGGCTCGGTCCACATCTCGACGTGATATCCGAGGCCGGCCGCCTTGCGGGCCGCCGCATCCATCGCGTCCAGGCGGCTGCCGATGACGTGGACTCGCGACCGCGCCAGGCGCGGGTCGCCGGGCTTCGGCGTCTCCGGGATCAGCCCCTGGTGTCCGCGCGCGAGCGCCAGCCGGGCCGCCGGCGGGAACGTCGCGCGCACCGGTCGCGCGTCCGCCACGTCGAGCGCTTCTGCGTAGCGGGTCGGATCGGGCGCCGTCGGGCCGGAGCCAATGACCGCCGGGTCGTCGGGAACGGGGCCGACCACGTCCGAGACGGCCAGGGTGACGACCTCCCCGGACGCGGCCGCCGCCAGCCGGCCGCCCTTGATTGCCGAGAGGTGCTTGCGGACGCAATTGATCCGGTCGATGGCAACGCCGCCGGCCAGCAGCGAGCGCGTGGCCCCCATCTTGTCGTCGAGGGTGAGACCGGTGAGGGGGACCGCCAGCGCGGCCGACGCCCCGCCCGACAGCAGCACGACCAGCGTCTCGCCGGCGGCGACACGACCCGCGAGCTCCAGGGCGCGCCGCCCCGCGGCCACGCTCTCGGCGTCCGGGACGGGATGCCCGACCCGCTTCCGCTCGAGCCGACCGAGCGGTCCCCCGCTGGCCGGCGCCGCGACGAGGCCGGCCGTCACGGACCGGGGGTAGAGGCGCAGGAAGGCCGCGGCCATCGGCTCCGCCATCTTGCCGGCGGCGACCAGCGTCATCGTGCGACCGCGGAGCTCCCCGCCCAGTCGGGTGCCCGCAAGCGCCCGCTCGACCAGCCGCTCCCCTGATACGGCGGCGATGCCGGCGTCGACGATGTCGAGCAGATGGCGGCGCAGGGCGCCGGAGGCGTTCTTCAGTGGGACTTCTTCTGGTCGGGCCAATCCGAGAGGCGCGTGACGCCGTCGATCCTGCGCAGCAGCCGACTCACCAGCAGAGCGCCGTTCTCACGCTCGCACAGGCGGTCGACCTCGGAGATCAGGCGCGTGAGCGCCGCCTCGACGTCACCGATGACCTTTTCCGAATAGTACTCGCGTTGCCGCTCGAGACACCGGCGGTGCTTGACCAGCTCCTCCCGGTAGAAGCTGCTGCGACCGGCGACGGCCCGGAAATCCGTCGGGCGCCGGGGCTCGCGCCCGAGCAGGCCGTCGCGGTTCGATGGCGGCATCGATCTCGGTCGCACAGTGTAGCCGTCACCCTCTGGCGGTGTCAATTTCGACCGCATCCAGCGCGCTCTGCACCAGCGCACGCACCAGCCGCGGATTGGCCTGGCCGCGGGTCTGCCGCATGACCTGGCCCACCAGGAACCCGAGCGTGCCCGTCTTGCCGGCGCGGTAGCTGGCGACCGCCTGCGGATTGGCCTCCATGGCCGTCCTGACGGCGGCGCCCAGCACCGCCGCGTCATCGATCTGCGCGAGGCCTTCCGACTCGACGATCGCCTGCGCCGAGTCGCCCGACTCCACCATCCGCTCGAAGACGGTCTTGGCCGCAGAGCCGCTGATGACGCCGCGGTCCACCAGCTCGATCAGGCCGCCCAGCCCGGCGGGGTCGACCCGCAGTTGCCCGATGTCGATGCCGTGCTCGTTCAGATGCCGGCCGACGGGCCCCATGATCCAGTTGCTGGCGGCCCGCGGGTTCCCCGACTTCCGCGCGGTCTCCTCGAAGTATCCGGCGACGGCCTCCGACTGGGACAGCCACCCGGCTTCCTGCTCAGTGAGACCGTAGTCGCTCAGGAAGCGGCGCTTCCGCTGCTCGGGCAGCTCCGGCAGCGTCGCGCGGATGGCCGCGACCCAGCTCTCCGGCACCTCGAGGGGCGGCAGATCGGGCTCGGGAAAGTAGCGGTAGTCGTGCGCCTCCTCCTTGGTCCGCATGGGGAACGTCGAGCCGCTGGCCGTGTCCCAGAGGCGGGTCTCCTGAACGACGGTGCCGCCGCGCCGCAGCACGTCGGCCTGCCGCTCGAACTCGTAGTCGAGCGCGCGCTGGAGAAAGCGGAAGGAGTTGATGTTCTTCACCTCCACCTTCACGCCGAGCCCCCGGGTCCCGGCCGGCCGCATCGAGACGTTCGCGTCGCAGCGCAGGCTCCCCTCCTCCATGTTGCCGTCGTTGACGGCAATCGCCCGGAACAACGCCCGCAGCCGGCTGAAGAAATCGGCCGCCCCCGCACTGGAGCGCAGGTCGGGGTGGGTGACGATCTCGATCAGCGGGACGCCGCTGCGGTTGAAGTCCAGGTGGGTGGCGCGGCCCGCGCCGGAGAGACCCTCGTGCAGCGACTTGCCCGCATCCTCCTCGAGGTGCACGCGGATGATGCGGACCGCGACCGTCTCCCCCTCGGACTCGTACTCGACGCGGCCGTCGGTGGCCAGCGGCTGCTCGTACTGCGAGATCTGATAGCCCTTCGGGAGATCCGGGTAGAAGTAGTTCTTGCGCGCGAACAGGGACGCCGGCTGGATCGCGCACCCCAGGGCCAGCCCGGCACGCACGGCCAGCTCCACGGCCCGCCGGTTGAGCACGGGCAGCGCGCCGGGGAGTCCCAGGCAGACGGGACAGACGTGCGAGTTCGGCGGGCCGCCGAACTCGGCGCTGCAGCCGCAGAAGATTTTCGTCTCGGTGAGGAGCTGGGCGTGTATCTCGAGTCCGATGACCGGTTCGAAATCCATGGCGCGGACGCCCCGGCAACCGTCACGCGCGGGGACCGGCAGTCCTGATGTCGTCGGCAGCCTCGGCCTCGAAGCGCTTGAAGTTCTCGGCGAACATTCCCGCGAGCTTGCCGGCCTGGGCGTCGTAGTCCGCCGTGTTGTCCCACGTCGCACGGGGGGTCAGCACCCCGGCCGGAACGTCCGGACAGCTCAGCGGCACGTCGACGTTGAACCGCGTGTCGGTCTCGTACGCCACGTCGTCGAGCGCCCCCGACAGCGCCGCCGTGATCATCGCCCGGGTGTGCCCGATCGGCATCCGGTGGCCGACGCCGTACGCGCCGCCTGTCCAGCCGGTGTTGATGAGCCAGACCTTCGAGCGGTGCGTCGCGATTCGCTCGCCGAGCAGCTTGGCGTAGACGGTCGGGTGCCACACCATGAACGGCGCGCCGAAGCAGGTGCTGAAGGTGGCCTGCGGCTCGGTGACCCCCTTCTCCGTCCCGGCCACCTTCGCGGTGTAGCCGGCCAGGAAGTGGTACATGGCGCCCGCCGAGCTGAGCCGGGAAATCGGCGGCAGGACGCCGAAGGCATCGGCGGTGAGCATGACGATGTTCGCGGGATGCCCGCCCTGCCCCGACGGCACCCAGTTGTCGATGAACGAAATCGGGTACGCGCCGCGCGTGTTCTCGGTCAGCGAGCCGTCGTCGAGGTCCAGCCGGCGCGTCTGCGGGTCGACCACGACGTTCTCGAGCACCGTGCCGAAGCGGCGGGTCGTCGCGTAGATCTCGGGCTCGGCCTCCGCCGACAACTTGATTGTCTTCGCGTAGCAGCCGCCCTCGAAGTTGAACACGCCCCGCTCGCTCCAGCCGTGCTCGTCGTCGCCGATGAGCCGGCGCAACGGATCGCTGGACAGCGTGGTCTTGCCCGTGCCCGACAAGCCGAAGAAGAGGGCCGTGTCGCCCGCCGCGCCGATGTTGGCCGAGCAGTGCATCGGCAGGACGTTGCGCAGCGGGAGGAGATAGTTCATCACCGAGAAGATCGACTTCTTGGTCTCGCCGGCGTAGCTGGTCCCGCCGACCAGCACGAGGCGCTCGGCCAGGTTCACCAGGATGAACACGCCGGAGCGGGTGCCGTGGACTGCGGGATCGGCCACCATCGACGGCGAGTTGATCACCGTGAACTCCGGGGCGTGCTCCGGGTCCACGGCGCCGGCCGGCCCCGACAGGAACATGGTCCGCGCGAACAGGCTGTGCCACGCCAGCTCGGTGATGATCCGGACCGGCAACCGGTACTCACGATCGGCCCCGGCGTAGCAGTCCTGAACGAACAGGTCCCTGCCCCGGAGCGACGCCAGCATCTTCTGCTTGACGGCCTCGAACTGGCCCGGCTCGATGGCCTTGTTGACCGGGCCCCACCACACGTTGCCTTCGCTCGACGGCTCGCGGACCAGGAAGCGGTCGTTCGGAGACCGCCCGGTATGGACGCCGGTGAGGCACACGAGGGGACCGTGCTCGGCCAGCACCCCTTCGGAACGTCGAATCGCGTGTTCGTACAGAGCCGCCGTGCCGAGGTTGCGGTACACGTTGCGCGGCTCGGTAATGCCGTGGGGGGCGAGGCTGAACGTGGGCGCGGCGTCTTGCATGTCTGCTAAGGTCGTATCGGGGCGGCCGGGTGCCGGACGAACGAAAAATCGTAAACGCCGGTGCTCGGGAAAGTCAAACGCGGCAGGGCTTTCCGGGACTGGCGGGGAGCGGCTCTCGAGCCGATACCTCATGCAGCAGCGGTACCTGATACCTGTCCACGGTGACTCTACGAATGACCATGCACTTCCCGCCCCGCTCTGCACGCACCCTGGCCCTGATCTGCCTCGTGACCGGCATCGCGCTGCTCGCGGCCGGCTGCTCCGGCTCGCCGCCCGTCGCACGCCCGGACGTTGCGCCGGGCGCGGATCTCTCCGGCATCGAGCTGCGGATCCGCACGCACGACGGCAAGCGTCGGCGCATCGCGCTGGACGACTACGTGCGGGGCGCGATACTCCCCGAGGCCGCTCTCGGGAACCTCGATTCCGACGCCGCCCTGAGAGTAGCCCAGGTCCAGGCGATTCTCGCGCGCACCTACGCGCTCTCGAACCTGGACCGGCATGCCGGCGAGGGCTTCGACCTGTGCGCTTCGACGCATTGCCAGGTCTACCGCGATCTCGAGGACTGGCCGTCGCACCTCGTGCGGCTCGCCGAGGAAGCCGTGAGCTCCACCCGGAACGTCGTCGTCACGCACGCCGGCCATCCCATCAATGCGGTCTTCCATGCCGATTGCGGGGGGCATACCAGCGACGCCGACGTCGTCTGGTCCGGCGCGGCGCCGGCCTACCTCCGCGGGACGCCGGATGCCTTCTGCATCCGGGACGGCGCGGCGCCCTGGCGCTTCGAGACCACGGTGTCCGCGCTGCGCCGGGAGCTCAACCGCAATGCCCGCACGCGGGTCGGCAGGCGCCTCGACGAGCTGGTCGTGACCCACCGCGATCCGGCCGGCCGCGTCCAGCGCGTCGCGCTGCGCGGCGAGCACACGGTCGAGGTTCGCGGGGAGCAGCTGCGCGCCGCGTTGGTGCCCCGCTTCGGGGCCCGTTCGGTCAAGAGCACGCGGTTCACCGTGCGGCGCAAGGGCGACACGGTCGTGTTCGAGGGGCTGGGCTTCGGCCACGGGGTCGGACTCTGCCAGATAGGCGCGCGGGCACGCGCACGCGCAGGTCACTCGCCGCGCGCCATCCTGGAGCACTACTACCACGGGACGGCCGTCGGCACGACTCGCAGCCGCCTCACCCAGGCGCGCTGATCGCGGCACGGGGGCGCCCGTGGCCGGCGCCCCGGCCGTCCGCGTCCGCCCGCCCCGCCCCGGCGGGTCACGCCGCGCGCGACTGGTCTATCATTGAACCGAGGGCAGCAAGGCGGCGACGTCCGCCGCATGGCCGGCCGAAGACCGCCTGCCCGCAGCCCATCGAAGCATGAGCAAAGCCCGCTTCGCGGCCAGCGCGCAACCTGCCGGCGAGCCGACCAACACGGAACTGGTCCGGGACGTCAAGGCGCTGCTGGCGAGCGGCGACTCCGCCGCGGCGCAACGGCTCTTCGGAATGCTGGTCGAGCGCTACCAGCGGCGCGCCGCCCGGATCGCGTATCACTACCTGCGCGACCCCGTCGAGGTGGAGGAGGCCGTGCAGGACGCGTTCCTGAAGGTCTTCAAGCACCTGCCCGACTGCCGCGCCGAGTTGCGGTTCGACCTGTGGTTCACGCGCATCCTCGTCAACGGTTGCCTGGACCGGCTGAAGGCGCGCGCGCGGCGGCGGCGCTGGCTGGTGGCCGCCAGCACCGACGGCCGCGGCCTGCACGAGCGGCACGAAGCGGGCGGTCCGTCCCCCGAGGGCGTTCTGCTCGCCCGCGAGACCCGCCGCCGCCTGCTGGCAGCCGTCGAGCGCCTGCCGGAGCGTCAACGAGCGGCCGTGCTGCTCACCCGTTTCGAGGGGCACTCGCCCCGGGAGGCCGGCGCCATTCTCGGACTGAACGAGGCCACCGTCCGAGTGCATCTGTTTCGCGCCGTGCAGACCCTGCGAGCGCGTCTGGGCGGCGGACGCCTGCGGCCCGCGGGGCGGCGGCAGGCCGCGAGCGCATGAGCATGTCGCCCCTTGCCGACTCCCGGCACCTGACCGACGCGGACGTGCTGGCGGTGCTGTTCCCGGCGAACGGCGCCAGCCGGCGCCAGGCCGCGGCAACGGCGCGGCACGTGCGCCGGTGCCCCGCGTGCGCCGCCCGCCTGGCGGAGATCGAGCAGCTGCTCGACGAGCTCGCCGCAGCTCACGACGGAGCCTTCGAGGCCGCGTTTCCGGCCCGCCGGCTGGCCGCCTTGCAGGACGGCGTCCTGCGCGGGCTGGAGCGGGCCGGCAACGGTCGTCGCGCGCGGGCCCGCATTCTTCGTTTCCCGGGCCGGCCGGGCCGCTTCGCGCGCATCGCCTCGGCCCGCCGGCGGTTGTCGCGCAACCCCGGACTGCTCGGCGCCACGGCCGCGGCCGCGCTGCTGATCGCGCTGGGTCTGGCGCACCTGCCGCCGCCCGCGCCGCCGCCGGAGCGGGCGGCGGCCGCGGCGGGCCGCGCGGCCGACGAGGCGTTCATGGACGCGGTCGACCGGGCGCTGCACGGTCCGCAGGTGCCCGAGCTCAGCACCCTCGACACCCTCACGCCGCAGTTGCGCGAAGCGGCGATCGATCCCTGGTGATCGCGCTCAGCCCATGTCTGGAACCGTCTACCGCAAGGGCCTGGACCTGAAGCAGGACGTTGCCGGCGCCATTGCGAGCGACTACCACAGCCGGCTGATCGACACGATGCGGGAGGCGGGCCACGCCACGCAGGCCGGTCGTCTGACCGTGCGTCTGCCGCGCGAGTTCGGCTTCTGCTACGGCGTCGACCGCGCCGTCGACTACGCGTATCAGACACGGCATCGGTTCCCGGACCGGCGCGTCTTCCTGGCCGGCGAGATCATTCACAACCCGAACGTCAACGGCCGGCTGCGTGCGGCCGGCGTGCGTTTCCTCGACGACCTCGGCGACTCGATCGACCGCCTCGAGCCCGCGGATGTCGTCATCGTTCCCGCGTTCGGCGTGACGGTGGAGGCTCTCCAGCGTCTGCAGCGCCGGGGCTGCACCCTCGTGGACACGACCTGCGGCTCGGTGCTCAACGTCTGGAAGAACGTCCGCAAGTACGCGCGCGACGGCTATACGGCGGTCATCCACGGCAAGGCGCACCACGAGGAGACGCGGGCGACCGCGTCGCAGGCGGCCGACGTCAACGCCGGGGGCTACCTCATCGTCCTCGACCGGCCGCAGGCGGAGATCGTGTGCGGGCGGATCCGCGGCACGATCGACCGCGATCGGTTCCTGGCAACGTTCGCGGATGCCTGCTCGCCGGGATTCGATCCGGACCGCGACCTCGAGCGCGTAGGCCTCGCCAATCAGACGACGATGCTGATGTCCGAATCGATCGAGATCGGCGAGATGATTCGGCTGGCGATGATCGATCGGCACGGCGCCGCGGCGCTGGCCGACCACTACCGGGCGTTCGAGACGATCTGCAGCGCGACGCAGGACCGGCAGGACGCGCTCGTCGAGCTGCTCGACGAGCACGCGCTCGATCTCGCCGTGGTGATCGGCGGCTACAACAGCAGCAACACCCGCAACCTGGCGCGGATCTGCGCGGAACGGATCCCGACCTATCACATCGCCGATCCGGCGTGCCTCGTGTCGGCCGCGGAGCTCAGGCACCGTCCCCTGTCAGCCGCTGCCCGACCGACGGATTCCGGCCCGGACGCCGAGCAGGCCACGGCTCGGGGCTGGCTCCCGCCGGGCGGACCGGTCGCGATTGCGGTGACGGCCGGCGCGTCGACTCCCGACAGCATCGTGGGCGAGGTCATCGAGAGGCTCGTCGCCCTCACCGCCAACCGGTAGATCGACGGCGCCGGTAAACGACACGGCCGCGGGTACCGTCTCAGAGCACAGGGACGCAACGACGGAGGAACCCGTATGCATCGAGGTCGCACGGCTGCCCTGGTCTGTCTGCTCCTCGTCCTGGTCGCCATCGACACCGCCGCCGCTCAACGGCGGCACAAGTGGTGGCAGTCGGACGAGGTGAAGGCCGAGCTGGAACTGACGGACGAGGCCTCCGCGGCGCTCGAGGCCATCTTTCAGGCCGCGAGACCGCGGCAGCGCGAGCTGATGCGGCGGCTCGGCCGCGAAGAACAGGCCCTCTCGCGCGTGATCCGTGCGCCGGACGCCAGCGAGGCGGCGGTCATACGCCAGATCGACCGGGTGGAGAGAGTGCGCAGCGCGTTGAGCCGGGCGAGGATCCTGATGCTCTACCGCATGCGCCGCGAGCTGTCGGCGGAGCAGCGGGACGCCCTGCGCGAGTGGCTGCGCCGGAACCGACGCCATCGGCCACAACCGTCCGCCCGCCGCTGAGACGCGGGCGGCACGCAGTCCGGCGGCGGGCCGTGGAACGCCGCCGGGCGATGTCAGGAGGATTGAGAGGCAATGATCGCAACACGAGGGCGTATCTGGTCAGTCGGCCTGCTGGTGCTGCTCGGCACGGCGCCCGGCGGCGCACAATCCCCCACCTTCGACGTGGCTCGGCTGCTCGCCGGGGGACCACCACTGCAGGCGCACCGGGTGTTCGACCTGACGGTCGACGATGCGATCGAGCGCGCCCTCGACCGGAATCTCGACATCGCCGTCGAGCGCCTCAACCCCCAGCTCCGGGACCTGTCGATCGCCGAGGCGAACGCGGCGTTCATGCCCAACCTCAACTCCAGCTTCGACCTCGGCCGCAGCGTGACCCCTTCGCGGTCCCAGCTCGACGGGCGTCTGTCCCAGTTGCCCGTCAACACGGAAACCGGGGCGGCCGGCGTCGGCATCGAGCAGGCGACCCGCTGGCACGGCGGCCGGTACACCCTCGACTGGGACAACGGGCGCACCGAAACCAACAACGTGTTCTTCAGCTACAACCCGAGCTTCCGGAGCTTCGTGGCCCTCGGCTACACGCAGCCGCTGTTGCGCGGGCGGCGGATCGACGCGCCGCGGCGCCAACTGCTGGTCAGCCAGCTCAACCGCGACATCTCCGACATCGACCTGCGCGAGACGGTCACCAACACCGTGGCGGAGGTGCGCCGCGCCTACTGGGAGCTGGTCTATGCGAAGGCGAGCGTCGACGTCCAGCTGCAGGCGCTCGAGCTCGCCGAGCAGCTCGTCCGCGACAACCGCGCGCGGGTCGAGATCGGCACGCTCGCGCCGATCGACATCGTGCAGGCCCAGTCCGAGGCCGCGCAGCGCCGGCAGGCGGTCGCCGAGGCGCAGCAGAACCTCCGCACCGCCGAGCTGGTGCTCAAGCAGCTGATCGTCGGCGGGACCGACGACGAGGTGTGGGACGCCGAGATCAACACGGTGGACCGGCCGGTGCTCGACCTGGGGCCGGTCGACGTGGACCGCGCGATACGCACGGCGCTCGACGCCCGCACCGATATCTCGCGCACCCGCCGCCAGGAGGAGATCAACGACGTCACGCTGCGCAATCTCGCGAACGACACGCTGCCGTCGCTCGACCTGGTCGGCTCGTATCGACTGCAGGGGCAGGGCGGCACGCGGCTCGTCCCCCAGGCCTTCGGCGATCTCCCGGTCCTCGGCGGCCGCACGGTCGACAGGATTCCGGGTGGGTACACGGACGCCCTCGCCCACCTCGCAGGCATCGACTTCCCGGACTGGACGGTCCAGCTCCAGCTCTCGTACCCGTTGGGCCAGAGCGCGCAGCGGGCGGCCCATGCGCGGGCGCAGCTGCAGATCCGGCAGACGCGGGCGCAGTTGCGGCAGCTCGAGCTGCAGATAGCCACGGAGGTCACCAACGCGGCGGTCCAGATCGAGAGCGTGCAGGAGCGGATCGACGCGGCGCGCGCGGCGCGCGAGCTGGCCGAGGAGCAGTTGGCGGCCGAGGAGAGCAAGTTCGAGGTCGGGACGTCGACCAATTTCTTCGTCGTGCAGGCCCAGCGCGACCTGGCAACGGCCCGCGACAGCGAGCTCCGGGCCATTCTCGACTACCAGAACGCGGTCATCGAATTCGAGCGGGTGCAGCAGACCTCGTTGTCCCGTGCGGGCATCTCGATCATCCAGTAGGAGCCCGGCGACCCGGAAGGGAGCACGATGAAGAAGGCGGTGGCAGTGGTCGCGCTGCTGGTGGCAGGCATCGGCGGCTACGGGTATTTCGGCTCCCGCGCCGGCGGGTTCGTGCCGGAGGTGCGGACCGTGACGGTCACGGTCGGCGACGTCGTCGATACGGTCGTCGCGACCGGAGCGCTCGAGGCCGTCACCACGGTGCAGGTCGGCAGCCAGGTCTCGGGCATCATCCGGGACCTGTACGTCGACTACAACTCCATCGTCCGGGCGGGCGACGTGATCATGCGCCTGGACCCCTCACTCTTCGAGACGCAGACGGAGCAGGCGCGCGCGAACCTGATCCGGGCGGATGCCGACGTGGAGCGGCTGGAGGTCTCGCTCGAGGACGCGCACGCGCAGCTGGCCCGCGCGCTCGATCTGGCGGAACGGGATCTGATCTCGACCACCGAGCTCGAGGCCGCCCAGGTCGGCGCGCGCGCCGCGGCGGCGGAGCTGAAGTCCGCCGCGGCGCAGGTCGTGCAGGCGCAGGCCGCCCTCAAGCAGCACGAGGTCAACCTCGAGCACACGGTGATCCGCGCGCCGATCGACGGCATCGTCATCTCCCGCCTGGTCGACGTGGGCCAGACCGTGGCGGCGAGCCTGCAAGCGCCGGAGCTGTTCGTCATCGCGGCGGACCTGACGAAGATGCGGGTGATCGCCAACGTCGACGAATCGGACGTGGGCCGGATCCGGCCTCGCCAGCGCGTCACGTTCACGGTCGACGCGTATCCGGCGGAAACGTTCGAGGGCGCGGTATCCCAGGTGCGGCTCGAGCCGGTCGTGCAGCAGAACGTGGTGACCTACGCCACGGTGATCGACGCGCCCAACCCCGGCCTCAAGCTCAAGCCGGGCATGACCGCGACGATCACCCTCGAGATCGCCCGGCGCGAGAACGTGCGCAGGATTCCGAATGCCGCCCTGCGATTCCGGCCGACGCCCGGGACGTTCGCGGCACTGAACCAGGACGTTCCCGCCGAGCTGCAGGCAGGGGCCGGATCGGGGTCCTCGCGCCGCCCGTCCGGGACGGTCTCGCAGCCAGGTGGACGACAGAACGGCGGCGCGCGGGCGGCAGCCGCGCAGGTTCCCGGCAACGCGCGAGAGAGCCGGTTCCGGGAACGCTTCGCCGCGATGTCACCGGAAGAGCGGGAGCAATTCCGCATGCGCGGGCAAGCCCGCGGGCGGGCGGGCGCGCCGGCGGGCCGAGCCGCGGCCGGCCGCCGCGCCGCGAACACCGCCGCTGCAGCCGGCCTGCCGGCAGTCGACCGGGGCGCCACGACCATCGACGCCCTGTTCGGCCCGCTGCCCGAGACGACGTCCGCCGGACAGGTATGGGTGCTCGAGAGCGGGCACCTCGCACCAGTGGCCGTCCGCCTCGGACTGACCGACGGCACGGCGACGGAGCTGCTGGGCCACGGCGCCACCCCCGGCGGGGCGACGCCCGACCGCCGGCTGCAGCCGGGAACCGAGCTCGTGAGCTACGTCTCGACACCCGACGCCGCGCCGGGGCAGAATGCGGGCAGCGAATCGCCGCTCATCCCGCAATTCGGACGCGGCCGGCGGCGCTAAGCTAGAGGGACGGACGCCGGGAGTCCGGGGCGCAGCCCCGTCTGAAGGAAGCCGACGATGTCGCTGCTCATCATCGTGCGCGTCGCGCTCAAGGCGCTGGGCCGCAACAAGCTCCGCACGGCGCTGACCATGCTGGGCATGATCATCGGCGTGGCGGCCGTCATCACGATGGTCGGGCTCGGTCGCGGCGCCCAGGACGAGATCGAGGCGCAGATCCAGGCGGCCGGACCCAACATGATCCGGGTGCGGGCGGGGAACTACCGGCGCGGCGGGGTCAGCATGGGCATCGGCGGCGCGCCGACGCTGACCACGGCGGACATCGACGCCATTCGCGAGCAGGTGCCTGGCGTCCAGTACCTCACGGCCTCCGTGAGCACGCGCGATCAGGTCATCGCCGCCAACCAGAACTGGGCGACCCACATCGAGGGCACCGACGTGGAGCTGCCGTTCATCCGCCTGTGGGGCATCGAGTACGGAACGTTCTTCGACGCGAACCACGTGCGCGCCGCCGCCAAGGTCGCCGTCCTCGGCTCGGTGGTCCGCGACAACCTGTTCGGCCCGGACGCGGACCCGGTCGGCGCGCGGATCCGAATCCGGAACCAGTCGTTCCAGATCATCGGCGTCATGGCTTCCAAGGGCGCGGGCGCGTTCGGCCAGGACCAGGACGACGTGATCTTCGCGCCGTACACGACGGTGCAGAAGAAGCTGCGCGGGCGCGACGGCATCAACATATCCGGGATCTTCGTCTCCGCGGACTCCCCCGACCGCGTCGAGCGGGTCGCGGAGGACATCAGCGCGGTGCTCCGGGCCGAGCACGAGCTCGTGCCCGGCCAGCCGGACGACTTCATGGTGCGCTCGCAGACCGACGTGACGGAGATGCGCTCGCAGATGACCCGCACGATGACCGGGCTGCTGGCCAGTATCGCCGGCGTCTCGCTGGTCGTGGGCGGCATCGGGATCATGAACATCATGCTGGTGTCGGTCACGGAGCGCACGCGGGAGATCGGGCTCCGCCGAGCCGTCGGAGCGAAGCGCCGCGACATTCTGTGGCAGTTCCTGGTCGAGGCGGCGGTGCTCAGCCTGGCCGGCGGCCTGGTCGGCGTGGGTCTCGGCTACGGCCTCTCGGCCGGACTGACGCGCTTCCTGCAGTGGCCGACGGCGATCCCCGCCGACAGCGTCGCGGCCGCCGTCGTGTTCGCGGCGGCCACGGGCATCTTCTTCGGCTTCTACCCCGCCCGTCAGGCGGCGCGTCTCGACCCGATCGAGTCGCTGCGGTTCGAGTAGCGGCGGCTTCCGTCGGACGGGGCTTCAAGCAGACGCCTGGCGTGCGTGCGACGAATCGAGGCGCGCCAGCAGTTCGCGCACGCTCAGGCCGGTGACGGGGTCCACCAGGTCCGGCGCCAGCTCGGCCAGGGGTGCGAGCACGAAGCGGCGCTCCCTGAACCGCGGATGGGGCACCTCGAGCGCGGGCGTCGAGACAACCAGGCCGCCCATCAGGATGAGGTCGAGATCCAGCGTGCGCGGGGCGTGGCGGAACGGCCGCCGGCGCCCGCGGGCGTCCTCGATCTCGTGCAGGCGCGCCAGCAGCTCGGCGGGCCGGGCCGCCGACCATCCGACCACCGCCGCGTTGAGATAGCGCGGCTGGCCGGCGGCAGCGGCGCCGCAGGGCGCCGTGTCGATGAACCCGGACGCGGCCGGGGCCGCGAGAAGCGAGCGGAGACGGGCGATGGCGTAGCGGAGGTGGGCGTCCCGGTCGCCCAGGTTACTGCCGAGCGCAACTGCGGTCCGGAGCGGGCGGGCGGCCATGCGGGACGGCTTCCGGGATCATGCCTGCTGCTTTTCCTTGCACTTGATGCAGACACGGGTCCAGGGGATTGCATGCAGGCGCGCGGGGGCGATCGGCTCGCCGCAATCGCTGCAGATTCCGAATGTCCCCTGGCTCATGCGCCACAGGGCCTCCTCGATCGCCTTCATGATCTTGGCGTCGGTCTGCCGCACCTTGAGCTGGATGTGAACCTCGTTGGTCCCGTCGGCCTGGTCGGCGAGATCGCCCTGGCGCGTGTTGTACTCTATCGACGTCTGGAACGGCTTCATCCCACCCTCGGCCAGGAGCTCGCCACGCTTCCGCAGCAGTGCCTCCTTGTATGCCGTCAGGTCCATGGTGTTCCCTCCGTCGCTCGTGCCCACCCCCCGAATAGCCGATGATAGCACGCGGTCCCCGGCCGGCCGGGCACCGGCGCTACTCGGCGCGCAGCGTCGCCAGCGGCCTGCGGCGCAACACGTCCAGGCTCGACGCCACCCCCACGCTGCCGACGACCAGCGCCGTCACGAGAACGCCGCCGGCGTTGGTGAACACCGACGGGAACCAGGCTATCTCGAACACCTGGCGGGCCAGCGCCCACGTCAGGATCAGGGCGCCGATGGAGCCCACGCTGCCGGCCAGGATGCCCAGCACGCCGTACTCCAGCACCAGCATCAGCGTCAGCATCCTCGCGTTCGCGCCCAGCGTCTTGAAGACTGCCGCCTCGTGGATGCGCTGGAACTTCGTCATCGCCACCGCGCCGACGAGGATCAGGCCTCCGCTGAGCAGCGCGATGCCGCCGACCACGGAGATTGCGAGCGTCACGTAGTCGAGTAGGCGCCGCACCGTCTGGAGCACCGTCAGGCCGTCGATGACGGACACGTTCGGATAGCGCGCGACCAGGTCGCGCTGGAGCCGCGCGCGCGCGTCGCCGTCGGCCGGCCCCTGCATGAACGCGATGTACGTGTGGGGCGCCGCGCCGAACGAGCCGGGCCGGAACAGGAACATGAAGCCGCCGCTGCGGGTGTCGTCCCACTGGACCTCGCGCACGCTCGTCACGCGCGCGGCGATCTCGCGGCCCAGCACGTCGAAGCGGACGGTGTCGCCCAGCTCGAGCCCCCGCTCGTCCCGCAGATCCTCCTCGATCGATATTTCCGGCTCCACGGCCGGGACGTCGTCCCAGAACCTGCCCGCGATGACCCGCTCGTTCTCCGCGAGGCTGGCGCGGTACGTGACCGTGTACTCGCGCCCCAGACCGGCCCGCCGCGCACCGCGCGGGCTGTCGAACGACAGCCGCCGGCCGTCGACGGCCGTGACGCGCGCGCGCAGCACCGGAATCAGGGGCGGCGCCTCGCCCAGACCGGCCTCGAGAATCGCGCTCACGCCGTCGGCCTGATCCTGCTGGATGTCGATGAGGAACATGTCCGGCGCATCGTCGCGCAGCTCCCGGTCGAAGTTGCCGAGCAGGTTGGTCTGCATCGCGCGCACGCCGATGATGAAGAAGCTGCCCAATCCGACGGCCAGCAGAATCACCCGCGTCTGGTTGCCGGGACGGCTCAGGCTCAGGGCGGCGTGCCGCAGTGCGAACCAGGGGGCGCGCTCGAGCGGCGCCACCGCGCGCACGAGACCGCGCCCGATCAGGTGCAGCGCGGCCGCCACCCCGGCGAACCCGGCGCTCACGTACAGGCCGACCTCCACCGACGCCGCCTGCCAGACGGCCACCGCCACCAGGCCCGCGCCCACCAGGCCGATGGACGCGGCCCGCGCCCAGTCGATGCCGGCCGGCGGGCGCACCGCGTCGCGGCGCAGCAGCAGGAGCGGCTTGGCGTGGCGCACCTCCAGCAACGGCACCAGCGCGAAGAGCACCGAGACGAGCAGGCCGACGGCCACCCCCTGCACCATCGCCGATCCGGTCAGCTCGGTCGAGACGGTCGTCAGTCCGGCCGCGGTCGCCGCCTGCGCCGCCAGCGATTCGGGCACGGCCGCCAGCGCCGCACGGGCAATCCCGATACCCAGCAGACTCCCGCTCAGTCCCAGCAGGGCGATCTGGGTCACGTAGATGGCGAGCACGCGGCCGCCCGTCGCGCCGAGGCACTTGAGAATCGCCACGTTGCGCAGGTGTTGCTGGACGAAGACGCGGGTCACGCTCCAGACCCCTATCCCCCCGAGAATGACGATCACGAACCCGATCAGGCTCAGGTAGTTCTCGGTCCGCCCCAGATTGCGCTCGATGCGGCTCTCGTGCCCGCGATACGACCGCACGCGGACCATCTCCTCCTGCAGGTCCTCGCGCAGCACGGCCACCAGCGGATCGATGATCGGGGCCTCGACCTGGAGCAGGATCTGACGGGTGGCGCGGCTGGCGAACCCCAGCACGCCCGTCTCGTCGAGCGCCGCGCGGTCGACGAGCACCCGGGGGCCGAAGCTGAACGCCCCCAGCCGGCGTCCCGGCTCCGTGAATATCACGTCGCGAATCGTGAACGTCACGTCCCCGATCAGGATTTCGTCGCCCACCTCCAACCCGAGCTGGGCGAGCAGCTCCGGCGCCACCAGCGCGCCACGGCCCCGGAGCAGGTCGAAGGAGTAGGCCTCGTCCCCGGCCAGGCGAAACCGGCCGTAGAACGGAAACGCCGCCCGCACGCCGCGCAGCTCGACCACCTTGGTGCGGACGCTGGCGGGGTCGGCCACCCGCACCATCGTCGTCGTGTCGACGATCTCGGTACGCCGCAGCGGGTCGACGCCCGCGAGGCGCCCGTCGATGATGCGCCGCGCCTCGTCCGACCAGGGCCGATCCGTGCGGATCGAAACGTCTCCCGCCAGCAACGTCCGGGCCTCGGCGGCCAGTGCAACCCGCACGTTCTGTATCAGCGAACGCAACGCGACGATGGCGGCCACCCCGACCGCGACGCAGACGAAGAAGAACGCCACGCGCCGCCATGACGAGCGCAGCTCCCGGTAGGCCATGCGGATGATGAATCGCATCGCTGCCATCAGCACGCCCTCCCGTCGCGCATCGAGAGCACGATGTCGGCGCGCTCCGTCAGCTCGGGATCGTGCGTCACCATGACGACCGTCGTGCGCCGCTTCCGGTTGACGTCCACCAGGAGATCGACCACGTGGCGGCCGTTCGTGGAATCGAGGTTGCCGGTCGGCTCGTCGGCCAGCAGGATCGGCGGATCGTTGGCCAGCGCACGGGCGATCGCGATGCGCTGCTGCTCCCCGCCCGAAAGCTGCGAGGGATAGTGATGCCCGCGGGCCGTGAGTCCGACATCCTGCAACAGCGCGGCCGCCTTGTCCGCCGGACGCCCCTCCCCCGCGATCTCCAGCGGCACCAGAATGTTCTCGAGTGCGCTCAGCGACGGGATCAGGTGGAAGAACTGGAAGACGAACCCGATCTTCGCGCCGCGCAGCCGCGCCAGCCGATCCTCGTCGAGACCCGTGATCTCGACCCCGTCGATCGCGATCTCGCCGCTCGACGGGGCATCGAGACCGGCGATCAGGCCGAGCAGCGTGGACTTGCCGCTCCCGGAGGGGCCGACGACGGCCACGAACTGTCCGGCCGGCACCGAGAGATCGGTCGGGTGGAGGATGGTGAGGGGACGACCGCCGCTGAGCACGGTCTTCGACACCCCGCGCAGCTCGATCATCGTCCTGCCGGCCGGTCCGTCATCGCGCGGCCCCGGTCTCCCCCAGCATCGGCTCGAGCGCCAACCAGACGTGGGCCGCGACGCGCGCGGCGCCCCGGGCGTTGGGATGGATGCCGTCCTCCTGATTGAGCGCCGGTACGCCGGCCACCCCTTCCAGCAGAAACGGCAGGAAGTCCACGTCGTGCTCGGCGGCGAGCCGCTCGAACACGCGCCGAAACGCGTCCGTATACGCAGTGCCGAAGTTGGGCGGCGACTCCATGCCCGCCAGCAGCACGCGGATGGCTCGCGCGCGGGCGACCGCAATCATCTGCGCAAGATTCTCCCGCATCTGGTCGATCGGCAACCCGCGCAGGCCGTCGTTGCCCCCGAGCGCCAGAATCAGGATGCGGACGTCCCCTTCCAGCGCCCACTCGAGGCGCCGCAGGCCGCCCGCCGTCGTTTCGCCGGAAACGCCCGCGTTGACGACCCGCAGGCGGTAGCCCGCGCGGTCGAGATGCTCCTGCAGCCTGGCCGGGTAGGCCTCGTCCGACAAGAGCCCGAGGCCTGCGGTCAGCGAGTCGCCGAACGCCACGATCAGCGGCTCGTCCGGCGCCCGCCCAGCCGCCCGGTCGGCGAGGAAGGCCGGCGCGGCGGAAACCGCGTGGTCCTCGCCGTCGGTGGCTGCCGGCGCGCAGGCCGAGACCAGCAGACAACAGAGCCCCGCGATGCACGCGACGACACGCCGCCACGGGATGCCATGCTCCCCTGCTCGCTCCATACGATCCTTCTATCCTACACGCCCCGGGGGCCGGCCTTCGACTGGCGCCGCCCGCGCCAGATCCAGGCGTACGCGGCCACGTTGAGCACCAGCACCGCCACGCCGAGCGCGATCTGTCCTGTACGCGTGAGACCGGCCGGGTACAGCAGGGCCACCACGTACCGCTCGATGAAGTCGCCGCCGTACCCCCGCGCGCCCGCGCGGGCGCGCAGCCAGTTCTCCAGCGGGGTCAGCGGACAGATGGCCCCGGACCACTCGATCGCCACGCCCCACGCGGCAGCCGGCAGGTGAATCCAGGCCAGCCGCGGCCACCAGCGCACGCCCAGGCCGCCCAGGACGACGAAGGCGACGAAGGCGAGATGCACGATGACCACGGCATCCGCCAGCAACGACCAGAACACCGGCTCCCCTCCAGGCTTCAATCAGACGGGGCTGCGCCNNGGGACCCCATAGCCCCGCGCCGCTCCCGCCGGGGCGCGCCGTGCGCGCCTTGCGACCCTACCGGGCGTTCTCCAGGATAGCCGGACGAGCGCCTTCGCGGACGGCTCCGCCGCCACGCCGCGGTAGCCGTCGCCACGCTTTTCGGGTACGATGCCCGGACCCATTCCAGAAGGCGACATGACGCGTGTCACTGCTCTTGGTCTGCTTGCGGCGAGCGGGGTGGCCTTGGCCGTAGCCTCGCCCCCGGCCGCCGCCGCGGGAGGCATAACCGGCATAGAGGGCATCAAGGTCGGGCACCACACCCTCGCCGCCCGCCCGACCGGCTGCACGGTCGTCCTCACCGAGGGCGGAGCGGTCGGCGCCGTCGACGTCCGGGGCGCGGCGCCCGGCACGCGCGAGACGGCCCTGCTGGACCCCGCGCACACCGTCCAGGAAGTCCACGCCGTCGTGCTGGCGGGGGGCAGCGCGTTCGGCCTGGCGGCGGCCGACGGCGTCATGCGCTACCTCGAGGAGCGTGATGTCGGATACGTGACGCAGGCGGCCAGAGTGCCCATCGTACCCGCCGCCATCCTGTACGACCTGGCCGTCGGCGGCGACCCGTCCATCCGGCCCACGGCCGACTGCGGTTATCGCGCCGCGCGGGCGGCAACCGGTGAACCGGTCGCCGAGGGCAGCGTCGGAGCCGGAGCCGGCGCCACCGTGGGCAAGCTGGGCGGCCCGCGCCGCGCCATGAAGGGCGGTATCGGCACGGCGCTGATCGAGCTGTCCGACGGCGTTCGCGTGGCGGCGCTCATGGCGGTCAACGCGGTCGGGGACGTCTACGAGCCCGCGACGGGCGCCCTGATTGCGGGCGTACGCAGCAGCGACGGGCGGCGGCTCGCGGGCGCGCGCGCGCTGCTGCGGCAGCCGGCGCCGGCAGCGCCGCCCGGGGAGAACACGACCATCGGCGTCGTCGCCACCAATGCCGCGCTCGACAAGGCGCAGCTGGGCATCGTTGCCCGGATGGCGCACGACGGTCTGGCGCGCGCGGTCCGGCCGGCGCACACCCCGGTGGACGGGGACGCCATCTTCGCCCTGTCGACCGGCGCCGTGGCCAGCCCCACGGGCCTGTTGCGGATCGGCGCCCTGGCGGCCGACGTCACCGCGGAGGCCATCGTCCGCGCCGTGCGCGCGGCCAGCGGCGTTCCGGGCTTCCCGGCCGTCCGCGACCTCAAGGAGAGCACACCATGAACGCTGTCGTTCTCGCGGTTATCGGCCTGATCGCGGTCTTCTCGGGCTACCGGTTCTACTCGAAGTTCATGGCCGAGAAGATCTACCAGCTCGATCCCGACTTCAAGACGCCGGCGCACGCCATGCGGGACGACATCGACTACGTGCCGACGAACCGCGTCGTGCTCTGGGGGCACCACTTCACGGCGGTCGCCGGCGCCGCGCCCATCATCGGCCCGAGCATCGCCGTGGTCTGGGGCTGGCTGCCGGCCTTCCTCTGGGTCGTCATCGGCACGATGTTCTTCGCCGGCGTCCACGACTTCGGCGCCATCTGGGCCAGCGTCCGCAACAAGGCGCTGTCGGTCGGCTCGCTCACCGGCGAGGTGGTGAGCCACCGCGCGCGCAACCTGTTCATGATCGTCGTCTTCTTCCTGCTGCTGATGGTGAACGCGGTCTTCGCGGTCGCCATCTCCACCGAGTTCATCAACACGCCGGCGAGCGTCATCCCCGCCTGGACCGCCGTCTTCGTGGCGGTCGGCATCGGCATCCTGCTCTACAGGGTGGGCGTCGGCATCACCTGGCCCACGGTGGTCGGCACGGTCATCCTCTACGCGGTCATCTACCTGGGCGAGCTGTTCCCGGTCACGCTGGCCGAGACGGCCGGCATCGCGCCGGCGGCGCAGTGGATCCTGATCCTGTTCCTGTACGCCGCGGTGGCGTCGATGCTGCCGGTCTGGCTGCTGCTGCAGCCGCGCGACTACATCAACGGCATCCAGCTCTTCGTCGGCCTCGGCATCCTGTACGGCGCGGTCTTCATCGCCGCCCCGACGGTGGTCGCGCCGCCGATCAATCCCAACGTCCCGGCCGGGACGCCACCGATCATGCCGCTGCTGTTCGTCACCATCGCCTGCGGCGCGATCTCCGGCTTCCACGGCCTCGTCAGCTCCGGCACCACCTCGAAGCAGCTCAACACCGAGACCGACGCGCGCTTCGTCGGCTATCTCGGATCGCTCGGTGAAGGCACCCTCGCGATCGTCGCGATCATCGCGGTCACGGCCGGCTTCTCGATGACCGAGTGGCAGTCGGCGTACGCCAACGCGGAGAGCTTCGGCGCCGTGGGCGGCATCAGCGCGTTCGTCGAGGGGGGCTCGCGGATCGCCTCCGAGGGGCTCGGCCTGCCGATCGGCTTCGCGCAGACGCTGCTCGCCGTCATGGCGGTGCTGTTCGCCGGCACGACGATGGACGCCGGGGTCCGCCTGCAGCGCTACATCGTGCAGGAGTGGGGCACCATCTACCGGATCCCGGCCCTCACGAACGGCTACGTCGCCACCGCCGTCGCCGTTGGGGCCTGCCTCGTGCTGGCGTTCGGCGCGGGCGGCGCCGACGGAACCGGCGGCATGATCATCTGGCCGCTGTTCGGCACGACGAATCAGTTGCTCGCGGGACTGACGCTCCTCGTCATCAGCGTGATGCTGGTCAAGCTCGGCAGACCGGCGCGCTACACCCTGATTCCGATGGTCTTCGTCACGACGATGGCGCTGCTCGCCGCGCTCTACCAGCTCAGCAGCCTCTACGCCGAAGGCAGATACGTGCTGGTCGCCATCGACGTCGTGATCATCATCACCGCCATCTTCGTCATGCTGGAGGCGGCGTCGGCGCTCATGCGGGAACGCCGCGCGGCCGCGGCGCCGGCGGGCTAGCGAGGCTGGCGGGGGCGCGAATGCAAGAGCCATGGCGGCGCCGGTTCGGGGCGCGGCTCGCCCGGGCCCGCGCGCTGCTCGGCGAGTTCTACACGGCGCCCTACCGGGGCGCCGTGGCGCGCGCCAGGCGCGACGAGGACGATCTGTTCATGCTGTTCGTCTACGCCGAGCTGATGGGGGTGCCGAATCCTGCGACGTACTACACGCTGGAGCTCCAGCCGCTCCTGCTGGAGCGCTTCCACGAGTGGCACAACCGGATGGGCCTCGAGCGCTCCCCGCTAGACCACTTCCGCTGCTGCTGACAAGGCGCACGGAGCGCGCCCCGGCGGGAGCGGTCGCGGGGTGCTGCCCCCCCGCAAACGGACGCCGGGGATTCGGGGCGCAGCCCCGTCTGATTCGAAGCGGCGAAGCCGCAAGGCGCGCACCGCGCGCCTCGGCGGGAGTGGCGCGGGGCGCAGGGGTCCCCGCGAGCGAACGCCGGGGGTCCGGGGCGCAGCCCCGTCTGATGGAAGCCCGGGGCGAAGGGGTCCCCGCAAACGGACGCCGGGGGTCCGGGGCAAAGCCCCGTCTGATTTGAAGCGGCGAAGCCGCAAGGCGCGCACAGCGCGCCTCGGCGGGAGTGGCGCGGGGCGCAGGGGTCCCCGCAAACGGACGCCGGGGGCTTGGGGCGCAGCCCCATCTAGAAGATGCTCGACGACCTGCTGGCGCACCAACTGGTGTTCGTGGGCGGCAAGGGTGGCGTCGGCAAGACGACCATCGCCGCAGCGGTGGCCGTGACGGCCGCTGACAGGGGGCGGCGGTGCCTGCTGGTCTCCACCGACCCGGCGCACTCGCTGGGAGACATCTTCGAGCGTGAGATCGGCGACCGGCAGCAGGAGCTCGGACCGGATCTCTGGGGCGTGGAGATCGACCCGGACAGCGAGGCCGCGCGGCATATCGACGCGGTCAAGGCCCAGATGAAGGCCCTCGTTCATCCGCGCCTGTACGGCGAGGTCGACCGGCAGCTCGACCTCGCCCGCGACGCGCCCGGCGCGGCCGAGGCGGCCCTGCTCGAGCGGGTCGCGACGCTCATGGGGCACGACGGGTCGCGCTACGACCTCGTCGTCTTCGACACGGCGCCCAGCGGCCACACGGTGCGCCTGCTCTCGCTGCCCGAGGTCATGGGCGCCTGGATGGACGGTCTCCTGCGCCACCGGCAACGCGCGGGCCGCCTGGCGGACGCCCTGGGCCGTCTGGGCGGCGGGTCCGCCGCCGGCGACGAGCTGTCGCTCATCGACAACGCCGCGGACCACGAGCCGGGCAGCCGCAACGCGCAGATCCACGACCGCCTGCAGGCCCGGCGCCGCACGTTCCTGGTGGCGCGCGAGCGGCTGCTCGACCAGGCCACCACCGCCTTCCTGCTGGTGATGAACACCGACAAGCTGTCGATCCTCGAGAGCCGCCGGGTCCGCGACCTGCTGTCCCGCTTCGACGTCGGCGTCTGGGGCGTCGTGATCAACCGCGTGCTGCCGAGCGCGGCGGACGGCAACTTCCTGGCCGCGCGGCGGACGCAGGAGCGGGCCTATCGCGCCGAGATCGACCGTCTCTTCGCGCGCCTGCCGCGGGTCGCGGTGCCGCTGCTCGAACGCGACGTGCACGGCACGGACGCCCTGCGGCGGGTCGGAGAGCTGCTGCGGCGCGGCTGGGAGTCGGGCTCGTAGGCCCCGGGGGAGCGTCGTGGGCATCTCTCCCGTCGCCGCCGCACTGCTCGCCTTCGCGGCCTACTGGGCGGCCTACCGCTTCTACGCACGGTACCTGTCCCGGCGGCTGTTCGAGCTCGACGCCGCCCGGCCGACACCGGCGCATCGGCTTCGCGACGACGTCGACTACGTGCCCGCCAACCGCTACGTGCTGTTCGGACACCAGTTCGCCTCCATCACGGGCCTGTCGCCCATGCTGGGACCCGCGATCGCGGTCATCTGGGGCTGGCTGCCGGCGCTGGCGTGGGTGGTGCTGGGCGCCGTCTTCGTCGGCGCCGTGCACGACTTCGGCGCGCTCGCCGTCTCGATCCGCGCCCGGGGCCTGTCGATCGGCAAGGTGACCGAGAGCCTGGTCGGACCACGCGCCAAGACGCTGTTCCACCTGCTCATCTTCTTCCTGATCGCTCTGGCCATGGGCGTGTTCGTGCATGTCGTGGCCACGCTGTTCTCCCCCGCCTTCTACCCGGAGTCGGTGCTGCCGACGGCGGTGCTCATGCTGGTGGCGGTCGGCATCGGCGTGGCGATCTACCGGCTCGGCTGGGACATCCGGGCGCTGACGCTGGCGGGCCTGCCGGTGCTGCTCCTGCTCGTCTGGGCCGGCATCCAGTATCCCGTCATCGGCCCCTCGCTGGCGCAGTGGAAGTGGCTGCTGCTGATCTACTCGTTCGCCGCCAGCGTGCTGCCGGTCTGGCTGCTGCTGCAGCCCCGCGACTATCTGAACAGCCTGCTGCTCTACGCGGGCGTGGCGGCGATGTACGCCGGCTTCTTCCTGACCAACCCGTCGTTCGCCGCGCCGGTCCTGGACGTCGATCCGGCCGGGGCGCCCGCCATGTTCCCGTTCGTCTTCATCGTGATCGCCTGCGGCGCGGCCAGCGGCTTCCACGCGCTGGTCTCGTCGGGCACCTCGGCCAAGCAGCTCGACCGGGAGACCGACGCCCCGCTCGTCGGCTACGGGGCGATGCTGGGCGAGTCGCTGCTGGGCGTGATGGCGGTGCTGGCGTGCACGGCCGGCTTCGTGTCGCGGCAGGACTGGCTGGCGCGCTACCAGAGCTGGGAGACGGCCGACAGCCTCGGCGGGAACATCGCGGCGTTCATCGCCGGCACGACGCGGTTCCTGTCCACGCTGGGGTTCTCCGCGGAGCTGGCGACCGTGGCCGTCGCCGTGCTCGTCGTCTCGTTCGCGCTGACGTCGCTCGACTCCGCCACGCGGCTGCTGCGCTACAACGTGACCGAGATCGGCGAGACGCTGGGCGTGGCCCCGCTCGGAAACCGTTACGTGGCATCGGCCATCGCGGTCGCCGCCATCTGGTTCTTCGCGTTCTTCCAGGTGCGGGGCGAGTTTGCGGGGCTGGTGCTCTGGCAACTCTTCGGGACCACCAACCAGATGCTGGCGGGGCTCGCGCTGCTCGCGATCACGGTCTACCTCCTGCGGCGCGGCAAGCCCATCGTCTACACGCTGGCGCCGATGCTGCTGATTCTGGTCTCCACGCTGTCGGCCATGAGCATCAACCTCACGGAGTTCTGGGCCGATGCGCAGTGGACGCTGCTGGTCACGGGGACGGCCATCCTGGTGCTGGCCGTGTGGCTCGCGGGCGAGGCCTGGATCGCGGTGCGCCGCTTCCGCCGCGGCGGCGCGACCGAGCCGCTGGAGGTCAGCTTCCGGCCGCCGCCGGGCTCGGGATTTGCCCCAGGCGGGACGCAGACCCTAGAATAGGGCCGGTTTCCACGGAGGTCGAAGCGTGAATCCTTGGCTTGCAGTCCTGATCACCGGCATCCTCGCGTTCGCGGCTCACATCCTCTTCGTGCTCGCCGTGCGAAGCAAGTAGCGGGCCGCAGCGCAGGAGTCCGAGCCGTTCCGGTGCGCGGACTCCTGCCCGCGTTCTAGTCGCGCAGGCCGAAGACGAACAGCACGTTGCCGGCCGCGGCCGCGACGTACTGCGCATCGTCCACCTGGTAGCTCATCGGTCCGTTGTGCACGACGCCGCCGAGCGTCGTCCGCCAGAGCAGCTCCCCGTCACTCGCATCGAACGCGTAGAAGTAGCCTTCCCGGCCGCCGGTGAACAGCACGTCGGACGCCGTGGTCAGGATGCCGCTGGTCGTCATGTCGGTCATCTCGAACTTCCAGCGCTGCTCACCGGTGCGCGGGTCGAGCGCGATCACGGCGCCGTTCCCGACAGCCTCCGTCCAGCGGTTGACGTGGCCGCGCGTCAGCGCCGGCGGCGCGGCCGCGCCCGGGATGGCCGGCATCGGCCGGCCGCCGAGGAACAGCTGGCCCGGGCGGTATTCCTCCGGCTCGGACGACGGCTCGAAGATCGCCCCGTAGTTCTCCCAGGCGGACAGATAGAACAGCCCGGTGCCGGGGTTGTAGGACGGCGAGTACCAGTTCGTGCCGCCCTGCACGCCGGGATAGGTGACCTCGCCGGGGGCCTGCGGCGTCTGGATCGGCCGGCCGCTGTCGTCGAGCCCCTCGGCCCAGTTGACGGTCACGAACGGACGCCCGTTGATGAAACGGCCGGTCGTCCGGTCCAGGGCATAGAAGAACCCGTTCCGGTTGGCCCACAGCATCACCTTGACGACCTGCCCGTCGGCCGTCTCGATGTCGGCCAGCACCGGAATCTGGACCGCGTCGTAGTCGTACGGATCGTTCGGCGTGAACTGGAAGTACCAGCGCAGCTCGCCGGTGTCGGCGTCGAGCGCCACGACGCTGTCCGAGTACAGGTTGTCGCCGCGCCGCTGGGCCGGATTCCAGTCGGGTCCCGGGTTGCCGATGCCCCAGTACGTGAGGTTGAGCTCGGGGTCGTACGAGCCGGTGAGCCAGACCGAGGCGCCGCCGTAGCGCCACGAGTCACCCGCCCAGGTGTCGTTGCCCGGCTCGCCCGGACCCGGGATCGTGTAGAAGCGCCACACCTCGTCGCCCGTGGCCGCGTCGTACGCGGCGATGTAGCCGCGGATGCCGTACTCCCCACCCGCGACGCCCACCACGACCTTGTCGTCGATCACCAGCGGCGCCACCGTCATGGCGTAGCCCTGCGACGGCTCGCCGACCGCGGTCTTCCAGATGGGCCGCCCCGTAACGGCGTCCAGGGCGATGAGCTGGGCGTCGATCGTCGCCATGAACAGCGTGTCGCCGAGGATGCCCACGCCGCGGTTGACGCGGCCGCAGCAGGGCCGCGACTCCGGCGACGGCGTGTACTCGTAGACCCAGAACACGCGCCCGGTCGCCGCGTCGAGCGCCACCACGTCGTTGGGGGCCTGGGTGACGTACATGATGCCGTCGACCACCAGCGGCGTCGCGGTGAAGTTCTCGAGCGACCGCGCCTGGAAGACCCACTTCAGCTCCAGGTCGTCGACGTTGGACGGGGTGATCTGGTCCAGCAGGCTGTGCCGCGTGCTGGCGTACGACCCCGAGTAGGTCAGCCAGTTGTGCGGCTCGCTCTCCGCATTGCGCAGCCGGTCCGCAGTGACCTGGGCGCCGAGGCCCGCAGTGAGCAGCAGCGAGAGAACGCACGTCAGAGCAACGGATCGGGCCATGGTCAGTCCACCCCCTGGAGAGAAAGGAGATAGGCGAGCAGGTCGGAGAGCTCCTGCTCGCTGAGCTCGTCCTCGTAGGACGGCATCGGCGACGTCGTGAGCACGGTGTACTCCTGCAGATCGGCCTTCTCGAGCGAGACGAGCCGCTCGTTCTGGTCGATGAGCTGCACCGTGAAGGTATCCTCGTTGAGCCGCCGCCCGCTCAGCTCCCGCCCGTCGCGCGTGACGGCGCGGACCGGCCGGTTGACGGGCAGCATCGAGCCGGTCGGGTCCAGCAGGGATCGCTCGAGGGCGCCGGCGGAGCGCACCGCGCCGATGTCGGTCAGGTCGGGGGCCGACCGCGACCCGCGACCTGCGACCCGGTGGCAGCTCAGGCAATCGCCCTTGCCCAGGAAGACGGCTTCGCCGCGGCCCGCGTCCCCGACCGTGAGCGTGGCCGGATCGACGTCGCCCATGGTGCGGATGAAGGCCACGAGCCCGGACAGCTCGGCCTCCGTGTACTCGCCGGGCGGCATCGCGGTGTCGGGCAGGCCGTTCGCGATTACGGCCTGCAGCTCCGCGTCGGACGACGCGTTGCTGAATGTCCCGCTGCGCAGGCTCACACCGGCAATCGCGTCGCCTTCCGTGCCGTGACAGGCCGAGCAGTTGTCGGCGTAGAGCCGGGCGCCGAACTCGATGTCCGCCTGCTCGTACTGGCCGGCATGCTCCTGCGCGCGGAGCGCCCCCCCGGACGCCGCGAGCAGGACTGCTGCCGCCAGCGCCAGGAATCCTGCATGTCGTCTATCTCGCATCCTGCTGTCTCGCATCCTGCATCTCCCGCCGGAACCGAGGCTCATTGTAGTGCAGTCCGGCCCCGGCTGCCCGATTCGGGCCGTACGGCTCTATAATCTGCCGCATGCCTGGATACATGCGCGCCTTGCTCGCTGTGGCCGCCAGCGCGCTGCTGGCCGGCTGCGCCGCCGGTCCGCCGGATGCCGACAGCCTCCGGGAGTCGTTCGCCGAGCAGATCGCCGCAGTCGGCGGCGTGAGCGGATTCGAGCGGGACGGGACCGAGCTCACGTTCTCCGGACCGGACGGCGCCGGCGGGCAGGTTGCCTGGCGCGTCAGCATCGACTCGGTGGTCGTCGCGCCGCAGGACGACGAGGTCTACCCGTACCGCGGGAACATCCTGTCCTCCTGGTATGCGGACGGTGAATCGATCGAGCCGGTGGGCTCCATGTCCAACCTCCCGTCCGACTTTCTCGAGGCCGGCATCGCGCAGGATTGCTGGGGCCTGTGGGCCGCGGCTGAGAGCCGCTGGACCTGGACGTAGCAGCGGACGCTGCGACTGCCCGGAACCGGTCGCATATATTGGCCGCAACCCGGGACGTATCGGGCTAGAATGGCTGTCTGCCGCGCGCGGTCCGCTGGCGAGGGGGCCGCGGCCCGGAGCGGCCGGGAGGAGCAACATGCTGCAACGCGTCGGAAGATCGTTTCTGGCTGTCGCGCTCGTCGTCGCAGCCGTGGCGGCCACCCTGTGGCCGGCGGAGACCGCAGGCCAGGACGAGGCCTATCGCGCGCCGCGCCTCGCCGGCACGGACCACCCGGACCTGAACGGCATCTGGCAGGCCATGGGCACGGCGCACTGGAACGTCGAGGACCATTCCGTCGATGCCGGGCCGTTCCCGAGGCTGCTGGGGACCTGGGGCGTGCAGCCGGCCGGCCGGAGCGTCATCGTCGGCCGCGGCCGGATCCCCTACCAGGACTGGGCGCTGGAGCAGCGGCGCGAGAATTACGAGACGCGCCTGACCATGAACCCGGACGAGCTCAGCACGCAGGGGGACCCGGAAGCCAAGTGCATGATGCCGGGGATTCCGCGCGCGACGTATCTGCCCTTCCCCTTCCAGATCATTCAGATTCCGAGCAAGATCCTCGTCGCCTACCAGTTCAACGTCGCCAAGCGCACCATCCACATGGAGAACCACCTGGAGGCCCCCATCGACTTCTGGATGGGGTGGTCCAACGGCCATTGGGAGGGCGACACGCTGGTGGTGGAGGTCACGGGCTTCAACGGCCTGACCTGGCTCGACCGCTCCGGCAACTTCCACAGCGCGGCCCTGCGCGTCGTCGAGCGCATCACGCCGATGGGCCCGAACCACCTGATGTACGAGGCCACGCTGGAGGATCCCGACGTCTACACCGAGCCCTGGACGATCCGCATGCCGCTGTATCGCCGGATCGAGGAGAACGCCCAGTTGCTCGAGTTCCGCTGCGTCGACATCGTGGAGGAGTTCATCTACGGCAGCCTCGTCAAGGGAGCCCAGCCGTAGTGATGGGTAGGCGAGAGCACGACAGGAGGCTTGAGATGCGCAAGCAGCAGTTCGTCGCCGCGGCGGCGGCAGCCATCGTCGCCATGGTGGGGCTGGGGGCGGCACCGGTTGCCGCACAGGCCCAGGAGGAAGGCGCCTACATGGTGCCGCACACCTCCTGGGGCGACCCCGACTTCCAGGGCTCGTGGGAGAACCGCTCGCCCACGCCGCTGGAGCGGCCCGTCGAGTTCGGGACGCGCGAGTTCCTGACCGAGGAGGAGGCGGCGGCCCGCGCGGCCAACCGCGTCGGCCTGCCCGACGGCGAGGAAGGCATCATCGCGGACGATCTGGTCGCCGCGGACGTCCAGCGCGTCGAGCGGTCCAACAGCATCGACCCCGACCGTCCGGGCCAGCGGATCTCGGGCGCGGAGTACAACGCGTTCTGGAACGCGCCGGTCAGCCCGCGCCTCGCGTCGCGGCGCACGTCGCAGATCGTCGATCCGCCGGACGGCCGGCTGCCGCCCTACACGCGCGCGATCCTCGATCAGTGGGACACGCGGGAGACGGCGCGAGCCCACCGCGGGGAAGCCGATTCCTGGCTGGACCGCAACGTCATGGAGCGCTGCATCCTGCGCACCGGCCTGGCGATGGGCGAGATGAACGTGCCGAAGGACATCTACCAGACCCCCGGCCAGATCGTCTTCGACCTGCAGTACGGCGTGGTGCGCATCGTCCCGCTGGACGGGCGTCCCCGCCTGGGTTCGGACATCACGCAGTGGTGGGGCGACTCGCACGGCCGCTGGGAGGATGACACGCTGGTCATCGAGACCACCAACTTCAACAACCTGCAGAACGGCGGCCCCGTGATGCCGTCGCACGGCGGCATCTACGGCCACAACCACGCCCACTACCACATGGGCACGGGCGAGCACCTGACGATCACTGAACGCCTCCGGCGGACGGGCCCCGACACCATCGAGTACGCCTACACGATCAACGACCCGAGCGTGTACGTGAGGCCGTGGACGGCCGTCAACATCTGGCACCTCGACCCGAACGAGCCTGACGTCTACGAGTACACCTGCCACGAGCACAACTACGGCATGGTGGGCCTGCTCAAGGGCGGCCGGGCAAACGAGCAGATCGCGATGGACGAGGCGGCGCGGGAGATCAACGACCGCGCGCCGCAGATAGCCGCCGAGTGGGCGGAAACCGAGGCGTGGGAGGCGGCCCAGGGCCGCTGACAGGCAGAGCGAGCTGAACAGGAGGAGATTCAGATGCGAGCGAAACTAGCCATCGTCGGTTGCCTGGTCGGTCTGTTCGTCGTCGTGACGACAACGCCCGCCGTGGCGCATCATGCGTTCGCAGCGGAGTTCGACGCCAACAAGCCGATCTCCCTGCAGGGCAAGATCACCAGGATGGAGTGGGTGAACCCCCACTCGTGGCTGCACATCGACGTCACGCGGGAGGACGGCACGGTGGAGGCCTGGATGGTCGAGGGCGGACCTCCGACCAGCCTGCTCCGCCGCGGCTTCACCAAGCGGGATCTGCCGATCGGGGACGAGGTCTTCGTCGAGGGCTACCTGTCGAAGGACGGCTCGAACAAGGCCAACGGCCGCGACATCACGTTCGGCGACGGACGCAAGCTGTTCATGGGCTCGTCCGGCACGGGCGCGCCGCGGGACGGCCGGGACCCGACCGAGCGCTAGCAGCAGCTTCGCGGGGGGCGCACGGCCGCCGCTGCGGGTCGCCCCTCGCGTGTCATGACGCCGGCCGGCATGCGCATGCGTGCCGGCCGGCGCCGTTCGTTTGGCGCGGCCCTGCCCTGCCGCAGCGCGCGCCTGCGGAACGCGGCGCCGGCCTGCCCGGCTCGCCGCGGCGACCAGGAGGAGACAGCAGCCGATGAAGACACTTGTGGGGACCCTGGCATTCCTCGTTGCCGCCATCGGTTTCGCGGCGGCCCCGCCCGCCGCGGCCGAAGAGGCCGAGGCGGAGATCACCTACACCAGGCACATCGCCCCGATCATCCAGCGGTCGTGCGAGAGCTGTCACCGGCAGGGCGGGTTCGCCCCGATGTCGCTGATGACCTACGACGAGGTGCGGCCGTGGGCGCGGGCGATCAGGCAGCGGACCGCGACCCGCGAGATGCCGCCCTGGTTCATCGAGCCCGACGTGGGCGTCCAGCACTTCAAGAACGACCCGTCGCTGAGCGCCGAGGAGATCGCGATGGTGGCGCGCTGGGTCGACAGCGGCGCCCCGCGCGGCAACCCGGCCGACATGCCGCCGCCCCGCGAGTACCTCGACCGCACGCAGTGGGCCATCGGCGAGCCGGACCTGATCGTCGAGGGGCCGGAAGTGCTCGTCAAGGCCGTCGCCCCCGACTACCACCGCGAGCTCGGCCCCGTGGCGACCGGCCTGACCGAGGACCGCTACATCGCCGCCGTGGAGGTGAAGGAGACCCGGCTCGACGGCAGCGCGTTCAGGAAGGAAGAGGAGCAGGGCATGAACCTCTTCACCCTGCACCACGCCGGCATCCGGGAGCTCGGTTTCGACATGGACGCCCCCGACGGCTTTTATCTGATCTACGAGGTCGGACAGAACGAGACGGTCTATCCGGTGGACACCGGCGTCCGCCTGCGGGCCGGCTCCGCGCTGACCTACACGGTGCACATGCACTCGGTCGGCCGCGACATCCCGGTCCGGGTCGACGTGGGATTCAAGTTCCACCCCAGGGGGTACGAGCCGAAGTACAGCCAGTCCGGCTACAACTCGGGCCTCGTCGGCGGCAGCAACGTCCGCGAGGACCTCGCCCTGCCGCCCGGGAACGACTCGATCCGCTACGACAACTTCCAGACCATGAGCGAGCCGGGCATCCTCACCACCTTCGAGCCGCACCTGCACATGAGCGGCGACCGGATGTGCGTCGAGGCCCAGTACCCGAACGGGTACCGCGAGATCCTCAACTGCTCGGGCTACGACCACAACTGGGTCAGGACCTACGTCTACGAGGACGACCACGCGCCGCTGCTGCCGCGGGGCACGATCCTGCACATCATGGGGTGGTACAACAACTCGGAAACGAACTCGAACAACATCGAGCCACGCAACTGGAAGACGGGTGGCAACCGGTCCGTCGACGAGATGTTCGTGTTCCTGCCGAAGATCACGCTGCTGACCGACGAGCAGTTCGCCGAAGAGGTGGCGCGCCGCGAGGCGCTGCAGCTCGGCGCGAACGCGAACCAGCAGAACTAGACCGCGGTCCCGGAGTCTGCCCTACCCCGGGCGCCCCACGCGGCCACGGACCGCGTGGGGCGCCTGTTGCTTGCAAGGAATGATCATGAGTGCTCGTGTTCGGCGTCGATTGGCATGGCGCTGGGCCGCCGCGGCGGCGGCGCTGGCCTGCCTGGCCCCCGCCCTCGGCTTCGCCCAGGACAACCTCATCATGCGGCGCGGGCAGCGCATCGCGCCCATCTACGAAGGGTGGATCACCAACCCGGACGGGACGTTCGACCTGATCTTCGGCTACTTCAACCTCAACGGCGAACAGATCATCGACGTCCCGGTGGGCGCGGACAACAGCATCGAGCCGGGCGGCCCCGACCAGGGGCAGCCGGCCCACTTCTTTCCGCGCCGCAGCCGCTTCACGTTCCGGGTCACGGTGCCCGCGGACTTCGGCGACCGGGAGCTCGTCTGGAAGATCACCGCGAACGGCAAGACCGAGTACGCGTTCGCCACGCTGAAGCCCGACTACATCATCGACGAGCGGATCATGATGATGAACAACGGCGGGTTCGGCGGCCGCGGGCAGCGCCTCGGCGAGCCCGACAACGTGCCGCCGAGCGTCCGGTTGCGGGGCGCCGCGACACGGTCCGTCAAGGTCGGCGAGCCGCTCGCGCTGACGGCCTACGCCAGCGACGACGGCAACCCGCGCGGCGGCGTCGGCGGCTCCAACGACCTCGGTCTCGGCACCGGGTGGTTCGTCTACCGCGGCCCGGCCGACGCGCTCACGCTGGAGCCCGAGCAGGAGCATCCGGAGTACCGCCGCCAGAAGGCGACCGCCGCGCGACTGCGGCAGACCGCGTTCTCGAGCGCCCGGCGGCCGCGCGTGGGCAGCACCGGCGGCGGCGCGTCGCAGGTGGAGCTTCCGCCCCCGAACGTGGTGACCGACCGGCCCGTCGAGGTGACCGCCACGTTCAGCGAGCCCGGTACCTACACGCTCCGCGCGATGGCCCACGACGGCGGCCTGCACGACGCCGTCGACGTGATCGTCACCGTCGAGCCGTAGCGCCTCCCGGCCGGCGGGCCCCGCGCCCGCCGGCCAATCCGGTTTCCGATGGGATCACACCGCGCGCGGGCGGCCGGCGCGTCGGCGCAGACCGCGCAGCGGTTGCGCGACAACTTCCGTGACGCGCGCTACCCGGCGGTCGTTACGGTCTGGCTGTTCGGGAGCCACGGCGAGTCGCGCGCGCACGCGGAGAGCGACGTGGACGTCGGGGTTCTGCTCGACCGGCGGCTCGTCCCGGTCGCGTCGCAACGCTTCGACCTCCGGGTGCGGCTGACGAGCGACCTCATGCACTCGCTCGGCAACAACAACGTCGACCTCCTGGTCCTCAACGACGCCCCCCCGCTGCTCGCGCGGCGGATCATCCGTACCGGCACCGAGCTCTTCTGCCGCGATCGCGATCTGGATCGGGACTTCCGCCGCGACGTGCAGATCCGCGCCGCGGATCTCGCGCCGTATCTCGCGCGATACCGGCGGATGATACTGGACGCACTCGGCGGATGACGTTCCTGGTCGAGCGCCTCGCGGAGCTCAGGAAACACCTCGATCATCTGGACGAGCTGCGGCCTCGAATCTCCGCGGCCGCCCTGCGGCGCGACCCTCCCGCTGCGTCCAAAGACACCTTGGGGCGCGTCACGCCGCAGGTGGCGGCGCCCGCCTACCCGACCACCTCGTCCACCCGGCCGGCGTCGAACGCGAGGCGGTCCCGCACCAGCTCGGCTTCGCGGAACGTCTGCTCGTAGCTCCACACGGCGTCGTGGATCTCGCCGCCGGGGCCGTCGATGACGTAGTAGGTGGCCAGCCCCTTGAACGGGCAGTAGGTCGTCTTGCCGGTCTTCCGCAGCCGCGTCATGTCGATGCCGCCGCGGGCCAGGTAGTAGCGCGTCGGACAGCCGTTCTCCTCCAGCGCCACGACGTCGGTCGTCGCCGCGAGCGGCAGCCCGCCGGCGGCGACTTTCACGTGTGCATGCGGCGGCACGTACGCGATCCGGTGCGCGGGCGCCCGCGCGTAGCCGGGACCCGGCGTGCCGGGCGAAATGGCGGCTGGTCTCTCGCCCATGTCTACTGCACCGTCACCGCGTTGATCACCACCGGCGTGACCGGCACGTTCTGGTGCGGGCCCTGCGCGGCGGTGTCCACGCCGGCGATGGCGTCGACGATGTCCATGCCGTCCGTCACGCGCCCGAAGACGGCGTAGCCGTACTCTGCCGGCTCGGTGCCGCGGTGGTCGAGGCCGCGGCCCGCGTTGTCGCGGTGGTTGATGAAGAACTGCGCGGTGGCGCTGTGGACGGCGTTGGTGCGCGCCATCGCGATGGTGCCCCGCGTGTTGCTGATGCCGTTGGCGGCCTCGTTGCGGATCGGCTCGCGCGTGATCTTGTTGATCAGATCGGTCCCCATGCCGCCGCCCTGGATCATGAAGCCCTCGATGACGCGGTGGAAGATCGTGTCCTCGTAGAACCCGGCGTAGGCGTACTGCAGGAAGTTGGCGACCGAGACCGGCGACCGATCCTGGAACAGCTCCAGCGTGATGTCGCCCTGGGTCGTCGCCATGACCACCGTCGGGTTGCCCGGGATCAGGCCGGCCGTGGACAGCCGGATCCGGTAGACGCCCGTGCTCGCCGTCATGTACAGCGTCTGTCCGTCGTCGCCCCAAGCGACGTTGGCGGTCACCTCCGGCATCAGGATGGTCCCCAGGTGCTCCCCGTCCCACCCGATCACCCAGACGCCGCCCGGCCCGGTGGCGAAGAGGTTGCCGCGCAGGTCGACCTTCATGCCGTCGGCGGCGCCCGGGGCCGTCTGGTCGTTCACGTCGTAGAAGACCCGCCCGTTCGACGCGCCGCTGTCGTCGAGGTCGTACGCCATCCACACCTTCTGGTTCTCGTCGGAGTTGGCGACGTACAGGGTCGACTCGTCGGGCGAGAGGGCGATGCCGTTCGGCCGCGTCTGGTCGCGCACGAGCAGCTCGAGCTCGCCGTCCGGGCTCAGCCGGTAGATGCCGTTGAAGTCGAGCTCGCGCAGCGGCGACTCCTCGAGGCCTTCCAGGCCGTACGACGGGTCGGTGAAGTACAGCGACCCGTCGGAGCCGTAGACGAGGTCGTTCGGGCTGTTCAGGCGGTTGCCCTCGAAGCTGTCGACCAGCACCGTCCGGCTGCCGTCCGCCTCGACCCGCGAGATGCGCCGGTTGCCGTGCTCGCCGATGACGAGCCGGCCCTCGGCGTCGAGCGTCAGCCCGTTCGACGAGATCGACCGCAGGCCCTCGCGGTCGCCCTCGAACACCGGGTCGATGAAGGGGCTGGCGCCGTCCGCCGCGGTCCACTGGTGGATGGCGTTGGCGCGCACGTCCGAGAAGAGCAGCCGCGACTCGCCGCGGACCCACACCGGGCCCTCCGTGAACACGTAGCCCTCGGCCACCTTCTCGATGGTGGCGCCAGCCGGCACCAGCGAGTCGAGCCGGCTGTCGACCCGCAGAATCGAGCCCTCACCCGCGGCTTCCGGCGCCGGACCGGCGTCCACCTCCTCGGGCGGCGCCTCGGAGCCCCCGCCGCAGGCCATCGTCCAGGCCGCGAATGCGGCCACCAGCAGACTGGTCGGTTTCATCATCTTGGTCCTCGCTTGGTGGTGAAAGAAACCGCCTCGAGCGCAACCGTCTCGTACGCCGGCTCGTCCTCGGCAATCCGGATGAACCGATCGACCGGAAGATCGGTGAACGTCTGCGTCAGGCCGGTCGCGGGCCAGAACACCTCCAGCTTCTCGATGCGGGTCGCCCGCCCGAGACCGATCGTCTGGCGCAGCGGATTCGCGCCGAAGCTGCCGCCGCTGTTGACGTGCCGATAGACCGCGCGCGGCGTGCCGCCGTCGACGATCTCGGCCCGGATGCGGGCGCCGATGGCCGAGCGGTTCGAGCGTACGCCGACCAGCCTGATCGTAATCCAGTGGTTGCCCAGTCCGGGGTTCCGGTACAGGGCGTTGCCGAACCGGTCCCCCGGATAGGCTCCGCCCATCTGCTCGAAGACGTCCTGATCGCCGTCGTGGTCGAGGTCGGCGAAGAACACGCCGTGCCCCTTCTGCAGATGGCCGAAGCCGCCCGCGTAGGTCACGTCGGCGAAGCCCCGGCCGTCCCGGTTGCGGAACATCACGTTCGGCATGAGGCTGTGGTACGGCGGATAGCCGGTGCCGACGTAGAAGTCGAGGTAGCCGTCGTTGTCGAGGTCGCCGAAGTTGGCGCCCATGGCGGCGTTCGGACGGACGAGCCCGTAGCGCTCCGCGACCTCCTCGAAGCCGCCCTCCCCCGTCCCGCGGTAGATGCGCGCCAGCTCGATGTCGGGCGGCAGTCCCAGCGCGCTCGCCGCCAGGTGCTCGGTGCGGGCCAGGTACGCCGACACGTAGAGGTCGAGCACGCCGTCGTTGTCGACGTCCCAGAACCAGGCCGGGAAGCTGGCGAGCGGCCTCTCGACCCGCAGCCGGCGCGCCATGTTGGTGAACGTCCCGTTGCCGTTGTTGCGGTACAGGCGGTTCCGGCCGCCGTGATTGGAGACGTACAGGTCCGGAAGGCGGTCGCCGTCGTAGTCGCCCCAGACGACCGCCTTCGCGTAGCCGTGGTTGAGCACGCCGGCGCCGGCGGCCACGTCCGTGAACGTCCCGTCGCCGTCGTTGCGGAAGAGCTGGCTCGGCGCGCGCAGCGCCCGCGAGCTCTCGTTACCGACGTAGAGGTCGAGGTCGCCGTCGTTGTCGTAATCGGCCCACGACGCGGTCTGGGTGGGATAGTGCGCGTCACCCAGGCCGGCCGCAAACGTCACGTCGGTGAACGTCCCGTCGCCGTTGTTGCGCAGCAGCGAGTTGGGATACCGGCCGTGCTGGTGCAGCCAGGCGCCGCGCAGCACCAGCAGGTCCACGTGGCCGTCGTTGTCGTAGTCCGCCTGGACGATGTTCAGGCCGCCGAACAGGCCCCGCAGCCCGGCCTCGTCGGTCCGCTCGGTGAACGTCCCGTCCCCGTTGTTCCGGAACAGCCGGAGCTGCCCCGCCGTGTCCCAGGTCGACGTCGCGATGTCCAGCCAGCCGTCGCCGTCGAAGTCCTCGGCCGCCGCGCCGCCGCTCATGTCGAAGACGTCGAGCCCCAGGTCGGGCGCGATGTTGGCGAAGCGCGGCAGCTCGCCGACCGCCCCGAAAGCCTCGGTCGGGATCAGGTAGGCCGCGGGCACGTCGTCCGGATAGCCGCCGATCGTCATGTACGCGATGTTGAGCAGCCAGCGCGCGGACAGGTGCAGCTTGACGGCCTCCTCCTCCAGGTTGTCCGGCGTCGGCGCGGGGGTGTCGTCGAGCACGCCGGTCAGCGCCGCAATCGCCTGCCGGGAGGGGTTCTGGTCGCTGTGAATGCCGTCGCCCCGCAACGGCAGGATGCAGGCCTCGGCGTTGGGATGATGCGCGCAGTTCAGCGTTTCGCCGAGGCGCAGAAACGCCACGCCCAGGCGATAGCGCGTCTGGTTGCGGATGCCGGCCGCCGCGGGCGGCACGAGCGCCAGAGCCTGCTCGATGAGGCGTATGGCCTCCGTCTCGTTGCCCAGCCGCAGCTCGTGCTCGGCCAGTTCCACCGTCCGGCGCCAGCGCACCGGTCCGGCCGCCGACCGCGGCAGGGCCGCCAGCTCACGGCGGGCGCGGATTGCCGGCCCTTCCCCGATGTAGCTGTTCGTCTCCGTCGCGCTGTCGGCAATCTGCCCGAGGGCCTCCAGCATCCGCTGGTGGCTGTCGGCGGCCGACGGCGAGCCGGCCTGGGCAAGGACGGCGGAAGGAACGAGCGCCGACAGGGCCAGCGCGGCCAGCAGCACGACCGAGGTCGCCACGCCTCGCGGCCCCATGTCGATTCTCCGTCCTTCAGGACAGACCCGTATTCTCCGGCGCACCGGGCAGGCGGTCACGGCCCGTTGAGGTTCGCCAGCTCGCGGCGGGCGTCGACGTTGCCGGGCTCCAGCCGCAGCGCCCGCTCGTAGCCCGCCCGCGCCGCCTCCCGCTCGCCGTGCGCCAGGTGCACGCGCGCCCGGCCGATCCAGGCCCGCACGGATTCGGGCTCGGCCGCGATGGCGCGGTCGAAGGTGCGCGCCGCCAGAGCCAGTTGGCCGGATACCGCCTGCGCGGTGCCGAGCTGCACCAGCACCTCGTCGTCTTCGCCGAGCACCGCGAGCGCGGCATTGAAATCGCCGATCGCCTCGGCCGCCTGGCCGGCCAGCAGGCGGGCGCGGCCGGCCTGGAACCGATCGCGAGCGCGCTGCCGCCGCCAGGACTGCCTGATCTGGTACAGCCGGCGCGGCTCCAGCTCCGCCAGTCGGGTGTAGTAGTCGATCGCCTGCTCGTACTCGCCGCCGGCGAGATGCGTCTCGGCCAGGAGCCGCAACGCCACCTCGTTGACGGCCTCGTCGCGGAAGGACGCCAGCAGCGCGTCCAGCACGGGCTCCGTGACGGCGCCCCGGAAGAGCCGCCGCAGGCGGCCGTCGCCGTCGAACACGAACGTCGACGGGAGCGCCGCCTCGTCCTCCGTGCCGAAGAACTGCGCCATGACCTGCTCGTCGGCCAGGAACTGCGCGTAGGGAATCGCGAACCGCTCGATCGACTCGCGCACCGAGTCGAGGTCCCGCAGCTCAACGCTGAGGCCGACGAAGTCGACCTCGTTCTCGTAGCGCCCCGCGAGCTCGACGAGCTGCGGCAGCTCCTCGTTGCAGGGGGCGCACCACGGCGCCCAGAAGTTGAGCACCGCCGGCCGGCCGCCGCCCACCGACGCCGGCTCGCCGTCCAGGCGCTGCGCGACGACCGCGGGCGAGGGCGCCGCGGTCAGCACCGGCCGCGTACCGTCCGACCAGCGCTCGAGGGGCCGCGCGTTCACGTCCGCCGCCCCCTCGCGTACGACGAGCAGGCTGTCGACCGGCAGATCGTTCCAGACCTCGACCGCGCCGGAGGGCCAGCGCACCTCGAGCGCATCGACTGTCGTCGCTTCTCCCAACCCGAAATGGAGATCCAGCGGCACCTGGGCGCGGAACCCCTCGGTGATCTTGACGAAGTCGCGGCGCCGCTCGCCGCCGGCGGTCAGCACGACCTCCGCGCCCAGCGCGTCGGGCCGCGAGCGGGTCGCCGTCAGGCGGACGCGCGCGAAGCGGCGCGGCTCCGACGTGTTTTCGAACAGGCGCAGCCCCCGCAGCGTCAGCAGCGCCAGGTCGAGGTCGCCGTCCCCGTCGATGTCGACCGGCGCGGCCGCGCGGCCGTCGTGGTCGGCGTCCAGCCCGAACACGTAGCCGCTCTGGACGAACGGCTCGCCCGGGCCGTCGGGCCGGTAGAACAGATGGTCCCGCTCGTAGCCGCTGAACGATCCGCGGAAGCCGTCGGCCTGCTCCACGAGCACCGGCTCCGGCGGCGCCTGCTGCTCGAGCCCCTCGGCGTCGGCGACAACCTGTCGCCAGAAGAACGTTCAATAGTCGGGCGCCTCGGGGTCCACGTGGCTGGTGTTGCCGTTCGTGACGAAGATCTCCTTGTCGCCGTCGTTGTCGAGGTCGAAGAAGTGCGAGCCCCACGCCCAGCCGGCCTCGTTGACGCCCAACGGGACCCCGCGGTCGCCCGAGGCCCCGCCGTCGCGCCCGAGCGTGAAGAGCTGGTTGCCCCGGGCGAGCACGCCGAGGCGGTCATGCATCGCCTCGCTCACCGACTCCGACAGCCGCACCACGCGGTGCCCGGCGTGCGAGTACATGTTGGAGAGATAGACGCTCCAGTCGCCGCTGTTGTCCCAGTCGGCGATGGTGATGCCCATGGTGAAGGCGCCGTCGCGCGCCAGCGGATGATCCTCGATGGCCCGGAACGTGCCGTCGCCCCGATTGCCCCAGACCACGTTCTGGCCGTAGTCGTTGCCCTCGAAGATGTCGACGTCGCCGTCGAAGTCGAAGTCGAAGAACTGCCCGACGTACGTGTAGCGCGTGCCCGTGATGCCGCGGCTCTCGGACTCCTCCGTGAAGCGCAGGCCGCCGTGATTGATGAACAGGAGGTTGTCGTCGCCGTCGTTGGCGTCCACCCGGTTGAAGCGGCCGCCGGTGCCCGAGCGGTTGTTCTGGTAGCCGCCGACGAAGATGTCGAGCAGCCCGTCGCCGTTCACGTCGCCGGCGGTCAGGAGCTGCGACTCGTAGCGCCGCACGCCGGGCGGGTTGTCGAACGCCAGGGCGCGCGGGAGCAGCCTCCACTCACCGCCCCGGCGTGTGTAGATGCCCATCCACCCGCGCGCGCCGCTGTAGACGACGCGCGTGCCGACGAGCTCCTCGAGCCCGTCGCCGTCGAGATCCACGAACAGCAGCTGGCTGGGAATCAGCCGGTCGTCCCGGAAGGGCAGCGCCTCGCGGACGAAGCCCCCGCGGCCGTCGTTGAGGAAGAGGACGGCATGATTGGCCGCCTCGGTCGCGACGATGTCCCAGAACCCGTCGCGGTTCCAGTCCACCACGTTGAGCGCGGAGTCGATCAGGCTCATGCCGCCGTTCGCCGCGTCCTGCCGGATCCGGATGTTCGCCGCGGAGCGGTTGAAGTGCAGGCCGACCGCGTCCGTGACGTCGAGGAACGGGCCCGCGGGGTTGCTCACGCGCGTCGCGTCGACGAGGTCCAGGCGGCGGATGCGCCACCCGCCGTCGGCCGTGTCGACGAGCTCGACGGCGACGGTGGCGTTGAGCACCGAGCGGGCGCCGGCCGCGTCCGGGCCGCCGAGCTGCAGGTGGGCCAGCGCGAACGCGTGGTCCCGGTCGGGCGCCAGGAGGAACTCGAACATCTGCCACGCCGCGCGGTCGACGGACACCCAGTCGTCCACGTGGGCGCGCAGCGCGCCCAGCAGGGCGTCGCGGCCGAGCGGCCGCAGCTCTTCCGCGGCGTAGCGGCGGATGGCAAGGGTGCGGTCGGCGACCGTCCTCCCCTGCTCGGGGTTCGGAAAGCGCCCCTCGAAGTCGGCCGTCAGCGCGCCGCCCGCCAGCTCCCAGTCGAAGCGGCGGACGCCGGCGAGCAGCGACGCCTTCAGGTCGTCCTGCACCCGCGACTGTGTCTCTTCGGATTCGGCGACGTCGGTGACGTAGGTATCCGGCGGCGTGAGGGGAAACGGCGCCCGGCCAGACTGGGCGGCGGCCAACGCCGGCAACGCGTGGAGAACCGCCATACCGGCTGCCACGGCTGCCGATCCGCGGAGAAGGTTCCTCAGGTGGTCTGCGGCTCGCATCGTCAGCGACCCCATGAAGTGGGACTGCCCTCCCAGCAGGCAGTATAGCCAGACGCGGCACGGCGCGCCAGACGGCGTGGCGCCCGCCTCCTGGAGAACGATATCCCTTGACACGATGTTTCGGCGGCGTACCATGGCGATCAGTCTGGTGGCCTCGCACGACGAATCGCCACCGAAAATGGCGGAGCCTCGTCGGCGCGGCCACCTCGTTTGCCGCCATGACCCGGTCGTGGCAAGGAGGAACCGTGTCGAGACGAGGCGTTCGCATCGCGTGTCTGCTTTCGGCGTGTGTTTTCCTTTCCACCGGCGCCGCCGCCCAGACGGGCAGCATCGCCGGGAGCGTCCTCGATGAGACGGGCGGCGTGCTGCCCGGCGTGA
>JAAXGX010000062.1 GCA_012271165.1 Vicinamibacteraceae bacterium | reverse complement strand
TCGTCCGCCGCATAGAGAAGAACGCAACGCGCCGGGTCGCGGTCGCGCCCGGCGCGGCCAGCCTCCTGGAGATAGGCCTCCAGCGAGCCCGGTATGTCGGCGTGGACCACCAGCCGCACGTCCGGCTTGTCGATACCCATGCCAAAGGCGTTGGTGGCCGCGATCGCGCCCAACTCGCCGGAGATGAAGCGCCGCTGCACTTCCTTCTTCGTTTCCGGAGACAGGCCCGCGTGGAAACGGTCCGCGGCGACCCCCTTCAACTGAAGGTACTCCGCGACCTCCTCGCTCTGCTGCCGCGTCGCGCAGTAGACGATCGCGCCTCCCGGCGCGTCGGGCGGCAGATGGGACGTCAGGACCTGAAGGATGTCCGAGAACTTCTCTCCTCCCGTGGTCGGCACCACCTCGAAGGCGAGATTGGCGCGTTCCGCGCCGCCGTCGAACACGGCCAGTTCGATGCCGAGCTTGTCCCGAAAATGCCGGGCGATGTCGTCTACGACATCGGGTTTGGCGGTCGCGGTCAGGCACAGGACCGGAGGTATCGGTCCGTCACCTGCCTTCTCGCGGATGAAACGGCCCACGTAGCGGTAGTCGGGCCGGAAGTCGTGGCCCCAGCGCGACAGGCAGTGCGCCTCGTCCAGCACCCAGGCGCCGATCTCACGCTGGTCCAGAGCCCGCCGCAGGGAGCGCGAGCGCAGCTGCTCCGGCGAGATCAGCAGGATGCCGGCGTCTCCCAGCCGGGTCCGGGCCAGGGCGTCGCCCCGCTCCGGCATCGACAGCAGCCCGTTGACGGTCACGCAGCAGCCGATGCCGCGCTGCTCCAGGCCAGCCACCTGGTCCGCCATCAGCGCCACCAGGGGCGATATCACGACCGTCAGCGCACCGGTCTTGTCATAGCGCGACAGAGCGGGGATCTGGTAGCAGAGCGACTTCCCCGTCCCGGTGGGCAAGATGCCCAGAACATGTTTTCCCGCCATCGCCTCCTCGACGATGGCCTGCTGCATGGGCCTGCCGTCGGCATCCGCCGGTTCGGGACGAAAACCGTCATAACCGAACCAGCGTTTCAGTTCCCTGCCCGCGTCATGGCGCTCCCGGCACCAGGCGCAGGCCGGATCGGTGCAGGCGGTGTCCCTGAGGCGGCGCACCAGTCGCCCCGCTGCCGGAAACTGGTGCCGCACCCAGGGCGGCATCACCGAGTTGCCGCCCGCCACGGAAAGCCATGCCAGGGCATAGGCCAGCGGCCAGCCGAGTTGGTCCACGTCCGCAACGACCTCGCGTGCCCAGGTCGCGCAGGCGGCGTTCGTCAGCCGCCGTTCGACGGCCGCCTCAGCCTCCGTCCGCGATGGCCGGTGCGCCCTCCGAAGCTGGCAGAAGAGCCGCTCCAGGGCGCGGTCCACGCCCTTGGGCTCGGGGGTGCACAGCCAGTGCCATGCGGCCAGCAGGTCCTGCGCGGCGTTCGCCAACGCCTCGCACTCGTCGCCATGGAGCTTCAGCGCAATGCGGGAGTCGAGTTCGGGATCGTTCACCCGACCCCGCTTCAGGCCGCCGTCCTGGTAGTGCTTGACGAGACTGTGATAGGGGTTGCGGGGGAAGGCGAGCGGGCTGAGACGCAGCGTGTCGACGGCCGGGAGCTTCAGAAGCCGGAGGGCCGGTTTCGCCGCCGCCAGGTGGGGCAGGTCGAAGGCGATCAGGTTGTGTCCCAGCAGAAAGGACGCGCCGTCGACGAAGTCGTCCAGTCTCTCCAGCGCCGCGGCCAGACCGCCGCCCGAATGCGTCAGACTGCAGCCGGTATCCGCCCGCACTGCCCCGAGGGCACGAATCCTGTCGTCCCTGCCGACCTCGAGATCCAAGGAAACGCAGGGCGACCGCAAGAGGTCGCCATCCCGCGACGCGGCCCCGCCGGGGTCCGGCGGGGCGTCGGCGGCTCCGTTCCTCATGTGCCGGCCGGCTCGGGTTTCTGGAGTTGACCCGATTTCGTGTGCTTCGGGGGAAGATGCTCGCCGTTCGTTGCCAGGCAGCAGCCTCGACTACTCCTTCCCGGTGGCATGCCGTCACAGATGATGAGCCGTATGACTTCCTCGCTGTGTGCGCCGGTCATGCGCTTCGGGATTATGGCTGTTTCGACGAGCTACTACCTAACCGCGCGTCCCGCCGGAGGACTCGCCAACGGCCCTGGTGCGGCCCCGACCGGGAAAGTGTCCGCAGTCCGCAGGCGTAGCTCGCCGTTCAAGGCCGTCGGATTCAGAACGAGGGGCGGAACGAGGGGTAACGAGTACGTGGGCAGAGATATAACAGCCTTCGTTGCCAACGAGTTACCCACGTTCAGAGTCGGAAGCCCCAACCGTCGAGGGTGCGGCGCCACATCGGCCAGTCGCCGGGCGCCGGCGCCTGCAGCATCGCGTAGGTGACCGGCACGAACGCCGACTCGTTCTGCGCGTGGAGCGCCGGCTGGGCGACGACGCACGGCAACGGTCAGGGCGGCCGCCGGCGTTCTTCGTCGTGAACGTTTGGCCTGCGTCTGCATGCGTTCCCTCCGGTCGGACGCCGACTGCGCCGGCTACGGCATGCCCGGCGAACCGCCGCGCCTGTTCTGCCTCAGAATAGTTGCTGACGGCGAGCGACGCCAGAATGGGAACCATGCGGCTCGCGCCGACGTGCGCCCGCTGGTAGACTGACCGGGTAGTGACCGTTGCTTCCGGCTTCCGCCGGTGCATGGCTGGCGCTGGCGGCGGACCGTCCTCGCCGTGCTGTTCGGCCCGCGTGTGGACTGCGTCGTGGAACGGACGTTCCAGCGCTGCGTCGGCCGGGTCGCC
>JAAXGX010000073.1:825-14225 GCA_012271165.1 Vicinamibacteraceae bacterium | reverse complement strand
CCAGTGGTCGTTCAGGTGCTGGTAGTGCCAGACGATCTCGCCGGTGTCCGCGTCCAGCGCGAGCGTCGAGTTGTGGTAGAGGTGCGTGTTCTCCGCGCCGCCGAGCATGAACTTCGGGGCGGGCGAGGTCACCGAGGTGCCGACGTAGACGAGGTCGAGCTCGGGATCGTAGGCGGGCGGCATCCAGGAACCGACGTGGCCCCGCTGCTCGTAGGGCACGTCACCCCAGGTCTCGTAGCCGGGCTCGCCGGGAGCCGGAACCAGTTGGGTGCGCCACAGCTCGCGGCCGGTCAGCGGATCGTGCGCGGTGATGACGCAGGCCTCCGGGCCACCGTCCGGCATGCAGCCGCGGCCCGAGACCACCCTGCCGCCCGCGATGATCGGTCCGGAGGTCTGATGCGCCGGGTTCACCTGGTAGTCGAGAATCCGGGTCTCCCAGACCTCGCGTCCCGTGACGGCATCCAGCGCGATGATGTGGTCGTCGGTGCTGGTGTGGATGATGAGCCGGTCGTAGATGGCGATGTTGCGGTTCGTCGTCGTGCCGATCGTGACGTACTGCTCGAGATCGTCCGGCTGCGGGCGGCGATGCTCCCACAGCAGATCGCCGGTGACGGCGTCGATGGCCTGGATGACGTCCCGCGGGTTCGGCATGTACATGACGCCGTCGTAGACCAGGGGGGTTCCCTCCTGGCTGCCCTGCGTCAGGGCGCGGGACCAGACCAGGCGCAGGTCCGACACGTTCTCGCGGTCGACCTGATCGAGGGGGCTGTAGCCCCAGCCGTTGGTCGTCCGGCGCCAGCTCAGCCAGTCGCCCGGGGCCGGATCCTCCAGCATCGCGTCGGTGACGGGGACGAAGTCGTCGCCGGACTGGGCAACGACGGGTGTCGCGAAGTGCAACGACAAGGCGACCACGACGATCCACCTGCTGGCAGACATGCGTCCCCCTCTCCCGGGCTGAATCACGGAAAACTGCGTCAGTATACGCCCGTTCGGGCCGCCTGCGACCCGCCCGCGGCCGGCGGAATTGGAGGCGCCGCCCGGATTTGAACCGGGGATGGAGGTTTTGCAGACCTCTGCCTTACCACTTGGCGACGGCGCCGTTGGGAGGAAGTCAGCAGCGGGAAGAAGGAATGGAGCGGGAAACGGGATTCGAACCCGCGACTTCGACCTTGGCAAGGTCGCACTCTACCACTGAGTTATTCCCGCTCGCTCCGCAGCCCGCGCCCAGGCCGGGGCGCGCACTGCCCGCCAGCAGACAGCGTACCATGCGGCCGGCATCGCAGCAAGCTTCCCTCAGACGGGGCTGCGCCCCGCACGCGCCTTGGGGCGTCAGCGGGCGGCGGCGGGGAAGGCATCGGTGACGACCACGACGCGGGGCTGCCGCTCCCCCACCTCGACCGCCACGACGTCGAAGCGGCAGGGGACGCCTGCGGTCCGGTTGCGGGTCAGGTAGTCGAGGGCCATGCGCGTCAACTTGCGCTGCTTCAGGCGCGTGACCGCCGCCAGCGGACCGCCGAAGCGCTGGTGCGAGCGGGCCTTGACCTCGACGAAGACGAGCACGCCGGCGTCCCTCGCGACGATGTCGATTTCTCCGTGGCGCGTGCGGTAGCGGCGGGCCAGGATCGCGTACCCCCGGCGGCGCAACTCGCGGCAGGCCAGCTCCTCGCCCTGCTCGCCGAGGTCCGACTGGTGCTGGGTCGGCACCCGGCAGGGAAATGCAAGAACGAGGCCCGCCCTGGGCTACCCCCGCTTCCAGCGGGTGCCCGCGGCGCCGTCCTCCAGAACGACTCCGCGCGCTTCGAGGTCGGCCCGGATCCGGTCGGCGACCGCGAAGTCCCTGCAGCGCCGGGCGGCCTGCCGTTCGGCGACCAGCCGCTCGATCTCCTCCACGGGAACCGGCGGCGCGGCCTCCTCGGCGCGCCGCAGGCTGATGACGCCGAGCGCCCGATCGCAGTATTCGAACGCCTCGCGCAGCAGGCGCACGTCATCCCTTCCAATCTCGCCGGCGTCGATCGCGGCGTTGACGTCGCGCACGAGCTCGAACACCACCCCCAGCGCGCCCGGCGTGTTCAGATCGGCGCGCAGCATGTCGGCGAACGCGGTCCGGGCGGCCGCGGCGCGCGTCTCGAGCGCCGGATGCGAGCCGTCCTTCGCCACGGTGTCGAGACGCGCCAGGCAGTCCGTCAACCGCGTCAGCGCTTCCTCGGCTTGCGCCAGGCTGCCCCAGGTGAACCGCAACTGCTTCCGGTAGTGTGTCGACAGCAGGACGTAGCGCAGCGCCGACGCGCGATGCCCGCGGTCCAGGATGTCGCGGACCGTGAGGACGTTGCCCTCGGACTTCGACATCTTGCCGCCCTGATCGATCAGGAGATGCTCGACGTGCACCCAGAAGCGCGCGAACTGCCTGCCCGACGCTCCCTCCGACTGGGCCACCTCGTTCTCGTGGTGCGGGAAGATCAGATCGACCCCGCCGGCGTGAATGTCGATGGGCGGCTCGCCGAGCAGCCGCAACGCCATGGCCGAGCACTCGATGTGCCACCCCGGCCGCCCCGGCCCGATGCCGAAGTCCCAGGTCGGCTCGCCGGGCTCGGTCGCCTTCCACAGCACGAAGTCGCGGGCGTCCTGCTTGGCGTACTGATCGGCGTCGATCCTGACGCCGGGCTTGATCCCGTCGTGATCCAGGCGTGCCAGGCGGCCGTACTCGGGCAGCGTGGCGATCGCGAAGTAGACCGAGCCGTCGCTCCGGTAGGCGTGTCCGCGGGCTTCGAGCGCCTTGACCATGTCGACCATGGCGCGGAGATTGTCTTCGTCGGTCGCCCGCGGGTACTCCTCGACCGGCTCGATGCCCAGGGCGCCCGCGTCCTCGCGAAACGCGGCGATGTAGCGGTCGGTGTACTCGCGCAGGGAGACCCCCGCCTCCCGCGAGGCGCGGATGGTCTTGTCGTCGACGTCGGTGAAGTTCACCACCTGGCGGACATCGTATCCGGCGACATGCCGCAACGTCCGCCGCAGCACGTCGAGGGCGACGAAGGTGCGGAAGTTGCCGATATGGCCCCGCGCGTAGACGGTCAGCCCGCACGCGTACATGCGCACGGTGCCGCCGCGGGCCGGCGCGAACGCGTCCTGACGGCGGGTCAGCGTGTTGTAGAGCAGCACGATCTCTGACGGTCTCTAACGGGACCGGTCCGGCAGGGGCCTGGTCAACGTGCAGCACTCGGCGCCGGGCTGCCCGGCCCGGCGGGCCTGATCGCTGCGGAGGTAGCGAACCCGGATCTCCATCTCCCTGTCGCTGGTCGCGAAGCTCAGGCTCAGGCCCGCGTACGCCCGCGGTCCGCTCTCGCTGAATGCACCGGCCGTGGCCTCGGCGACCGTCTCGGCCAGCGTTCTGGCCTCGACCCGCGGGTAGCCGACGTAGCTGGCCATGCGCTCGCACATGACCTCCAGCAGGGGTCGAAACCGCAGATCGCAGGGAACCGTCAGCTCGAGTCGCAGCGGTCCGACACCTGCCGGCTGACCGTCCACCATCTATTTCAACGCTCGCCCGCCAATCGTCGCCTGACGGCTCCGCTCGGCGCCCAACCAACCCTGCAGGAGTCCGCGCCGTTCTACGGCGCAGACTCCTAAAGCGACATGCGGCCGAAGAGCGCCCGCGCCTGCTCGCAGTCCGCGACGATCTGACGCTGCAGGGCACGCGCATCGGGAAATGCCCGTTCCCCCCGCAGCCGGCGAACGAACGCGAGGCGCACGCGGCGGCCGTACAGGTCCTCATCGTAGTCGAACAGGTGCGCTTCCACGACACGCTCCCCGTTCATTTCGAAGGTGGGCCGGAGCCCGACGTTGGTCACCGCCGGATGAATCAGCCGATCGACGGTGACGGCCGCGGCGTACACGCCGTCCGGCGGCAGGATCTCGTTCTCGGTCCGGAGGTTCGCCGTGGGAAACCCCTGCCCGCGCCCGCGCCCGGCCCCCGGCACCACCTCGCCGTCGATGAAGTAGTGGTGGCCGAGCAGCGCGCCGGCCTCGTCGACGTCCCCTTCGTCGACCAGACGCCGGATGCGCGTGCTGCTGACCACGAACTCCTTGTAGCGCACCGGGGCGACCTTCTCGACGCGAAAGCCGAAGCGCGCGCCGAGCGACCGCAGCAGGGAGAAGTTCCCGCTCCGGTCATGGCCGAACAGGAAGTTGTCGCCCACCCACACCTCGGCGACGCTCAGCCAGTCCACCAGCACGTTGCGCACGAACGTCTCGGGCTCCCAGCGCGACAGCTCCGGCGTGAACCGCACGATCGCGGCCCCGCCCATCCCCGCCTGCGCGAGACAGTCCAGCTTCTGGCCGAGCGTCATCAGAAGCGCCGGCGCCCGGTCCGGCCGGACGACCCGAGGCGGATGCGGATCGAAGGTCAGGACCGCCGCCGTCGCCGCCAGCTCCAGGGCGCGCCGCCGCACCCGCTCGACGATCTTCGCATGCCCCCGGTGCAGCCCGTCGAAGTTGCCGAGGGCCAGCACGGCCTGCGTCCACTGCGGCGGGGGGGCGTCGCCGGGATAGTGAATGATGTCCACGGTGAACCCCTCATCATAGCCCGATCGACCCGAGGCTGGCGGCGGCGGCGCGGCACGTTGCCTCGCCCGTCCGCTCGTCCGCGTCCAGCACGAGCCCGTCGTGAGCGAGGCACATCCCTGCCGGCAGTCGCTCGCACGTGTCGGCATGCCCCAGGTCGTGCGACATGTGCGTGAACCAGGTTTGCCGCGCCCCGATGCGCCGCGCCGCCTCCACCGCTCCCTCCACGTTGAAGTGGGTCGAGTGCGGCCGGCGCCGCAAGGCGTCGAGGACGAGCACGTCAAGTCCGCGCAGCAGGGGCCACGAGACGGCCGGGATCTCGCTGCAGTCGGTCAGGTAGGCGAACGTCCCGACGCGGTAGCCGAGCACGGGGCGCCGCCCGTGCCGGAGCGGGATCGGCACGAACGTACGGCCGGCGGCGGAGAACGGCCCCACCAGCTCCCACAACGCGAGCTGGGGCAACCCGCCGCCGCGCGGCGTGGCCGGGTCGAAGACGTACGCGAACATCCTGCGCACGTCAGCGAGCGTGCGGGCATCCCCGTAGCAGGGAATCGCGCCGCCCTGCCGGAAGTTGTAGATGCGCACGTCGTCGAGGCCGAGCACGTGGTCCGCGTGGCTGTGGGTCAACAGGATCATGTCGACCCGCTCGATGCGGAACCGCAGGGCCTGCGCCCGCAGATCGGGCGACGCGTCGACCAGGACGGACAGCCCGTCGTCGAGCCGCAGGTGCACCGATGGACGCCAGCGCCGGTCGCGTGCGTCGGCCGACGTGCACGTATCGCAGTCACACCCGATGACCGGAACGCCGGTCGATGTCCCGGTGCCCAGGAATGTCACGCGCACGGGTCAGGATTCAGCGCCCTTGCTGGCGTCGCGGTAGCGCTGCTGCAACTCGTGGAGCACCTGTCGGATGAAGCGCTCCTCGTCCGCGGTCAGGTTCCCGCGGGTCTTGTCCCTGAGCAGCGCGAGCAGCTCGATGGCGCGGCCGGCCGCATCGAGATTCGGCGGCGGCTTGTCACCGGATTCCCGATCGGCGATGTCGCCGAAATGGACGGCGGCGGTCGTGGCGAGCGACACCACGAGCGCGTTGAACGACACCGGGGAAGGCACGGCCAACCCGCATGCTAGCATACCGCCACCATGCCCGAGCCCGCCGGCCCGTCCAGCGGCCCGAAGTTCGAACGGCTGGTCGACATCATGCGCACGCTGCGGGCTCCCGGCGGGTGCCCGTGGGACCGGGAACAGACCCTGGCATCGCTCCGCCCGTTCGTGCTCGAGGAGGCCTACGAGGTGCTCGACGCCATCGACCGGGCGGATGCCGCGGCGCTGTGCGACGAGCTCGGCGACCTGATCTTCGAGGCGATCTTCCTGGCGCAGCTGTGCGCCGAGGAGGGGCGGTTCACGATCGCCGACGCGCTCGACGCCGCCGCGGCGAAGCTGATCCGCCGGCATCCCCACGTATTCGGCGACGGCGACAGGGCGGGCGCGGACGAGCTGACCGCGGCCGACGTGAAGCGGCGCTGGGAGGAGATCAAGGCCGGCGAGCGCGAAGCCGCCGGGCAGGCCCCCAGCCTCCTCGGCAGCGTGCCGCCCACCCTGCCGGCGCTGCTGCGCGCCTATCGCATCGGCAAGCGGGCGGCCACGGTCGGCTTCGACTGGAAGCGGCCCGACGACGTGCTGCGCAAGGTGCGCGAGGAGCTGGCCGAGGTGGAGGCCGCCATCGGCCAGGGCGCGCCGGACGCCGTCGAGGACGAGATCGGCGATCTGCTGTTCGCGGTCGCGAACCTCGCGCGCCACCTGGGCATCGAGCCCGAAGGCGCGCTGAGCCGCGCGACCCGCAAGTTCTCGGACCGGTTCGCCGCGCTCGAGCAGCGCTTTCAGGCCCGCGGCAGAGCGCTGCGGGACGTCCCGGCCGACGAGATGGATCGGGCCTGGACCGCGATCAAGCGCGCGGAACCCTGACGATCGCGTCGGCCGCAGGCCGAGCCGGGCATCAGCCTGCCGGACCGCCCTCGGCCCGGACGCGGATGTCCTCGCCGTCGGAGCAGACCTCGATCGCCCCGCCCCGCCCCGTGCGGTGGATGACGGTCCCCGCCTCTTCGTATCTTCGGACGACCGCGGGCGCAGGATGGCCGAAGCGGTTCTCCCGACCGGCGCTGACGATGGCCACCGTCGGATCGAGCGCGGCGAGAAACGCCGCCGAGCTCGAGGTGCGGCTCCCATGGTGGGGGGCCTTCAGCACGCGCCGCGCGGCCGGCGGCAGCACCCCGGCCAGCCTCGACTCGACCTCGGCGCCGATGTCGCCGGGCAGCACGAACGAGACGTCGCGATGCCGAATCTCGAGGACGAGCGAGTCGTCGTTGCGCACGCGCTGCCGCTCCCATTCCGGGGCCGGCGGGTGCCAGACGGTGAGCCGCGCGTCGCCGATCCGCAGCGTCTCGCCGGCCTGCATCGTGCGCCAGGCCGCGTCGCGGGCAAGCGCCAGCGCCTGCAGCCGGCGCAGCCGCCCGGACGCCGGCACCGGCACGCCTTCCCAGACCTCCCGCGGCCGGAAGTCGCGCAGCACGGCCTCGGCGCCGCCCACGTGGTCGGGATCCCCGTGCGTCAACGCCAGGTAGTCGAGCCTGCGCACGCCCGCCCGCCACAGCACCGGCGCGATGACGCGCTCGCCCACCGCGGAGGCGCCCCACGGCACGCCCGCGGCGTCCACCAGCAACGACTCGCCGGTCGGGAACTGCACGAGCGTCGAGTCGGCCTGATCGACATCGAGGAACAACGCGCGGACCCACGACTCGCCCGGGCAGGCGCGTCCGCCGGCGCCCGACACGACCCCGACGGCCAGCGCGACGCCGGTCGCCGCGGCCAGACCGGCGCCCGCCGCCCGCGCAAGTGGCCAGCGGCCGGCCGCCAGCGCGAGCCCCCAGCCGCCGTAGTAGCCAATCGTCAGCAGCGGTCCCGGCGGCGGCACCCGCCGCGCGAGCTGCGGGAGCAGGTCCACCAGGTGGGCCGACGCGACGATCCCGCTCGTCGCCAGATGCGCGATGTGGCCGCACGCAGCCGCCGCGGCGGCGGACACCCCGGACGCCGCGACCGCCAGCAGGCCGGCGATCTGCGTGACGGTCATCAGCGGGATGGCGACGAAGTTGAGGATCAGCCCGGCCGCCGTGACGCGTGAGAACGCCGACGCCGCGACCGGCAACAGCGCAAGCTCCGCGCAGACGCTGGCGGCCAGCAGCCCCGCGGGCGCCCATAGCGCGCGCCGCGCCCATCCTTCGGGCGGGAGCCGCAGGGCGCCGAGGATGCGCGGCACGCCGACGAGGATCCCCAGCGTGGCGCCGAACGTGAGGAGAAACCCCGTGTCGGTCAGCGCCAGCGGCGCCGCCGCCACCAGGCAGATGGCCGACAGCGCCAGGGTGTTGAGCGACGACGTGCGCTGATCGGCGGCGCGCGCCGCGAGAAACATGGACGCCACGAACGTCGCGCGGGCGACGGACGCCTCCGATCCGACGATCTGCCAGTACGCGAGCAGGCACGCGAGGGCCCCGACGGCCGCCGCCCGCGGCGGTACGCCGGCCAGACGCAGCACGGCGAGGAGCACGCTGGTCAGAATGGCGATGTTGCCGCCCGAGATGGCGATGACGTGGAACGTGCCGGCCGCCTGCAGCCGCTCCCGTGTCGCGGTGTCGAGGCCGGCCCGGTCGCCGATCAGGATCGCCGTCACGATGCCGGCGGATTGCCGGTCGTGCTGCCCCACCGCCGCGCCGATGGCGCGGCGAACGAACGCCCGGGCCGCGGCGGACGCCTCCTGCCAGGGCGGCCCGGCCTCGACGACCTCCACGAGCAGCGCGCTCTTGACCGAACCCAGCAGCGCGACGCCGCGCCGCATGAGGACGCGCTCCTGGTCGGCCACGCCCGGGTTCAGGAAGCGCGGCGCCCTGCGGAACGCGACCGGCATGCGGACCCGCCGGCCCGCGACCCACTGGTCCACGCGCCCGCGGACGTAGCTGCCGCCGACCGTCACCCGTGCGCCGCCGGACACCGGGCGCTCCCGCCCGCCGTCGCGGACGTGCTCCACGCCGACCAGCAGGCGGGCGCCGAAGTCGGTCGGCGTCGCATCGCGCACGAGACGCCCCTGCACGACGACGACGTCGGCGTGGTGACCTCCCCCCTCCCGCCAATCGGCGTACCAGCTCCGGAGGGTCGGCGCGGCGGCGTCCGCCGCCGCCTGGGCGCCGAGCAGCAGTCCGGCGAGGGCGAAGCCGAGCGCGGCCGCCGGCACGAACACCCGCCGCGCATCCAGCACCAGCGCCGCGAGCGCGCACAGCCAGACCATGACGCTGGCCGCCAGCACGGGCCCCGCCGCGAGCTCGAGCAGCCGCCCGCCGACGGCGGCGCCAGACAGAAAGGCGATTGCCGGCAGCAGCGCCGGACAGCGCATGCCCGCGTGCGATGCAACCTCCCGGCCGCTCGCGAGACCGCGCGCCGACCCGCCGGGAATGGCCCCCCGCCGCCGGCCGGCACGCAGAATCCGCTACCCTCCGCCCCGGCAGACGCCGCAAGGCGCGCACAGCGCGGCTTGCCGGGAGCGGCGCGGGGCAAGGGGATCCCGCAAGCGGACGCCGGGGCTCGGGGCAAAGCCCCGTCTGATGGAAGCCCGCCGGGGATTCGGGCCGCAGCCCCATCCGATCGGAGCGCCGGCGCAGCCGGCGCAAGGCGCGCACGGCGCGCCTCGGCGGGAGTGGCGCGGGGCGAAGGGGTCCCCGCAAACGGACGCCGGGGGCTTGGGGCGAAGCCCCATCTGAATGATTAAAGCGCCGCCGTGCGCTTGTGATGCTCCTGCAGGGGCAGGACGCTCAGCTCCTCCGAGCGCAGGGCGCGGATGGCGCTCACGGTGGCGGACGCGCCGGTCAGCGTCGTGATGCACGGCACGCCGAGCATCATCGCAATCCGCCGCATGGTCAGGTCGTCGAAGAACGACTCGCGCCCGAGCGGCGTGTTGATCACGAGATCGACCTCCCGGTTGAGGAGGCGGTCTCCGACGTGCGGCCGGCCCTCGTTGACCTTGAAGACGACCTCGGCGTCGAGATCGTGCGCGCGGAGATACGCGGCGGTGCCGCGCGTGGCCAGCAGCTCGAATCCGAGCTCCGCGAGACCGCGGGCGATCGGAATCACGTTCGGCTTGTCCTCGTCGTTCACGCTGATGAACGCCCGACCGGCATCCGGCAGGCGCTGGCCGGCGGCGAGCTGGGCCTTGGCGAACGCGGCGCCGAAGCTCGCCGCGCCGCCCATCACCTCGCCGGTCGATTTCATCTCGGGACCGAGAATCGAATCGACCCCGGGGAATCTCACGAAGGGGAAGACGGGGGTCTTGACGAAGACGCCCGCGACGTCGAGGTCGCACACCAGATCGAGATCGGCCAGGCTCTTGCCCGCCATGACGCGCGCCGCCACCTTGGCGAGCGGCACGCCGGTGGCCTTCGACAGGTACGGGACGGTCCGCGAGGCGCGCGGGTTGACCTCCAGGATGTAGACGGTGTCGTCCTTGATCGCGAACTGGATGTTGAGCAGCCCGACCACCTTCAGCGCCCGCGCCACCCGCCGCGTGTAGTCGCGGATGACGGACAGGTGCCGTTCGGGCACGAGATACGGGGGAACGACGCAGGAGCTGTCGCCCGAATGGATGCCGGCCTCCTCGATGTGCTCCATGATGCCGCCGATGACGACCGCGCCGGTGGCATCGGCCACCGCATCGACATCGAGCTCGAACGCATCCTCGAGGAACTTGTCGACCAGGATCGGGTGCTCCGGCGACGCGTCCACCGCCTCGGTCATGTAGCGGTCGAGCGCGGCCGGGTCGTAGACGATCGCCATCGCGCGCCCACCCAGCACGTAGGACGGCCTCACGACCAGCGGATACCCGATCGACTCGGCCACCTCGCGTGCCTCCGCGCGGGACGTGGCGATGCCGCTGCGCGCCTGGGGAATCCCCAGCTCCCACAACAGCCGCGCGAAACGCTTGCGGTCCTCCGCCAGATCGATCGAGTCCGGCGAGGTGCCGATGATGTCGACGCCCGCGGCCTGGAGACCCAGCGCCAGCTTGAGCGGCGTCTGTCCGCCGAACTGCACGATGCACGCGACGCTGCCGCCGCCGGACCGCTCGCGGGCGATCACCGCCTCGACGTCCTCGAGCGTCAGCGGCTCGAAGTACAGCCGGTCGACCGTGTCGTAGTCGGTCGAGACCGTCTCGGGGTTGCAGTTGACCATGACGGTCTCGAACCCTTCGTCGCGCAGCGCGAACGCCGCGTGGCAGCAGCAGTAGTCGAACTCGATGCCCTGCCCGATGCGGTTGGGCCCGCTCCCCAGGATGACGACCTTCGGCCGCGCGTTCGGCTCGGCCTCGCACTCGGCTTCGTACGTGCCGTACAGGTAGGGCGTGAACGACTCGAACTCTGCGGCGCACGTGTCGATCCGCTTGTAGACGGCGCGCAGGTCCTCCTCGTCCCGGCGCGCCGCGACCGCCTGGGGCTCGACCCCGGCCATGCGCCCCAGCTCCTCGTCGCCGACGCCGCTGCGCTTCAGCGCGTGGAGCAGGTCGACGGACATCTCCCGCCAGTCGACCACGCCGGCCGACCGGCGCAGCTCCACCAGCTCGGCGAACTGGGTCAGAAACCAGCGGTCGATGCGGGTCGCCGCGTGGAGCCGCTCGATCGTCCAGCCGCGCTCGAGGGCCTCGAATATCGCCCACATGCGCCGGTCGGTCGGCGACACGAGCTGCTGCTGGAGCCGCCGGGCGTCATCGTCCTCCGCGGCGGCGCGGCCGCGGCCGAACACGAGCCCTGCGCGTCCCAGCTCGAGCGAACGGATGCCCTTGAGGAATGCCTCCTTGAACGTGCGCCCGATCGCCATGGCCTCGCCCACCGACTTCATCTGCGTCGTCAGCGTGCGGTCCGCCTGCGGGAACTTCTCGAACGCCCAGCGGGGGATCTTCACGACCACGTAGTCGATCGTCGGCTCGAACGAGGCCGGCGTCAGGCGGGTGATGTCGTTCGGAATCTCCTCGAGACGGTAGCCGAGGGCCAGCTTCGCGGCGATCTTGGCGATCGGAAAGCCGGTGGCCTTCGACGCCAGCGCCGACGACCGCGACACGCGGGGATTCATCTCGATGGCGACCATCCGGCCGTCGTCGGGATTGACGGCGAACTGGATGTTCGAGCCGCCGGTCTCGACGCCGACGCGCTGTATGATCCGGCGCGCGGCGTCCCGCATGCGCTGGTATTCCTTGTCGGTCAGCGTCAGCGCCGGCGCGACGGTGACGCTGTCGCCGGTATGGACGCCCATCGGGTCGATGTTCTCGATCGAGCAGACGACCACGAAGTTGTCCGCGGTGTCGCGCATCACCTCGAGCTCGAACTCCTTCCAGCCGATCACGGACTCCTCGACGAGAATCTCGTGGACCGGACTCAGCTCGATGCCGCGGCCCGCCAGCTCGCGGAACTCCTCGATGTTGTAGGCGATGCCGCCTCCCACGCCGCCCAGCGTGAACGAGGGCCGAATGATCACCGGAAACCCGAACCGCTCGCCGCAGGCCAGCGCCTCGTCGATCGAGCGCGCGTACTCGCTGGCGGGGACCTCGATGCCGATCGACGTCATCGCCTGTCGGAACTGCAGCCGATCCTCGGCGACCTTGATGGCGTCGATCGACGCCCCGATGAGCTGCACGCCGAACTCGTCGAGCGTGCCGCGTTCCGCGAGCTCGACGGCGAGGTTGAGCGCGGTCTGCCCCCCCACCGTGGGCAGCAGCGCGTCCGGGCGCTCGCGCTCGATGACGGCGCGCGCCATCTCCCGGGTCAGGGGCTCGACGTACGTCCTGTCCGCCACCTCGGGGTCGGTCATGATCGTCGCGGGGTTGCTGTTGATCAGGACGACCTCGAGGCCCTCGCTCCGCAGCGCCTTGCAGGCCTGCGAGCCCGAGTAGTCGAATTCGCAGGCCTGCCCGATGACGATGGGGCCCGACCCGATGACCAGCACGCGCTTGATGTCCGTTCGAGGCATGATGATCGGCTAGCGGGGGCTCCGGCGTTCCATGGCCTCCATGAACTCCGAGAAGAGATAGTCGGCGTCGTGGGGTCCGGGCGAAGCCTCCGGGTGATACTGCACGCAAAAGACCGGAAGCCGCCTGTGGCGCAACCCCTCGATCGTGCGGTCGTAGAGGTTGACGTGGGTCACCTCCACGTCGTCGGGCACCGACTCGTCGTCCACGGCGAAGCCATGATTCTGCGAGGTGATCTCGACCCGGCTCGTGGCCAGGTTCTTGACCGGGTGGTTGCCGCCCCGGTGGCCGAACTTCAGCTTGTAGGTCCGGGCGCCGAGCGCGAGGCCGAGCACCTGGTGCCCCAGGCAGATCCCGAACAGCGGGAGGTCGGCGTCGATTAGCTTCCGGGCATTCGCAATGGCGTAGTCGAGGGGAGCGGGATCGCCCGGCCCGTTGCTCAGGAAGACCCCGTCGGGATCGGACGCCAGCAGCGTCTCGGCCGGGGTGTGCGCCGGGAACACCGTGACGCGGCACCCGTAGGCCGCGAAGCGCCGCAGGATGTTCCGCTTCATCCCCAGGTCGTAGGCCGCGATCCGGAACGGGCGGCCGCCGCCGCGGGCCGGCGCCAGGCGGAACTCCGCGGGCGACTCGTCCGGCGGCGGCTCCCATTCGACCGGCTCGGCGCACGTCACGCGGCGGACGAGATCGGCGCCCTCGATCGTGGGCGCGCTGCGCGCCTCGGCAATCAGCGCCTCCGGGTCGACCGCGCCGGTGGCGATGACGCCGCGCATGACGCCGGCGGTGCGCAGCA
>JAAXGX010000073.1:0-765 GCA_012271165.1 Vicinamibacteraceae bacterium | reverse complement strand
ACGCCGTAGTTGCCGATCTGCGGGCAGGTCATCGTCACGATCTGGCCCGAGTACGACGGGTCGGTCAGCACCTCCTGATACCCGGTCATGTTGGTGTTGAACACCACCTCGCCGCGGCTGGAGCCTGCAGCCCCCGCCGCCGTGCCGCGGTACCAGGTTCCGTTCTCGAGCGCCAGAATCGCGTTCATCGTTGGGGAAGGAGATCCAGGGATGCGCCGACCCGGACCTGGTCCGACGCCGGGACGTCGACGGAAGTCTCCCACGGTTGATAGCCGTCCAGCTCGATGCGCAGGCTGCGGGTGCCGGCCGCCACGTCGGAGACGACGGTCGGGGTGGTTCCAGCGTCGCGCCCGTCGATGACGACCGTGGCGCCGGGCGGGCGCGACTCGACCAGGAGGGCGCCCACCACCGGAGCGGGCGGCGGATCGGTCCCCTGCTGCAGCTCGATCTGGATCGACCCGACGGTTGCCGCCGGAGTCAGCGCGAGCTGCGTCGCCTCGGACCGGAACCCCTCGCGACTCACCTCGACCCGGTAGGTATCGAACGGCATGTCGCTGAGCGCCAGCGGCGTAAGGCCCCGGTCGACGCCGTCGACGGTCACCGTCGCTCCAGGCGGCTCGCTGCGGACCAGCAGCCACCCCGCCGCGGGCGCGCCGGGCGGCGCGGCCTCCGCGGCGGCAGGCGGCGGACCGGACGCCTCGGGCGGCGGCGGCTCGGACGCCCCGGCCAGGGACGGCAGCGCCGGCGGCGCGGCCGGGGGCGCGG
>JAAXGX010000101.1 GCA_012271165.1 Vicinamibacteraceae bacterium | reverse complement strand
GCCAACTTGGTAAACATGGGCTAGCGCCCTCTCGTTGCGCCCGTTGCATATGCCGGGCTCGGTAGCGTGAACCCTGTGAAGGCGACCCCCGACGAGCTGCGGCGACGGATCGAGGCGCTCGAGGAGCGCGTCTCCCTGCTGAGCGGCGCCGTGCTGCGCATCAGCTCGAGCCTCGACCTCGACACCGTGCTGCAGGAGGTCGTCGACAGCGCCCGCGCCTTGACCGGCGCCCGCTACGGCGTGCTCGTGACCGTCGACGACAACCAGCGCATCGAGGATTTCGTCGCCTCCGGCTTCACGCCCGACGAGAAGCAGCAGTTGTTCGCCTGGCCGGACGGGCCGCGGTTGCTCAAGCACTTCAGCGACTTGCAGGCCCCGCTGCGGCTGTCGGACCTGCCCGCCTATGTGCGGCGGCTCGGGTTCTCGTCGGACCTGATGCGGTCGAAGACGCTGCAGGGCACGCCGATGCGCCACCGCGACACCTACGTCGGCATTTTCTTTCTGACCGAGAAGGAGGGGGGGCAGGAGTTCAGCGGTCCCGACGAGGAGGTGCTCGTGCTGCTCGCCTCCCAGGCGGCGGCCGCGATCGTCAACGCGCGCACGCACCGCGACGAGCGGCGGGCGCGGGCCGACCTGGAGACGCTCATCGAGACCTCGCCGGTGGGCGTCGTGGTCTTCGACGGCGCGACCGGCAGGCCCGTGTCGTTCAACCGGGAGGTGCTGCGGATCGTCGGGGATCTGCGCCTCCCGGACCGCTCCCCGGAGCAACTGCTGAACCTGGTCACGTGCCGGCGCGCGGATGGGCGCGAGGTTGCCCTGGCCGACTTCCCGCTGGCGCAGCAGTTCATCAGCGGCGAAACGGTGCGCGCGGAGGAGATGACGCTGTCGGTTCCCGACGGCCGGAGCGTCACCACGCTGGTCAACTCGACGCCGATCCGTGCGACGGACGGCACGGTCGAGTCGGTGGTGGTCACCCTGCAGGACTTGGCGCCGCTGGCCGAGATCGAGCGGCTGCGCGCCGAGTTCCTGGGCATCGTGAGCCACGAGCTGCGGACGCCGCTCATCTCGATCAAGGGCTCGACAGCCACGGTGCTGGGCGCCTCGCAGGCCGTGGACCCGGCCGAGATGCTGCAGTTCTTCCGGGTCATCGACGAGCAGGCCGACCAGATGCACAGCCTCATCGGCGACCTGCTCGACCAGGGGCGCATCGTGACGGGCACGCTGTCGGTTTCCCCCGAGCCGGCGGAGGTCGCCGCGCTGGTGGACCGGGCGCGCAGCACCTTCCTGGGCGGCGCCGGCAGCCGCGCCCTGAGCATCGACCTGCCGGAGGACCTGCCGCGCGTGATGGCCGACCGGGCGCGCATGGTGCAGGTTCTCAACAACCTGATTTCCAACGCGGCGAGGCACTCGCCCGTGTCTGCTCCCATCCGGGTCTCGGCGGCGCGCGACGGTGTGCACGTGGCGATCTCGGTGACCGACGAGGGCCGGGGCGTGCCGGCGGACCGGTTGCCGCACCTGTTCGCCAAGCGCGCCGCGACGGCCGGCGGCGAGGGCGGGCGCGGGGCCGGCCTGGGCCTGGTCATCTGCAAGGGGCTGGTCGAGGCGCACGGGGGCCGCATCTGGGCCGAGAACGGCGGGGCGGGGCGGGGGACGCGGTTCACCTTCACGGTGCCGGTGGCCGAGGAGGCGGCCGTCGCCGCGGCCGGCCCGGCGCCGGCACAGCCGCGCCCGTCTCGCAAGGGACAGGAGCAGACCCGCATCCTGGTGGTCGACGACGACCCGCAGATGCTGCGCTACGTTCGCGACGCGCTCAGCGGGGCGGGCTACGCCCCGGTCGTGACCGGCGAACCGGAGGAGCTGGCCGGCCTCGTCAGGACGCACCGGCCCGCGTTGGTGCTACTCGACCTGCTGCTGCCCGGGATTGACGGCATCGCGTTGCTCGAGCGCGTCCCGGAGCTCGGCGACCTGCCGGTCATCTTCATTTCGGCCTACGGGAGGGACGAGACCGTCGTCCGGGCGCTGGATGCGGGGGGCGCCGACTACATCGTCAAGCCGTTCTCGCCGTCGGAGCTGACGGCGCGGGTGCGGGCCGCGCTGCGTCGGCGGCTCGCGCCGGAGCCGTTCGTGTTCGGCGAGCTGACCATCCGCTACGACCAGCGGCGAGTCGCCGTGGCGGGCCGGCCGGTGGAGCTGACGGCCACCGAGTACGAGCTGCTCCGCGTGCTCTCGGTCAACGCGGGACGGGCACTCACGTACCCTTCGCTGCTGCGCCAGGCGTGGGGCGGGCGGCGCCGGGACGCCAGCGACCCGAAGCTCGTCCGTGCCGTCGTGAAACGCCTCCGCGCCAAGCTCGGCGACGATGCGGCCCGGCCCGCCTACATCCTCAACCAGCGCGGCGTGGGCTATCGCATGCCCGCACCGGACGATCTGTAGGCCTGTCTCAACGTCCGCCCAGACGGTTGTCGACGGTTTCGACGTGGGAGATGTCCGCTGCGGGCAACTCTGCTATCGGGTGGCCTTGCGCGTTCCGAAACACCCACCGCGCATCGGTGGCGATGGCCGATGCCGCCTCGATGACGACGGAACTGGTGCGCCCACGCCGCATCATCACGATGAACAGTTGATTCCTTGACGGGGGACCCGTCACGTCCTCCTGGTGCAGTCGGACTTCCCCGGCGCTCTCGATGCCCGACCATTCGTGCGCACGCGCTTCGCCGAGCGGAAACGGGTCGACAGCGCCGATGCCGCCGGGCAGCGCCGCCGCCGGCGAACTCGCATCCGCATTTCGGAACACGCGCCATCCATCCGCGGAGACGACGGTATCGGCCTCGATGATCAGCGACCTCTCGCCGCTGAAATGCTGCTCGACAGCGAACAGAGACATCAACCAGTCATATCGGCCGCTGCGCCCATCACGATAGAGTCAGCTCGTCATGACTTCGATGAAATCGAGTGCCGCTCAGAACCGGTACTTCAGGTTGAGGCTCACGCCCCAGAACCGGCTGGCGTCGGTCGTCATCCGGTACAGGATGGTCTCGCCTCGCCCGACGCTCGACTCATGGCTGCGAAGCTGGTTCCAGGGCAGCGGCTCGCTCCTGAACTCGCTGAAATCCACCCAGCGGAACCGCACGCCCAGTGCGACCGGTTCCCGGAGCCGGTAGTCCATCCCCGCGAGCAGTTGGTAGCCGGTCAGGACATCGGTCAGCCGTGCGTCGCCGATCGTGGTCGTGCCGGCGATGCTGGCGCGCAGGAGCGGGTCGGCGAACGTCGAGATCCGCTCAGGGTCATCGTTGCGCTTCCACACCGAGACGTAGTCGAGCGATGCCCGCTCCAGGCCGAACCCGGCGCCGAGGTACGGCGTCCAGGCTGCCGACGTCCCGAAGTCGTAGTACGCGTGGTATCAGCTTCTCCCGTCGCCGCGAACGTCCACGATGGCCAACGTCACGTCGTCGTCGAACCCGCTACTTCCGGTCCGCTCGCGCAGGTGAGCCAGCAGGGCGTCCGCGAGCGCATCGGCGGCCAGCCCGCCCCGACTCGCGACGAACGCCGTCAGCCCCTCGATGCCAAAGAAGTCGCCCCGACCGTCGGGAGCCTCGATCACGCAGTCCGTGTAGGCCACCAGCCGGTCCCCCCGAGCGACGCTAACCTCGCCAGTCGCATACGACGCATCCGGATCGAA
>JAAXGX010000064.1:1880-39963 GCA_012271165.1 Vicinamibacteraceae bacterium | reverse complement strand
TCGGAGTCGATGAGGAACTGCGCGGACACGACCACCGTATCGCCCTCCGCGATGCCCTCGAGCACCTCCCAGACGCCGTCGCCGCGCACGCCCAGCGTGACGGGAGCCACCTGGAAGGAGCCCGGCGCCCGCTCGAGGACCACGAGATCGCGGACGCCGCTGCGGATGACGGCTTCCTCCGGCACGGCGAGCGCGTTGCGCGCGACCGGCACGTCGAAGGTGACGTTGGCGTACATGCCGGCCCGCAGCGTCAGGTCGGGGTTCTCGAGCTCGATCGACACGGTCATCGTCCGGGTGCGCTCGTTGAAGTGCGGGTACAGGTACCGGACGAACCCGGTGTAGGGGCGGCCCGGCAGATAGGGCAGCTCGACCTCGGCCCGCCGGCCCACCCGCATCGCCTCCACCTGGTGCTCGAAGATCTCGACGTCCACCCAGATGGTGGTCAGGTCGGCCATCTTGTAGAGGTTCCTGCCGGCCTGCACGTACATGCCGTCGAGCGCCTGGTCCATCTTCTCGACGACGACGCCGGTGACCGGCGAGACCACCGCCAGCGTGCGGCGCGGCGTCCGCTCCCGCTCCAGCGTCTCGATCTGGCCGGCGGTGATGTCCCAGAAGCCCAGCCGCGCGCGGGACGACTCGACGAGCGAGCGGGCCCGCGCGGCGATCGCGGGGTACGCCGACGCGTCGAGTCGGGCGGCGTAGTCGACGGCCTGCAGGTACTCCGTCTGGGTCGTGACCAGTTGCGGGCTGTAGATGTCGAACAGGACCTGGCCCTCCTCGACCGTCTCGCCGAGGTAGTTCACCGCGACGTTCTCGATCCAGCCGTCGTACTTGGTGTTGACCCAGGCAATCTGCCGGTCGTTGTGGGCCAGCGTGCCGACGGTGCGGATGGTCTGGGCGATGTCGTGCCGGCGGACCGGCTCGGCGCGCACGCCGATGCTCTGCGCGAAGGCCGGATCGATGCGCACCGCGCCCGGCGGCAGCGGCTCCGCCTCGTCCGCGTAGACGGGGACGAGGTCCATCCCCATCGGCGACTTGCCGGGCCGATCCGACGTGAACGCCGGATCCATGGGCGCGCGCCAGTACAGGATCCGGCGCTCGCTGTCGACCGGCGCCGCGGCGACCGGTCCCGCCGCCACGGCGGCCGGCTCGCCCTGCAGGGCGTCGGCGAGCCTCGCGGGCCAGCTCCAACCCGCCGGGTTGGCCAGCAGCAGGCCCGCGAGGCCGGCGCCCAGCACGAAGCTCGCCGCGCTGAACGCGAGTGCCTTGCGCATGTCGGCCCCTCCTCAGTTCTCGGTTACGCGCATGCCGACGGCCCGCTCGAGGTCGCCGAGCGCGATCAGCGAGTCCGATACGTAGCGCGCGCGCAGCAGCCGGATCTCGATCAGCATCCGCTCGCTGTCGAGCAGGTCGAGGACGGCGAGCTGGCCCGTCTCGTAGGCGGCCTCCGTCGCGCGGAGCGCCTCCTCCGTCTGCGGGATCAGCACCGTGTCCAGCAGCTCGACCTGCCTGTCGAGTGTCTCGAGGCGCACGAGCGCGTCCTGCACGCCGCGCTCCATCGCGTTGCGCGCCGCCGCCCGCTGGTGCCGGTGGGCGAGCAGCTCCGCGGCCGCCTGCTCGACCCCGGCGCGGTACTTGCCGCGCCAAAGCGGCAGCGAGACGCCCAGCGAAACGGTGACGGCGTTCCTGCCGTTGTCGGGCGGGGGCAGCGCGACACCCGCGGCATCGTCGCGGCGGCCGACGTTGAGCACCCCGACGCTGGCCGTGAAGCTGGGCCGGGAGCGCATCCTGGCCAGCTCGATCGAGCGCTCGCTGCCGCGCACGAGCGCGGCCGCGGCCTGCAGCTCCTCGCGGTGCCGGTGGCCCAGCTCGTAGAGCTGCGCCCGATCGAGGTCGACGGGTCGCTGCGCCAGCGGCCGGATGGTCGGCACGGGGTCCTGCGCGGGACGGTCGCGCAGCGCGTTGAGGTGCGCAGCGCGGGTCAGCCGCTGCCGGTCGAGCACGTGCCGTCGATTGATGATGCGGGTTATCTCGGCCTGCAGCTTGATGACGGCCTGCTGCAGGCCCTGGCCCGTCGCGTAGCGCGTCCTGGCCAGCGTCTCGTAGTGCTCCAGCAGCAGCCGCTCCTCGTGGGCGAGGCCCAGCGCGGCGTCGACGTACGCCAGCTCGTAGAACGCCTGCTTGACCTGGGCGACGATGTCGCGCCGCCGCGCCTGATGGAGGTGGTACTGCGCCGCGGCTTGCTGGAGCGCGACCCGGCCCTGCAGATCGAGCGTGCCGATCCACGGAAAATCCTGGCTCAGCGTGACGGCGTTCGTCTGCGGGCCGACGCGGGTCTCCAGGCTGCGCAGCGCCTGCGTGAAGCTGACGACCGGATCGGGCAGCGCCGTCACCTGCGGCACGCGCTCCCGCGCGGCGCGGTAGCGGGCCCGGGACTCGAGCACCGTCGGCGTGCGCTCGAGCGCCTCGTCCACGTAGCCGCGCAGGTCGGGCTCGGCGGCGTAGAAGTCGAGCGGCGCATCGGGCGGCGGCTCGGACGGCGGCGTCTGGGCCGCGGCGAGCGTCGACATCCAGCCTGCCGCGGCCACCGCGGCGACCGATCGCCGGGCGAGTGATCTGTGCATGAGACCGTCCCCTTGCTGCACGGACTGCGAGACGCCGACCGTCGCTGCGGCCCCCGCCGGACGCTAGGGGCAGCCTGGGGCCGGCGCGCCAACGAGCAGGGTGACGGTCAGATCAGCAGTGCGGCGTGTCGCAGGAAGAGCGGCGGATTGGCCGTGGGACGCGGGGGCCGGAGGCCGTTTCGTTCAGCCGGACGGCCGGCGGGCGGCTGGAGGTCGACCGGGACGACCGTGCCGGCGTCGGTGCCGTTCGCGCGCGGGATCGACGCCGGGACGATGATCGTGGCGCAGCAGGTCAGCGCGGCCTCGTGGTCGCCGTGCTCGCCGCGGCCCTCGTCATGGCAACTCGACGCGGCCGGTGCGGGCCCGGCCACGGCCATGACGGGGCAGACGAGCAGGGCCGCCAGCAACGCCTGACCGACGCAAGCCGTGAGCCACCGTTGCGGTGCCGGCTCCATGCTCCCATGTTCGCACATCGCATCCGGAATTGCACCACAAGCCCCGGAAGCGGGCCGGGCGTCACGCGCCGATCGGGTTCGCGATCACCTGCTCGGCGGTGATTTCCAGCGAGCGCAGGCGCGCGTCGTGGTCGAAGATGTGGCTGACGATCATCACCTCGTCGGCGCCCGTGCGCTCGACGAACGCCGTCACCCCCGCGCGGATCTCGTCGGCCCCCCCGACCACCGAGCACGACTGGAACTGATCGACAATCTGCCGCTCGGCCGGCGACAGCCGCTGCTCGAAGCCCGGCGCCGGGGGCGGCAGCTTGCCGGGCCGGCCCTGGCGCAGGCCGAGGATCGACTGCTGTGAGGAGGTGCGCAGGAGCCGCGCCTCCGACGCCGTGTCGGCGGCGATGACGTTGAGCCCGACCATGACGTACGGCTCCGCGCAGCGCGCGGACGGCTCGAAGCGCTCGCGGTAGATGGCCAGGGCCTCCGCCAGCATCGCGGGCGCGAAGTGCGACGCGAACGCGTAGGGCAGACCGAGCATCGCCGCGAGCTGCGCGCCGAACAGGCTCGACCCGAGTATCCACAGCGGCACGTCGACGCCTGCTCCCGGCACCGCCTGCACGCGCCGGCCGCCGCCGTCCGGTGCCGCGAAGTAGTGCTGCAGCTCGATGACGTCGCGGGGAAACGCGTCGACGTCCCCGTCCAGGTTGCGGCGCAGGGCGCGGGTGGTGAGCGGGTCGGTGCCCGGCGCGCGGCCGAGGCCCAGGTCGATACGGCCGGGGAACAGCGTGGCCAGCGTGCCGAACTGCTCCGCGATGACCAGCGGCGCGTGGTTCGGCAGCATGATGCCGCCGGCGCCGACACGGATGGACGAGGTCGCGGCGGCCACGTGCCCGATGACCACCGCGGTGGCGGCGCTCGCGATGCCCGGCATGTTGTGGTGCTCGGCCAACCAGAAGCGGCGGTAGCCCCAGCGCTCGGCGTGCCGCGCCAGGTCGGCCGTGTTGTGCAGCGCGAGCGCGGCGTCGCCGCCTTCGGGAATGGGGGACAGGTCGAGCAGCGAGCACGGGGCGACGCGGCGCGTCGGTTCCGGCAAGGCGGCTGGAGCAGCTAGGGCGCCAGCGGCGGGGTGGTCCGCGGCGGCTCCCGGCGCCGGGTGCCCTGCTCGTAGGCGTAGCCCAGCCGCAGCAGGGCGGCCTCGGTGAACGGCCGGCCCAGCAGCTCGAGGCCGACGGGGAGCCCGTCGGCGGTCAGTCCCGCCGGCAGGGTGAGCGCCGGAAACCCGATGACCGGGCTCAGGTAGCGGTTGTTGCCCACGCCGTACGCGTCCTCGGTGTCCGCGCTCGTGAGGTTGTCGGGCGCGATCGGAGCGGGCGAGTGATCGAAGGTCGCGTACGCGAGCGCGTCGAGCTCGTGGTCCGCCATCGCGGTCAGCACTGCGCGGCGCAGCTCCTCGCGGGCCTGCAGGATGACCAGGTACCCCGGGTCGGCAGTCGACTTGCCGACCACGTCGATGAGGCCGCGTGCCCGCCAGGGCGTGACGACGCCCGACACCAGGATGTCCCGCAGGCTCCCGACGGGCGCGTCGGGCAGGGTCTCCAGATACGCGTCCGTCGCCGCCTCGGTCTCGAAGTCGTTGCCGACGTAGGTCGCGTCCACGGCGTCGAGGCCCGCGACGGTCACCGGATCGACGACCGTCGCGCCGAGCGCCTCCAGGTCGGCAAAGGCGCGGTCGAGCACGGCGCGCACCTGGCGGTAATCGTCCGCCTCGGGATCGGTCTTCGGGTCCAGCGCGTTGCGGATGATTCCGATGCGCGCCCCGCGCAGCCCGCCGGCCTCCAGATCCGCGGCGTACGAGTCGGGGACGCGGCCGGCCGCGTACGCGGTGACCGGGTCCTGCGGGTCGTAGCCCGCGATGGCGTCGAGCACGAGCGCGGCGTCGCGGACGGTGCGGGTTATCGGCCCCAGCGTATCGCTGGACGGATTGGCCGGCATCATGCCGAAGCGGCTGACCAGCGGCACGGTGGGGCGCAGACCGACGAGCGCGTGGACCGCTGCCGGGCCCCGGGTGGAGCCGCCCGTGTCCTCGCCGATGCCGACCAGCCCGAAGTTGGCCGCGATGCCGGCGCCCGTCCCGCCGGACGAGCCGCTGGGATTGCGCGTCGGGTCGTAGGCGTTGCGGATGACGCCGAAGGCCGACCCGACGTAGCGGGACGCGAACTCGCCCATGTTCGTCTTGGCCAGGATGATGGCGCCGGCCGCCTCCAGGCGGGTGACGATGGTGGCGTCCCGCCCGGACACGAAGCCGTCGAACAGGGCCGAGCCGTACGTGGTCGGCAGGTCGCGCGTCTCGACCTGATCCTTGAGCAGCACCGGCGCGCAGTGCAGCGGGCCGACGGGGCCAGACTCGGCGAAGGCCGCGTCCAGCGCGTCGGCCGCCTCCCGTGCGCCCGGATTGACGTGCTGGACGGCGTTCAGCGCCGGGCCGGCCTGGTCGTACGCCGCGATCCGGTCGAGGTAGCCCTGCACCAGCTGGCGGCAGGTCAGCCGCCCCGCCGCCAGCGCCGCGTGCACGTCGTCGATGGTCGCCTCGAGCAGCTCGAAGGGCTGCGCGCCGGCGACGCTAGGCGCCAGCAGGCAGGCAACGAGCGCAACCATGGCCGCCGGTCGCCGTGCCGCCGACAGGGCGGCGCCGCTCGTTCCCGGGCGTGCTGCCATCACGAGGATCCTGCCTCCCTCTTCATTCAGACGGGGCTGCGCCCCGGACCCCCGGCGTCCGCTTGCGGGGACCCTACTCCCCGCGCCGCTACCGCCGAGGCGCGCACAGCGCGCAATGCTACTGGAGGGCCGCCGCCCGTTCCAGTGCGCGCTCGCCGCCCAGGATGTTGGGCATGCTGTAGTTCCCCTCGTGGCACGCGTACTCGTAGAGGAACGGCAGCTCGTCCGCGGGGAACGCGGTGAACGGGAACTCGCCCGAGAAGGGCGCCGTCCAGTGGGTCGGGTCCTCGATCGTGAACTCGTAGTTCAGCGTCGTGGCGTCGACGCGCGTGAACCGCTCGGTCACGGTGATCGTGTCGTCCGTCCGGCCGTTCGCCATGCGGAGCAGAATCGGGTCGCCCCCGGCCGCGCCGGCGTGCGCCGAGGTGCGCCGCAGGTTGGTCGTCTCCACGACGAGCGTGTCGCCCTCCCAGCGGCCGCGGGAGTCGCCGAGCCACTGGCGGATGCCCGTCGGTACGTGCTCGCGGCCGTCGAGCGGAATGATGCGCACGTCGTGGATCATCTCGACGTAGATGGCGACGTAGCCCGGCGTCTGCGCGACGATGAAGTTGTTGTTGTACGCGCTCGGCAGCATCGGCGGCCCCGCCGACCAGACCAGGCAGCGGTCGTTGAGTTCCAGGTCCGCCCACGACTCGTACGGCCCGGCGGCCGGGTGCGCCTCGTCGTGCGCCATCTTGAGCTTGGCGGCCTCCGCCGTCCGCGCCGGCAGCCTGCCGTTCGGCGGGTCGACGATGAGCGACGTGCGGCGCGTCGGCCGCGTGCCCCCGTCGAGCCAGAAATTGTTGTACGCCCCCACGTTGCCGCCGGCGACCGTCCGCCGCGGCGGCGCCAGCAGCAGCTCGCGGTTGCGGTCGACCCGGGCCTGCTCCTGGGCCGACACCTCCTCGTCGGTGAGGAACGCCTTGTCGCCCAGCGCTTCCGGGCGCTCGAGCGGGGTGATGGTCTTGTTCGTGTAGGTCCCCTGCAGATCCGGGTCACCCCACGGCGTGCGCGGGACGTCCTGGGCGCCAGCAGCGGCCGGCAGCGAGACCGCCAGCGCGACAGCGCCAAACAGTGCAACGAGACATGAGCGAGTCATTGAGTACCTCCCGTTCAAGCCGCGGGTCGCGTGCGGCGTCTTCCTTTCCGCGAGCACGTCGATTATACGCCCTGCACCGGGCAGGACGACGCCGAAAACCGGGCGTGCTTCGTGCTACGATGCGCGCAGGGGGTCGGCGGCGGCAGCCGTGGAGCCGCACCTCATGAGCAGCGACACGAAGTGGATCATCGGGACGATCGTGCCGGCCATCCTGGTGGTGGCCGGCCTGCTGTCCGCGCAAATCTCCGGCGTCGATTCCAGCCTGAACGCCCGGATCGACGACATGAACGGCCGTATGGACGACGTGAACGCCCGGATCAACGACTTGAACGGCCGCCTGGAGCGACTCGAAACGGACGTGCGCAGCATGGACGACCGCCTGCGCGCCGTCGAGGTCGCCTTCGGCAAGGTCGACCAGCGCCTCGAGACCCTGGAACACGCTCTCTTGCCGGCGCCCATCTGAGTCTAGATGGGGCTGCGCCCCAAACCCCCGGCGTCCGCTTGCGGGGACCCTTCGCCCCGCGCCGCTCCCGCCGAGGCGNNGTGCGCGCCTTGGGGCCACCGCGACGATCGCTCCGGTGGCCCCTCCAGCAGTCAGCCGGGGAGTCTGCGTCGGCCGGGTCGCCATTGGTACCCGTTCGGCGTCCGTAGCCATCCGGTCGAGTAGATCGTCCGTTACCGGCATCGTGCACCGCCGGCGCGGGCTCAGCGCGCCGCGCCGGCTGCGACCACCGCGTCGCGGGTGGCGGCGTTGCCGGCCGTGAGGCCGCCGTTCGCGCCGCCGAAGTTGAAGATGCGGTAGCCCTGCGCCAGGCGCCGGGCCGCGTTGTCCGGGTTGACGGTGCCGCCGCAGGCGAGGTCGCGCGCCCGGCACACGGCCAGGATCTGCTCGAAGGCCGCCTCCACGTCCGGGTGCTCGGCGCTCTCGACGCCGTAGGCGGCGCTGAGGTCGCCGCCCGCGCCCAGGTAGAAGCCGCCCACGCCCGGCACTTGGGCGATGGCGTCGGCATTCTCCACGCCCACCTGCGTCTCGATCATCGGCCAGAACAGCAGGTCGCCTTGCGGGTTGAGCGGCCACAGGTCGGCGCGCCGGCGGCACTCCGCGCGGGTGACGCCCCAGAAGCCGCAGACCACCGTCCCGCGGATGCCGGGCGGGTGCGGGATGGCCGACGTGCGGAGCTGCCGGGGGCGGATCGTCTCCACGATGTTCTCGGCCTGCTCAACGGTCTCGATGTTGTTGATGAGGATGCCCATCAGGCCGATGTCGAGGGCGTGCTTGACCATCCACTCCGTCTGCTCGCGCCCGTAGGGCGGAAAGCGGGCGAAGACCGCGGGATGGGCCTGCAGGTTGCCCCGCGCCGCGATGCCCGCCTTGTCCGCGGCCGTCAGGAACGCCACGAACTGCTCCAGGGCGTCGAAGCGGAGCGGATTGTGCTCCATGTCGACGTACACGTAGTCGATGTCCGGCACCCGGGCCAGCGAGCGCGCGTTCTGGAGGGACAGGTCGGAGGTGCTCACGCCGAACACGTGGCGGCCTTCCGCCAGCTTCTCGACGACCGGGTTCAGGTGCAGGTACGGCTCCTGCGCCGCCGGCGCGGACAGCAGCAGGGCTGCGACGGAAAGACCGGCGGCCAGGAGCAGACGGACCGGTCGACGAAGGGATGGACCCACGAGACACCTCCCCGCCGCGCCCCGGCCGAGCGGCGGGCGCGGACGTCGCCTACTGATTGTCGTTCGCGAAGCCGAGCTGCGCCCGGCGCTCGGCGACCATGCGCTCGTAGTCCTCGTCCTCGAGGTAGACGAGGATCACGTGGTTCTGCAGCATGTCGTCGATGCTGCGGTTGCCCGTGCCCACCCACACCGTGGGATCGGGATTCAGCCGGTTGGCCGCCGTGTTGTCGTGGATGCCGATGGTGTGCAGCACCGTGCCGGCGGGCAGCAGCGGCGCCACGTCGTCCTCGTAGACGTAGGCCACGTGCCAGTTGAAGTCGAAGCGATCGACCGCGCTCAGCGTCTCGGTCTCCCCGCTCGGATAGATCGCCTCCATCGTCATTGCCTTGCCGCGCATGTGCATGTGCGGCTGGTAGCTGATGAGCCGCGCCGCCTTGGGCAGCGTGTAGTAGCCGTCGTGGCGCGTGACGGAGTGCGGCGGGATGTCGAGCTCGCGGTAGAGGCCGCCCGGGTCGGTGCCGACGTTGATCTCCACGGCCGCGTACTTCGGCACCACCCCGCGCGGGTAGAAGACCATGCCCACGCTCGTGCGATCCGTGACCTCCTCGCCGATGGCGAAGTAGTGCATGTTGAAGCGGACCTGCGACCCCGCCTCGATCAGGCGCCCGGTGTCGTCGGCGAAGATGTCGCCGTACTTGCCGGGGGCGTACTCGCTCAGGTAGCCCATGTCCGTCTGCTCGTCCTGCACGAGCGACGTGACGGCGTGGTGCACCACGCGGCGGCCGGCGGGCGAGGGCTTGGTCTCGATCGCCTTGATGTAGCGGTCCTCGGTGAGGCCGCTGTCCACCGTGAAGTTGGGCCACCAGTCGGTGCCCTCCGCGTACATCGTGTGCTCCGGCGACGTCACGATCCAGTCGGGCGTGCCGATCTCCCACGACTCCTCGTCGGGCCACTCGACCGGGGGCGGCAGGTCGGCCGGGTTGCCGCGCGGGGCGCCGCCGTCCACCCAGCGAACGATGGTGTCAATCTGCTCGTCGTTCAGCGACAGGTCGTTCTTGTAGCGTTGGATGCCGACCGTCGGGTCGAGGTGCCACGGCGGCATCTCGCGCAGCGCCACCCGGTTCCTGATCGACCGCGCCCACGGCCGCGACTGCTCGTAGGTCAGGAGCGACATCGGGGCCATGCTCTCCGGCCGGTGGCACACCTGGCACTTCGCCTGGAAGATCGGTGCCACGTCGCGTGCGAACGTCGGCGTCTCGGCCGACGCCTCCGCGCCGGTGAAGAGCAGCGCGGACCCCGCCAGCGCGATCACCACCGGCGGAACGACGGTCCGCCGCCCCAGGTCTCCGCCTCCAGTCCTGGCCATTGCATCCTCCTCCGGGGATCCGTCCGCCGCGGCTCGCCGCCGCGATCGATACCGTCAGCGAGCGTGGACGGTGACCGCCAGCTCCGCCGTCGTCCAGCAGCAGTGGTACGTGCCGGCGCCCCCGTCTCCGGAGCCGTCGTCCGCCACCACCTGCAGGATGTAGTCTCCGGGCGCGTCGAAGGTCGCGGTCGTCGTCGCCCTGCCGCCGGCGACGTTCATCGCGGGAGGCGCGAACGCGACCCCGCCCGGCCCGCGATACTTGCGCCAGTACACCGCCAGGCCCCGCAGCGCCGCCGCCTTCAGGGGCGGCCCGGGGCCGCGCCGCACCCGGCGCGGCCGGCGCTCCCGGATGCGCGGCAGGCCGTCGTCGTTGACCTCGGCCGCCAGGTGCAGGGGCGTTCCCACCGTGACCGTCCGGTCGGCGAGGGGCGCGATCGCGGGCGGCGTGTTGCCCGAGTCCCGGTTGCGCGCCACCTCGACCTGGTACTCGGGGCGCAGCGAGCCGGGCACCTGGTTGGTCTCGCCGCGCAGCGCGAGCGTCCAGACCAGGGTCTGCGTGCCGAAGTCGGCCGGCACGATCACGCGAAAGGCGTTCTTGGCCCGGCGCGGCACGAAGTGGGTCGGCTGGCCCCGGTCCCGCGGCCCGGGCGAGAAGAAGTTCCGCGGCCCGACGGGCGCTTCGACATGTTCCGCCCAGTTGCGGTTCATGTAGCCGAAGTAGAGGCTGAACGTGCCGTCGGGATTGGGCGTCCAGCCCTCGAACACGGGATGCACGCTGCGGCCGGACTGGAAGCGCTCGGCCATGAACAGCGGCCGGTCGAGCGTGCCCCGCTCCTGCGCCTTCGCGGCCGGGGCGCCGGCGGCCGCCAGCACGAGTCCTGCCAGGACGACCGACGCAACGCGCACCGTCTGCTTCACGCTCGGCTCCCGGGGCCCCGCGACCCCTTGACACACACGCGCCTTCAGGCGGAGCATACCAGAATAATCTGGGGGTAGACCGTGCTGACAGCAACGAGGCTCCGTCGCGTTCCACCGCTCGTCGGACTGTGTCTGCTGGCGTTCGGCGTGGCAGCCGTGCCCGCAACGGCGCGGGCCGCGGAGCCCGGCGCCGGCGTCCCGACGTTCGCCGGCGACGTGGCCGCCATCTTCCAGGCGAAGTGCCAGGCCTGTCACCGGCCCGGCATGATGGCGCCCATGTCGCTGCTGACCTATCAGGACGCCCGCCCCTGGGCGCGCGCGATCAGGCAGCGCGTGATGCTCCGGGAGATGCCGCCCTGGCACCTCGACAAGACCGTGGGGATCACGCGCTACAAGGACGACCGGTCGCTGACCGACGAGCAGATCGATACCATCGTCCGCTGGGTGGACGGCGGGGCGCCGCTCGGCAATCCGGCCGACCTGCCGCCGCCGCTGGAGTTCAACGACGACGAGTGGACCATCGGCGTGCCGGACCTGATCGTCACCTCGCCCGAGGCGGTGATGTACCCCGAGGGATCGGACTGGTGGCCCAGCTACGTCGTCGATCCCGGCCTGACCGAGACGCGCTACGCGCGGGCGGTGGAGACGCGTCCCTCGCAGGAGGGGCGCGAGTTCGTGCACCACGCCATCGCGAGCCTCATCGACCCCGAAGCGCGGGACACGCCCGCGCGGCTGGGCCAGGGCGAGCCCGTCATCGATCCCCTCGAGGGCGCCTACCTGAGCGAGTACGCGCCGGGCAAGTACGGCGACATCTTTCCCGAGAACACCGGGCGCGCGTTGAAGGCCGGGGTCAAGATCCGCTTCAGCATGCACTACTTCGCCACCGGCCGCGAGATGCGCGACCGGACCAGCGTCGGCTTCGTGCTGTACCCGAAGGACGTCGAGCCCGAGTCGTACATCACCGACCTGTTCATCCACGAGAACGACACCATCGACATCCCGCCGGGAGAGATGACGCGCACCGACACGTACTACAGCCTGCCGGCGGCCGCGCGCATCATCAGCTACCAGCCGCACCTGCACCTGCGCGGCAAGGCGCAGTGCATGGAGGCCATCTACCGCGACGGGCGGGTCGAGATGCTGAGCTGCGTCGACCGCTTCGATTTCAACTGGCACGTCGCCTACCACTACGAGGACGACGTCATGCCGCTGCTGCCGGCGGGGACGATGCTGCACCTCATCTCCATCCACGACAACACCGTCACGAACCGCCGCAATCCGGACCCGACCGTCTGGGTCGGCTGGGGGCAGCGCAGCATCGACGACATGGCGGCCGCGCACATCGGCGTGCAGTACCTCGCGGACGAGGATTACGAACGGATGGTGGCCGAGCGCAGCGCGCGGCCGCAGGGGCGGTTGAGCGCCGGCGGGGAGTAGGGGCCGGCAGGCCGGAGGCCTGATGCTGATGATGCGCCCGACGAAGCGCCCACTGCGGCGCCAGCGGCTCGCCGCCACCGCCGGCCTGGGCGGCGCGCTGCTCCTGATCGCCGCGTCGACGGTCGCCGGGCAGCCGCCGCAGGCCGGCCAGTCCGGCATCTACGAGCAGATGCGGCGCCTGCTCAATGTCCGCCACAGCTCCGGCCAGAACGTGCACCCGGTGTTCGAGGGCTGGGAGCGGAATCCGGACGGCACCGCCAGCCTGTACTGGGGCTACATGAACCGGAACTGGGCCGAGGCGCTCGACATCCCTGTCGGTCCGGACAACCACTTCACGCCGGGCCCCGCGGATCAGGGGCAGCCGACGCACTTCCTGCCGCGGCGGGTGAAGCAGCTCTTCAAGGTTGTGGTGCCCGGCGACTTCGAGGGCGAGTACGTCTGGACGCTGTCGATTCGCGGCCGGCCCGCGAGCGTGCCGGGCTCGCTCAAGCCGGCGCAGATGATCGACGTCCGCAAGAGCAGCAGCAACGAGAACACCGCGCCGCAACTGACGCCGGGGCCTGCTCTGACGCTGGCGTTCCCGGCGTCGGCCGCGCTGGCGGTCGGCGTCACCGATGACGGCCTGCCCGCGCCGCGGCCCGGCGCCGCGTCCGGTCTCGGCGTCCGCTGGTCGAAGTACCGCGGCCCGGGCGAGGTGACCTTCGAGCCGGCGGAGTCTCCCGTCGAGGACGGCCGGGCGGTCACGACCGCGACCGTCAGCGAGCCCGGCCGGTACACGCTCGCCGCCCTGGCCGACGACGGGTCGTACTACGGGACGGCGCAGGGGCAGGGCGTGCCCGGGTTCGCCTGCTGCTGGACGTTCGGCTTCATCGAGGTCAGCTACGAATGACCGCCGAGCCGCAGCCACGTGCTCGATACGGGCCGGGCGTCGCGCTGGTCCTGCTGGCGGGGATCCTGTTGCCGGTGTCCGCGCCCGGTCAGGGGCCCGCCGGCGCGCCGCCCGACCCCGGCGCCACGCTCCTGCGCGAGAGCGACTTCGTCGCCATCTGGGACGTCACGCGGACGCCGGGCGCGGCGGCTGCGGCCGTCCCGCGGACGCTCGCGGCGGACGAGGTGTCGGTGACGCTGGCCGCGGGCGCGGTGCGCATCACGCGGCCCGGCGGCGCCACGACTCTCGCGCACGAGCCGTTCGGGTTCGTCCGCTTCGAGCCCGCCGGATCCGCCCGCGCCGTGGAGGCAGTGGGGGAGACGAGCCGTGCGGTCGTCTTCCAGTTGAAGCCGGCGCCGCTGCCGCGCTGGCCGCGGCTCGCCGACGTGCCAGGCCAGTTTCCGCGGGTCGGCGCGACGCTGCTGCTCGAGACGGACCGCATCCGCGTCTGGGATCAGACCTGGACGCCGGACGTGCGGATCGCCCTGCACATGCACTACGTGCCGACGGCTGCCGTGTTCCTCGAGGGCGGCCGTCTGCAAACGTTCGAGGCGGACGGCCGTGCGAACCCGCCGTTCGGTCGGCGCCGCGGGGACGTGCTGGCTCTCGCCGCCCCGCTCGCGGCCCCGCACGAGGAGGAGCAGGTCGAGGGACGTCCGCGCGCCGTCTGGGTCGAATTCAAGGAGTCCGCGCCGTAGCATGGGGCAGACTCCGCAAAGGCGCGCACGGCGCGCCTCGGCGGGAGCGGCGCGGGGCGCAGGGGTCCCCGCAAGCGGACGCCGGGGGTTCGGGGCGCAGCCCCGTCTGATGTGGAGGGCAGGATGAAAACGTGGTTGACGGTCGCCGTCCTGATCACGGCTGTTGCGGCTGCCTGGGGGCAGGCCCAGGAGGATGCGGGCCGGATCGAGCGGCACGATCCGGCCGTGGACGCCGTTCTCGCTCCCGACGCGCGCCTCGAGCTGCTCGCCGGGCATCTCGGCATGACCGAGGGGCCGCTGTGGATCGACGATGCCGCCGGCGGGCATCTGCTGTTCAGCGACATCCCGGCCAACGCCATCTACAAGTGGACGCCCGACGGCGAGCTCTCCGTCCACATGGAGGAGGCCGGCTACACGGGCGACGACATCCTGAACGCCGGCGCGCAGTCGACCAGCGGACGCCGCCACATCATCCTCATCGGCCCCAACGGGCTGACGCTCGATCCGCAGGGCCGCCTGCTGATCGCGGCCATGGCCGACCGGGCCGTGGTGCGCATCGAGGCGGACGGCTCGCGGACGGTGCTGGCCGACCGCTTCGACGGCCAGCGGCTGAACGGGCCGAACGATCTCGTGGCGCGCGCGAGCGGCGCCATCTTCTTCACCGACATGACGGCCGGCATGCGCTACCGGGGCGACAGCCCCTCGCGCGAGCTGTTCCATACCGGCGTCTACCGCATCAAGGACGGCGAGCTCACGCTGGTGGAGGCGGACCCCGGCGGCGGCAGCCCGAACGGCATCGCCCTGTCGCCCGACGAGCGCACGCTCTACGTCGGCAGCGGCGGGAAGATCCTGGCGTACGACCTCGACGCGGACGACAACGCCTCCGGCGGCCGGGTGCTCATCGAGACCAGCTCCGACGGCATGAAGGTGGACGAGCAGGGCAACCTCTACACCACCTCGCACGGCGGCGTCTGGATCATCTCGCCGGAGGGGAAGCACCTGGGCACCATCCACCTGCCGGACATCCTGGGCGTCCGCACGACCAACGTCGGATTCGGGGATGCGGACCGGCAGAGCCTCTACATCACGGCCCGGACGCACCTGTACCGCATACGCGTCGAGATTCCCGGCGCCCGCCCCGGAGGGGCGTGACCATGGCCGACCCCATCGCCCCGCAGACCGACCGCCGCCAGTTCCTGCGCATGCTCGCCGCGAGCCCGGCCCTGCCGTACGTCGCGCTCTCGCCGACGATTCTCCAGGCGCTCGGCCAGGAGCCGTTCCGGGAGGGCGGCGCCGCGACCGAGCTGATCGCGTCGCCTCAAGAGGCGCTGACGGTCTTCGACTTCGAGGCCGTCGCGAAGCAGAAGCTGCACTACGGCCATGTGGCGTTCCTCGGCGGCACCGAGGACGAGGGGACGTACCGCGCGAACCGGGAGGGGTTCACGCAGTATCAGCTCCGGGTCCGGCGCCTCGTCGACATCAGCCGCATCGACATGTCGGTGTCGCTGTTCGGCAGCAGCGCGCACGCCCCGATCATCCTCTGCCCGTGCGGCGCGCTCAGCGCCTTCCATCCGGACGGGGAGGTCGAGGTGGCCCGCGCGGTGAACACGCGGGGGCACATCATGACCCTCTCGAACGCGGCCAGCCAGCCGATCGAGGAGGTCGCGGCGGCCCGCGGCGGCCCCGTCTGGTTCCAGCTCTACCGCGATGCCGACTGGAGCAGGACGCTCGCGATGATCAAGCGCGCCGAGGCGGCCGGCTCGCCCGTACTGGCCTGGACCATCGACAACCAGGGCGGCGGCAAGCGCATCGTGCATGCCCGTGCACGGCGCCGCGACCGGGCGTTCTGCGGGCGGTGCCACACGCTGAATCCGGACGACCAGGGGCTCGAGCTGCCCGGCTTCCTGGGGTCGGTGATCAACCCCGACGGCAAGCCGATGACGACGACGCCGCCGCTCGGGCCGCCGCAGCTGGATGGGCGAATCGCCACCTGGGACTACGTGAAGCGGCTCAAGGACGCCACGTCCATGAAGGTGGTGCTCAAGGGCATCGTGACGCGCGAGGACGCCGAGCTCGCGCTGGAGTACGGCGCCGACGGCATCTGGGTCTCGAACCACGGCGGCCGCATGGAGAACAGCCTGCTGTCGTCGGTCGAGTCCGTGCCCGGGGTGGCGGCGGGCGTGGCCGGGCGCGTCCCGATCATCGTGGACGGGGGGTTCCGCCGGGGCACCGACATCTTCAAGGCGCTGGCGCTCGGTGCGACGGCCGTGGGCGTGGGGCGCCCCTACATCTTCGGCCTGGCCGCGTTCGGGCAGCCCGGCGTCGAGACGGCGCTCGACATCCTGGACAGCGAGCTGCGGATGGTGATGCGGCAGGCCGGCACCCCCAGCCTCGCGCGGATCACCCCGTCCTACGTGCGCGACCGCCGCGCGCCGGCCTGGTGACCTCGGCGGGAGGCTCATGGAACGCCTGGACGAACGGCGGGCGCGGCGCCGCGGGTTGCGGCTGGCGGGGATCGTCGGGATCGGTCTGCTGCTCTCCGCCGGCCGGGCCGCGGGGCAGGCGCCGCCGCCCCCCGGCCCGGACGCGGCGGCGACGTACCGCGCGGTCCTCGACCGCTACTGCGTCACCTGCCACAACGGCCGCCTGCGGACGGCCGGCCTCGAGCTCGATGCCGCGGACCTGTCGGCCGTGAGCGGGCACGGCGAGTTGTGGGAGAAGGTCGTGCTCAAGCTGCGCGGGCGCGACATGCCGCCGCAGCCCCGCCCCCGGCCCGCCGACGCCGTGTACGACGGCTTCGCCGCGTGGCTCGAGACGACCCTCGACGCGGCGGCGGCGGCCGAGCCGCGGCCCGGCCGGCCGGCGCTCCACCGGCTGAACCGCACCGAGTACGCCAACGCGATCCGCGACCTGCTGGCGCTGGACGTCGACGTCGCGACGCTCCTGCCGCCCGACGACTCGACGCACGGCTTCGACAACATCGCCGACGCGCTGGGCGTTTCCCCCCTGCTGCTGGAGAGCTACGTGACCGCGGCCCGCAAGATCAGCCGCCTGGCGGTCGCCAACCCGGCCATTCCGCCCAGCGCGGAGACCTACGTCGGCGCGCACGACGAGACCCAGGACACCCACCGCGAGGGGCTGCCGTTCGGCACGCGCGGCGGCCTGCGCATCGAGCACCACTTCCCGGTCGACGGCGAGTACGAGATCCGGATTCGGCTGGAGCGGAGCCAGCGCGACGACGTGCGCGGCCTCCACGAGCCGCACGACCTGGAGCTGGCCGTCGACGGCCGGCGGGTGCGCCTGTTCGCGCTCGACGGCGGGCCGCACATGTACCGGCAGCTCGTGTACGACGGCGAGACGCCCGCGCTGACGGCCGACGACCATCTGGTCCTGCGCGCGCCGCTGACGGCCGGTCCGCACACCACCACGGCGACCTTCCCGGTCAAGAGCTTCGGCGTGTCCGAGAGCCTCTCGAAGCCGCTGCTCCGGAGCTATCCCACCCCGAACTCGGTGGCCGGGCTGCCCGCGGTCAGCCGCATCGTCGTGACCGGCCCGCTGGCCGCCGCCGGGCGCGGCGACACACCGACCCGCCGGCGCATCTTCACCTGCCGGCCGGCCGCCGTCGACGGCGAGCGGGCCTGCGCCGAGACGATCATCGCGGGCCTGGCGCGGCGGGCCTACCGCGGGCTGGCGACAGAGGCCGACGTGCGGGAGCTGCTCGGGTTCTACGCGGCCGGGCGCGAGCGCGGCGGGTTCGAGGCGGGCATCGAGGCTGCGCTGTGGCGGCTGCTGGCCAGCCCCAGGTTCATCTTCCGCTTCGAGTTCGATCCGCCGGACGCACGGCCGGGCGCGGCGTACCGCCTCGGCGATCTCGAGCTGGCCTCGCGTCTGTCGTTCTTCCTGTGGAGCAGCATTCCCGACGAGCGGCTGCTGGCGGCGGCCGAGCGCGGCGACCTGCGCAGCCCCGGCGGGCTGGAGCGGCAGGTGCGCCGGATGCTGGCCGACCCGCGCGCGGCGGCGCTCGTGGACAACTTCGCGGGGCAGTGGCTCTACCTGCGCAACCTGGAGCACATCGTCCCGGAGCCGCGGCGGTTCCGCAACTTCGACAACAACCTGCGGCGGGCCTTCCGCCGCGAGACGGAGCTGCTCTTCGAAGCGATCGTCGCCGCGGACCGCAGCGTGCTGGAGCTGCTCGACGCCGACTACACGTTCGTCAACGAGCGGCTGGCCCGGCACTACGGCATCCCGGGCGTGCGGGGGAGCCAGTTCCGGCGCGTCGCCGTGACCGACGAGCGCCGGCGCGGCCTGCTCGGCCACGGCAGCATCCTGACCGTGACCTCGTACGCGAACCGGACGTCTCCGGTCCTGCGCGGCAAGTGGGTGCTCGAGAACCTGCTCGGCGCGCCCCCGCCCCCGCCGCCGGCCGACGTCCCGGAGCTGCCCGAGGACGAGGGGGCCGGGCCGGGCCTGACGATGCGCGAGCAGCTGGCCGCGCACCGGGCCAACCCCGTCTGCGCGAGCTGTCATGCGAAGATGGACCCGATCGGCTTCGGGCTGGAGAACTTCGACGCCGTCGGCGCCTGGCGGCGGTCCGAGCGCGGCGTGCCGATCGATGCCTCGGGCGCGCTGCCGAGCGGGGCGGCGTTCGAGGGGCCGGCGGAGCTCAGGGCGGCGCTGCTGGCGCGGCCCGAGTCGTTCGTGCGGGCGCTGACGGTCAAGCTGGCGACCTATGCGCTCGGGCGCGGCGTCGAGCACTTCGACGCGCCGGCCATCCGGGCCGTCGTGGCCGACGCGGCGCGCGGCGGCTACACGTTCTCGTCGCTCGTGCTGGGCATCGTCGAGAGCGTGCCGTTCCGGATGCGCGCGGCGGCGGAAGAGACGGAGCAAGGAGAGAATCCATGATCGTCACCGGGAAGTCCCTGCCGCGTCGAACGTTCCTGCGCGGCGCCGGCGCGGCGCTCGCGTTGCCCTTCCTCGACGCGATGGTGCCCGCGCTGTCGGCCGCGGCCCGCGCGGCCGCGCCCGCGCGGCGGCTCGGGTTCGTCTACGTGCCGAACGGCGTCAACTGGATGCGGTGGACGCCGGAGCAGGCGGGCGCCGGGTTCGAGCTGTCGCCGTCGCTGCTGCCGCTCGAGCCGTTTCGCGACGACCTCGTGGTCGTCTCGGAGCTGCGCTCGCGGCCGGCCGAGGCGCTCGGCGACGGCAGCGGCGATCATGCTCGGGCGTCGGGGGCGTGGCTGACCGGCGTGCATCCGAAGAAGACCGAGGGCGGCGACTACCGCGCCGGCAAGACGGTCGACCAGTTCGCGGCCGACGTGCTCGGCGCCGACACGCAGTTTCCGTCGCTGCAACTGGCGATCGACGACGTCGGCATGCTCGGCGGCTGCGAGCCGGGCTACGCCTGCGCCTACCAGAACACGCTGTCGTGGCGCACGCCCACGACGCCGATGCCCATGCTGACCAATCCGCGCGTGGTCTTCGAGCGCCTGCTCGGCGGCGACGCCAGGACGCCGGAAGAGCGCCGGGCGCTCGCGCGGTCGCAGGCCAGCCTCCTCGACTCCATTCTGCAGGAGACGCAGCGGCTCCGGCGGCGGCTGGGCGGAGCGGACCGCCTCCGGCTGGACGGCTACTTGGCCGGCATCCGGGAGCTCGAGGAGCGCATCGCGAAGCTGGAGCAGCAGGGCGATCTGGCGCTCTCGCCGGCGGATCTGCCGGCCGGGATACCGGACTCGTTCGAGGAGCACGTGAAGCTGATGTTCGACCTGCAGGTGCTGGCCTACCAGGCCGACCTCAGCCGCGTGACGACGTTCCTGATGTCGCGCGAGGCAACGCAGCGGACCTACGGCCAGCTCGGCATCGCCGACCCGCACCACGGGCTGTCGCATCACGCCTACGATCCGGTGAAGCTCGCGAAGCTCGCGCGGATCGACACCTTTCACGTGACGCTGTTCGGCTACTACCTGGACCGGCTGCGCGCCGTCGAGGACGGCGACGGGTCGCTGCTCGACCACCTTCTGATCCTGTACGGCTCGTGCATGTGCGACGGCCAGATCCACAGCCACTCCAAGCTGCCGACGCTGGTGGCCGGGCGCGGCGGCGGACGCATGCGCGGCGGCCGCCACATCGTCTGCGCGGAGGACACGCCGCTGACCAACCTGCAGCTCAGCCTGCTGGAGAAGGTCGACGTGCGGCTCGGGCGGTTCGGCGACAGCACCGGCCGGGTGGCGGAGCTGTAGCACCGCCAGGGGAGTGGCCATGCGGACACGCGACCGGCGGAGGCTGCTGCTCGTCCCCGTTCTCGCCGCGCTGAGCCTTGCCGCTGCGGGCAACGGCGACGCGCCGGTGGCGCGAGCGGTCGAGGACCGCGATCACGCGCGCCTGCGGACGCTGCTCGCGCAGGGGACCGACGTCAACCTGCCCGCGCCCGACGGCACGACCGCGCTGCACTGGGCGGCGCACTGGAGCGACGCGGAGGCCGCGCGCCTGCTCGTGCGCGCCGGCGCCGACGTCGATGCGGCCAACCGCTACGGCGCCACGCCGCTGTGGCTGGCCGCCGAGCGCGCCGCGGCCGGCGTGGTCGGCGTGCTCCTCGAGGCCGGCGCCGACCCGAACGGCCTCGCGCTCGGCGCCGGGGAGTCGCCGCTGATGGCGGCGGCCCGCGCCGGCGCCGCGGGCGCCGTCGAGCTGCTCCTGGCGCACGGCGCCGACGTGGACGCGCGGGACGGCTGGCGGGGGCAGACGGCGCTGATGATGGCCGCCGGCAGCCACGAGCCGCACGCCGACGTGGTGCGCATCCTGCTGGCGCACGGCGCGGACGTCCACGCCCGCTCGCGGTCCAGCGCGGAGGCGCCGTACGCCGGCGGGGGGCTGCGTGCCGTCGGGGGCATGACGGCGCTGCACTTCGCCGCACGCCAGAACGACGCGGCGTCGGTGGGGATGCTGCTCGGGGCGGGCGCCGGGGTCGACGAGCGGGCGCCGGGGGGCATCACGCCGCTGCGCATGGCCATCGACCACGGCTACCACGATCTCACCGGTCTGCTGCTGGACGGCGGGGCCGACCCGAACGCGGCCGACGACGCTGGGTTCACGCCGCTCCACGCCGCGGTCCGGAAGCGGGCCGGGGGCAATCCGGAACGCGGCGATCGGCGCGCGGGGGCGGGCGGCGGCCGCTCGACCGCGCTGCTGAAGGACCTGCTCGCGCGCGGCGCCGATCCGAACGCCCGCCTCCCGCTGAAGCGTTTGCCGCCCAACTTCAACCCCGACGGCTACCCGCAGGTGAACAACGTGCAGTACGCCGGCGCGACGCCGCTGTGGGTCGCGGCGCACCTCGCCGACCTGGAGGCGCTGCGCATCCTCGAGGCGGCCGGCGCCGATCCGCTCGTCGCGTCCATCGAGAACACGACCGCGCTGATGGTGGCGGCCGGCCTGGGTTACGCCACACGCGGGCCGACGGCGCGTCTGGGCGGTCGCCGGAACGATAACGAGGAGGCGGTGCTGGCGGTCCTCGAGCAGCTCGTGGCCTGGGGCCACGACGTCGATGCGGTCAACGACAACGGCCAGACGGCGCTGCACGGCGCGGTGGCGGCCGCGGACCCGGCGGTGGCGCAATTCCTCGTGGAGCGCGGCGCCCGCCTGGACCGGAAGGACAGCATCGGCCGCACGCCGCTGGTCATGGCGCAGGAGCACACGACCGACAAGTACCGCACGAGCCAGGCCCTGATTCCAGCCGACGTGGAGAGGACCTACGCGCTGCTGCGGGACCTCGAGGGCGCGGGCCGCGCCAGCAGACGGTCCGGCGCATAAGGAGGAGAGTTGCCGATGCCGTCACGCCGTCCCGGTCCGGGAATCGCCGTCTGCGCCGCGGCGCTGGCCGTGCTGCTGCTCGCCGCCGCCCACACCGCGGCGCAGAGCGGACCGACGCACCTCAACCGCATGATCGAGCGCCTGGCCGCAGGCGAGGTGGTGTTCGGCGCGAGCACGACCAACCTGTCGCTCGACAACGCGCAGGCCCTGGCGACCTCCGGCCTGGACTACGTCTACGTCGACTACGAGCACGGGCCGATGAACTTCGAGACGCTGCGCACCTTCCTGGTCGGCATGATCGACAAGGCCGCGGCGGTGAGCAAGGGCAGCCCGCAGCCGAACGTGACGCCGCTGGCCCGCTTCGCCCCGTACGGGCGCGAGCAGGCGGAGTGGGCGGCGAAGCAGGGGCTCGACCTCGGCCTGATGGGCGTCATCTTCCCCAGCGTGGAGACCCGCCAGCAGGTGCTGGACGCCGTCCGGCTCATGCGCTATCCGCCGCGTCCGGACTCGCCGCATCCGGAGCCCGCCGGCCGGCGCGGCGTGGGCGCGCGCGTCGCCCAGTGGTTCTGGGGCGTCCCGGCGGCCGAGTACGTGCGGCGCGCGGACGTCTGGCCGCTCAACCCCGACGGCGACCTGATCGTGGTGCTGCTGATCGAGTCGGCGGAGGCGGTGCGCAACATCGACGAGCTCCTGTCGGTGCCGGGCGTCGGCGGCGTCCTGATCGGTCCGAGCGACCTGTCCAACTCGCTGGGTGTCGCGCGGGGCTCCGCGGAGACCGAGGCAGCCATCCAGACGATCCTCCGCGCCTGCCTGGCCCACGACGTGCCGTGCGGCATCACGGCGGGCGCCGACCAGATCGCCCGCCGCATCGAGGAAGGCTTCCGGATCCTGGGTACGGGCGGCCTGCCCGGGGGGCTCACCGCCAGCGCGGCGGCCGCGCTGCAGGCCGGCCGCGAGGCCGTCGGGCGGGAGTAGGCGCTTGACGGGCCGGCCCATGGAGCGTGCGACGCGACGCCGTTCCCGCGCCGCGCTGCGCGTACTCGGTCTCGCCGCGGCCGCCGCCGGCCTCGTCGTCGTGGCGGGGTCCGGGCAGGAGCAGGCTTCCGCGGCGCCCGAGTGGCCGGGCTGGGGCGGGCCGCGGCGCAACTTCACGAGCGACGCCGTGGGACTCGCCGACTCCTGGCCGGCGGGCGGGCCGACGCGGCTCTGGAGCCGCCCGCTGGGCGGCGGCCATTCCAGCATCCTTGTCGATCGCGGTCGCCTGTTCACGCAGTACCGCCCACCGGACGGCCCCGAACCGGACGCCTGGCGCGAGGAAGAGGTGGTCGTCGCCCTCGACGCGGCGACCGGCCGCACGCTCTGGGAGCACCGCTATCCGGCGCCGCTCGGCGGCCTCGACGTCCCGCTCGGCGTCGGGCCGCACGCCACCCCGCTCATCGTCGGCGAGCGCCTGTTCGCCACCGGCACCAACAAACAGCTCGTCGCGCTGGACAAGGCGACGGGGGAGGTGCTCTGGTCGCACGACCTCGTCCGCGACTTCGGGGCGCCGCCCCACTACCGGATCATGCCGCGCAAGCCGGGCTACAGTTGCAGCCTGCTGGCCTACGGGGACCTGATCATCGCCACGGCGGGCGGCCCCGGCCAGGCGGTCATGGCCTTCCATCAGGAGGACGGCCGCGTCGCGTGGCGCAGCGGCGACTTCGCCATCGCCCCGGCCTCACCGATCCTCATCACCGTGGACGGGCGGGAGCAGGTGGTCGTGTTCGCCAGCGACCGCGTCGTGGCCCTCGATCCGGCCAGCGGGACCCAGCTCTGGAGCCATCCCCATCCGCGGCGGCTGGACGCCAACATCAGCACCCCGGTGTGGAGCGACGACAACCTGCTCTTCCTGTCGTCGGCCCACGACGGCGGCACCCGCGTGCTGGAGGTGTCCGGGGCCGGCGTGCGGGAGCGGTGGTTCACCATGGCCATGCGCGTGTACTACGGCACGGCCATGCGGATCGGCGACCTCTACTACGGCAGCAGCGGCGACGTCGGCCCGGCGTTCCTGACCGCTATCGACGCGCACAGCGGCGAGGTGGCGTGGCGCGACCGAACCTTCCAGCGCAGCACCCTGCTGCACGCCGACGGCAAGCTGATCATCCTCGACGAGGACGGCATGCTGGGGCTGGCCACGGTCTCGCGCCGCGGCCTGCGGGTGCTGGCGCGGGCACCCATCCTCACCACCACGGCCTGGACGGTGCCCACGCTCGCCGGCACGAAGCTGTACCTCCGCGACCGCGCGGACATCGTGGCCCTCGAGCTGGGCGCCTCGCGGGAGTCCGCGCCGTAGAACGGCGCAGACTCCTACGGCAGCGCGAGGGCGATGAGCTCGGCCGGCTGGCCGCGGGCGCCGATGGCCAGCGCGATGTACTGCTTGCCGTCGAGCATGTACGTCATCGGCACGCCGCTCTGGTTCTTCGGCAGCTCGTACTCCCAGATGATGTCGCCCGTCTGCTTGTCGTAGGCGTAGAACATGGGGCCGCCGGCCCAGGTTGGCGTGGCCATCAGGCCCGAGCCCTCGCCCGCGAACAGCAGCGTCTTGGTGACCAGGATGCCGCTGCGCTCGGGCTTGCCCGTGCGGGGGATGTCGAGGCCGCTCAGCGCCGGGTGATTCGCCACGCAGTCCGGCGTCGGACCGTTCGCGATGGTCCACAGCCGCTCGCCCGCGTTCAGGTCGAGCGCGGTGATCCGGCCCCACGGCGGCTTGATGAGCGGGAGCCCGAGCGGGCCTATCTCGCCGCATCCCTGGCGCTGGCGCAAGGCGTCGCGGCCGCGGAGCCGGCCGCCCCCGCCCACGAGGTCCATCGACGTGCGGTCGGGATCGTTGACGAGCCCCGCGATCGTCGGGTTGGTGATCGAGGCCACGTACAGGATGCCGGTCTCGGCGTCGACCGCGCCGCCCTGCCAGTTCGCGCCGCCGGTCATGTGCGGCAGCATCAGCAGGCCCCGGAAGCCGTCCTGCCCGGCCAGAATCGGGGGCGTGTAGAGCGGCCCCTGCTTGTACTCCCCGCCGATGCGCCGGGCCTCGGCCGCGATCTCGGCCGTGAAGTCGAGGAAGTCCTCCTCGGACACCCCCTGGCGGTCGAACGCCGGCGGCCGCGTGGGGAACGGCTGGGTGGCGGCCGACTGCTCGCCCGGCACGTCCGACTGCGGAACCGGCCGTTCCTCGATGGGCCAGAGCGGCTCGCCGGTGGCCCGATCGAAGACGTACGTGAACGCCTGCTTCGTGATCTGGGCGACCGCCTTGATCACGCGGCCGTCGACGTTGAGATCGATCAGCGTCGGCGCGGTCGGAATGTCGTAGTCCCAGATGCCGTGGTGAATGAACTGGAAGTGCCAGACGCGCTCGCCGGTCCGGACGTCCAGGCAGACGATGCTCTCGGCGAACAGGTTGTCGCCCGGGCGGTGGCCGCCGTACAGATCGTTCGTGGGCGTCTCGACCGGCACGTAGACGTAGCCGAGCTCCTCGTCCCCCGACATCGGCGCCCACGCCCCGGTGTTGCCCGTGTAGCGCCAGGAGCCGTCCTCCCAGGTGTCGTTGCCGAACTCGCCGGCCTGCGGGATCGTATGGAAGACCCAGAGCTGCTCGCCGGTGCGCACGTCGAAGCCCCGGACGAACCCGGCCGGGAACTCCCTCGCGGGCGCAACCGCGCGCAGCGCCGCACCGACCACGACGACGTCGTTGACCACGGTGGCCGGCGAGTTCAGGCCGATCTGGCCGTCCTCGATGGCGGGACGGTCGAGGCCGTCGTAGAGGCCGTTGTAGAGATCGACGATGCCGTCCTCGCCGAACGTCGGCACCGGCCGCCCCGTCTCCGCGTCCAGGGCGACCAGGTGGTAGCCCTGGGTGACGTGGATGATGCGGTCGTCGCCCTGGCCGTCGCTCCAGTGCGCCACGCCGCGGCCGGAGCTGGAGCGCAGCGGCGCCACCTCGCCGCGCCGGCCCTCGTCGTAGCGGAACATCCACAGCGTCTCGCCCGTGGCGGCGTCGATGGCCACCACGTTGCGCCGCCGGCCGGCGGTCGTGTAGAGCACGCCGTCGATCATCAGCGGCGTCGCCTGGAAGTTGAAGTCCAGCTGCGGTCCGAAGTTGTCGGTCTTCCAGCGCCAGACGATGTCGAGGTCGGCGACGTTGTCCCGGTTGATCTGGTCGAGCGGCGAGTACTTGGTGCTGCCCAGATCACCCCCGTAGTAGCGCCACTCGCCGTCCTGGGCGCCCTGCTGCGCGGCGGCGGGCAGCCCCGCACCGAGGACAATGGCGATGGCGAGCGCCATGCTCGCGACGAACCGACCGGTCTCTCTTGACATTTCCCTCTCCCGTTGCTCGTCAGGCCGGCGGACGGCGCCCTCGCGCGCGCCGGTTCGCCGTTCACCGTATGTCAGAAGGTTGCAATCGGGTTGATCGGCGACCCCGTGCCGCCCCAGACGGCCAGCGGCGCGGCCGTCAGCAGGAACTCCCAGCGGCCCTGCTCGGCCGCCGCGTCGCCGAGCGCCTCCAGATCGGCGTTGTCGAACAGGTGGATGCCGAGGTGCACCAGCGCGAAGTCGTGCGCGGCGCCGGGCAGCTCGGACGGCGCGACGCTCAGGGCGCCGTCGCTGCCGAGCAGCGCGACGTCGCGCTCGCGCAGCCACGGAATGACCGACGCGTGCAGGCCGGCCGCGGTGCCGATGCGGCCGATGATGAACGGCCCGAGCACCTCGCGGGCCGCCCAGCGCCCGGTGCGGATGAACACCGCGTCGCCGGGGCCGGCGCGCACGCCGGTCCGCGCTTCCCAGGCCTCCAGGTCCTCGACGTAGATCGGCGTCTCGGGCTCGAGGTACGGGACGCCCTTCAGACGCGGGATGTCCATGAGGATGCCGCGCGTGAAGATGCCGTTCTTGAGGTTGTGGATGGAGTTCCGCGCGTGCCCCCCGGCTTCCAGCACCGCGGCCTCGTCGGGCCGGTAGCCGTTGTACATCCGCCCCTCGTCGTCGTCCACGTGCGCCAGCGCGTCCAGGTGGGTGTGCGCCCAGCCGTGGTAGCGGACGGCGAACGTGTCCGAGCCCACGCCGTGCATCGTGTGCTCGAACGGGCGCGGGTTGTCGACGGCCTCCTCCTTCAGCACGTCCCGCGCCAGCGAGACGCTGACGCCGGCGCGCACGAGCCCCGCCGCCTCGCGACGCTTCTCCGGCGTGATGAGGTTGATGGTCCCGATCTCGTCGTCGGACCCCCAGCGCCCCCAGTTCGACAGCTCCGTCTGCCAGCGCTCCAGGTCGGCCCCGGTCACCGCGCGACCTGCCGCGCCCTCCTGCGCCGGCGCCGACGCACCCGCCGCCAGCACGACGAGCGCCGCTGCCGCGACTGCCGTCACTCTCAGCATGGCTGCCTCCCTCCGCGCCCGATCAGGGTACAGAGTTGGCGGCCCGGAAACCAGAGCAAGATTGCAAAGGCTCCTACACGAGATAGCGGGCGACGGCGGCCTCGTCCCAGTCCATGCCGAGGCCCGGGCCGCGCGCCGTGACGCAGCCGTCCACGAGCCCGGGCGGATCAACCAGCACGGCGCCGGCCAGATCCAGGAACTCGAGGTAGTGCGCCAGCGGGGTGACGGGCAGGACGTGGGCGCTGGCCTCGACGAACAGGTGGCTGGAGACCGGCACGGCGGCGGCCTCGGCCTGCCCCATGGCGCGCAGCCAGCCGGTCACGCCCCCGATCTTCATCAGGTCCGGCATGCACAGGTCGCAGGCGCCGGCTGCGAAGGCATGCGCCATGTCGTGGCCGAACCACCAGTTCTCGCCGGTCTGGATCGGCACCGGCGAGGCCGCGCGAACGCGGGCGTGGCCGGCGAGGTCCTCGGCCGGGACCGGCTCCTCGACCCATTCGAGGTCGAAGCGGGCCAGCGCGCGGATGCGGCGCAGGGCCTCCGGCGCGGTCAGCGACTGGTTGTAGTCGACCATCAGCCGCACGTCGGGACCGATCACCTTGCGCACGCCGGCCACGTTCGCCAGGTCCCAGGTCAGATCGGCAACGCCGATCTTGATCTTGACGGCGCGGAAGCCCTGCTCGACGCTACGCTCCAGGGCCGCCGCGTCCGCGGCCGGATCGACGATGCCGTAGCTGTCGTAGGCGGGGACGGGCGCGGCCCGTCCGCCGAGCAGCTCGATCACCGGGCGCCCGAGCGCGCGGCCCTGCAGGTCCCAGAGCGCCATGTCCAGGCCGGACAGCGCCATGCCGAGCAGCCCCTGGCGCCCCAGCAGGCGGAAGCGGGCCGCCGCCTCGTCCGCGACGGCGGCCGGACTGGCGGGCTGCCCGCGCACGACCTCCTCCAGATCGGCCAGCAGGGCGTGCAGGGCGCGCAGCGTGAGGGTCGTGTAGCCGAAGAGGAAGGCCCGGCCCGCCGGGCCTTCCTCGGACTGGACGTCGATCAGGAGCAGCGGCGACACGGGGACGTCGCCGGAGGCCGTCCGGAGCGGACGGGCTAGCGGTGCCGCAACGGCGCGCGCCGCCAGCGACCGGATGGTCAGCGGGGGACTGGACATGATGGCTCCTCCGGGACGGCGCCGGCCGCGGTTGCCGCGGCGCGGCCGCGTGCCGTTCAGGGAGACTATCCTCTCCCGACTCGACGCGCAGCCGCACGGCGCATTGACATGCAGGCCGGGGCACGATATCCATATCTGGATAAGGATACGGACATGGCCGAGCGGATGACCAAGAAGGCGACGATCCTCTTTCCGCCCGCACTCTACAGGGAGGTCGAGGAAGAGGCGCAGCGGCAGGGACGATCCGTCGGAGAGCTGGTACGGGAAGCCGCCATGATTCGGTATGGTGCTGGCGGCGGGGCGGCGCGGATGCAGGCGGTCGAGCGGCTCGTGCGGCTCGATGACGAGATCGCCGATCCGGAACGACTGGAGGATGAGATCGTCCGGGGTGCGACCGGGTCGTGAGGCTATTCGTCGACGCGAACATCCCGATGTACGCGGCGGGTCGAAGCCACGCCTTCAAGGCCCCGTCCGCCGCCTTCATGCGGGCGGTCGCGGGGCGCCGCGTCGATGCGGTCAGCGATGTCGAGGTGCTGCAGGAGATCCTTCACCGCTACCGCGCCGTGGACCGGATGCGGACAGGCTTGGTCGTGTTCGAGGCGTTCGCCACCGCGATCCGCCTGTTCCATCCGGTGGTGCTCGACGATCTGTGGGAGTGTCGTTCGATTCTTGCGCGGCATGATGGGGTCCGGCCGCGGGATGCGATCCACGCGGCCGTGATGCGCCGCGCGGAGATACGGACCATCGTCAGCTACGACCGGCATTTCGACACGATCACCGGCATCGATCGGGTCACGCCTGACGAAGTACTGTGAGCACGTGACGGCGGCGGCTCTTCAGGCGCCGCCCAGCGGCCACGGCCGAGGAAGGAGAGGCGGCATGCGGGAACGGCACCGTGGATTCATCGTGGCGCTCGCAGCGGCCGGGGTGATCGCCCTGGCCGGCGGTCTGCAGGGGCAGGAGGCTGTCGAGGACCGCAGCGGCTATCCGGGCGGCGAGTGGCCGCTGGTCGGGGGCAACTGGTCCAGCTCGCGCTACTCGACGCTCGCCGACGTCACGCTCGACACGGTCGACCGGCTAGGCGGGGCCTGGGTCGCCCAGTTGCCCGGTGGGGCGGCATCCAGGGCGACGCCGGTCGTCCAGGACGGCGTCCTCTACCTGACGGGCGGGGCCAACGTGTTCGCGTTCGACGCGCGCACCGGCGAGCCGCGCTGGCGCTGGCAGCCGCCGCCGGATCGGCCGCTGCGGGTGCCGTCCTGGCAGGGTGTCGGCCTGGGGGCGGGCCTCGTCTTCGTCGGGCTGGGCAGCGCGGAGGTGGCCGCCCTGCGGCAGGAGACCGGCGAGCTGGCATGGGCCACGCCGGTGGGCAGCGTCCCGCGGGGCGAGGGCGAGCGGGTGACCACGGCCCCGATGTACGCGCGCGGCCAGGTCTTCGTCGGGGTGGCGAACGGCGACAGCGGGGGGCAGGGGCGCATCGTCGCGCTCGACGCGGCGACGGGCGCCATCGAGTGGACGTTCTTCATCGTGCCGCGGCCCGGAGAGTTCGGCCACGACACCTGGCCGCAGGACAACCAGAGCTGGCGGCTCGGCGGCGGCGGCGTCTGGCTGGTCGGGACCGTCGATCCCGACCTGGGCCTGGTCTACTTCTCGACCGGCAACGCGGTGCCGATGTTCGGCGGCGAGCTCCGCGCCGGCGACAACCTGTTCACGGCCTCGGTGCTCGCGCTCGACATGGCGACGGGCGAGCGGCGCTGGCACTATCAGGTCGTCCGGCACGACGTGTGGGACGCGGACATCGCGACGCCGCTGCTGCTGTACGAGGCGGAGGTGGACGGGCATCCGCGCAAGGCGCTCGCGGCGATGCGGGCCGACGGCTACCTGTTCCTGTTCGATCGGGCGACGGGCGAGCCGCTCGTCCCGCTCGAGGAGCGGCCGGTGCCGCAGGACGCGTTCCTGCACACGGCGCCCACGCAGCCGTATCCGGTCGGCGCCGAGAGCATCCTGCCCGACTGCTCGTTCTGGCGCGACCGGGTGCCGCCGCCGTTCGAGCTGAGCTGCAGCACCTTCACGCCGCCCACGGTGGACCGGCACGACCTCGTGGCGCCCGGCCTGCCGATTCCGCGGGTGCGGGTCACGCCGATGGCGTTCAGCCCGCAAACCGGCTACGTCTACGCGCAGGGCCGGGCGCAGGTCGGGCGCACGCGGCGGTTCGCGGATCCCTGGCTGGCCTTCCCCGAGGACAATCACCTCAGCCTGCCGGAGCCGGTCGGCATCATCGCAGCCATCGACCCGCGGACCAGCCGCCTCGTCTGGAAGCAGGAGGTGCCCGGCCCGCTGCTCGGCACGAGCGGTCCGCTCACGACCGCGGGCGGCCTGATGTTCCGGGGCTCGCCCGGCGGGCAGGTCGAGGCCTGGGACGCGCGGACCGGGGAGCGGGTGTGGGCATTCCAGACCACACCGGCGGGGGCGCGGGTGCGGCCCGGACCGGCCGCCGCCTACGCGCTCGACGGCCGGCAGTTCGTCGCCGTTCCGATGGGGCGCGAGCTGTGGGCGTTCACGCTGGACGGCGCCGTCGCCGCGCGCGGCGAGGTGCCGGCCGACCCCTGGGCGGACCTCGAGCCGTCGGGTCCGGCGCCGCGTGCGACCGACGCCGTCGAGACCGCGACGTTGCTGGTGAATCCCGCCTGGGCGGTGGGCGGCCGGCGGTACCAGATCGACGAGCACACGTTCAACCCGGTGCGGGCGCTGGTGAGCACGGGGGCGCGCGTGCAGTTCCGCAACAACGGCGACCTCCCGCACACGATCGAGGCGCAGGACGGGAGCTGGACCACCGGCCGGCTCGAGCCGGCGACCTGGGCGTTCGTCAGCTTCGAGCGCCCCGGCACGTTCCGCTACCACTGCGCGGATCACCCGTGGGCGGTCGGGGAGATCGCCGTCGAGCCGTGACGCGCCGCGGCCGCGGCGTCAGTCCTCGTACAGCGGGCCGTGCACGGTGCGGTGCGAGAGATACTGCCAGCGGCCGTCGCGCTCGGCATAGACGCGGACGTACCAGAAGCTGAAGGCGCGCTGGGCGGCTGCCGGGCCGCCGCTGCGCGCCCGCACGCGGCCCATCGTGATGGCCACGTCGCCGTGCAGCTCGACCTGCTGCGAGTCGACCTCGCGCGCGCTGTAGCGTCCGGCCAGGGAAGCCAGCCACTCCGCACGATGATCGACGCCCAGAATGGGCTTGCCGGTGGTCCACCCGTCGCCGTGCGTGTATGTGAAGTCGCTCGCGCAGACGTCTTCCAGAAAAGCGGTGTCGGCATCCAGCACCGCCGCCTCGATCTGCCGCTCGAGCGCCAGCACCTCGGCGCCGGGGTCGGCGGGTGAGTGCGCGCCGGCGGCCTCCTGCGCGACCGCGCCCGCCGGGCTCGCCGCCAGCACGGCCAGGACGCCGGCGATCAGCACGACTGCCCGCGCTGGCGGCGCACTGCTCGGCCGCACCGCCGCCGCGGCCCCGCCTCCGACTCGCTTCCTGTCTGCCATTCGCCCCTCCCGCTCCGCATCCGTCCGCTCGTCGAATCCCGATCGGCGGGCGGCGGATACCCGGGCATCATAGCCGACCGGCACCGGCCTGCCGCCGGCACCGCCCGCGCGCCGGCGCGGTCCTCGTTTGATCCCGCGGAGCGGCTTCGCGATACCCCGCGGCGGAGGTGCGCCATGCTGGACACGTCCGCGATCCCGCTCACGGGCAAGACCGCCGTCGTCACGGGCGGCGGAGGGCGAAGCCTCGGGTATCCCAAGCGGTGAATTGCGGGTTGGCGGATCGGTTAGTCTGTGGCGGATCCGTACGCGAGGCGCGATCCGCATCTCCAGGGGAGGCTGACGATGAACCGCTGGTTTGCACTGTCGATTGCCGCGGGCCTGGCTGCCGGCGCCGTGACGCCGGCGGCCCAGGGCGGCGGGCGGGGGCACGGCGAGGAGGCGTTCAACACGCGGCTCGTCGGCGCGCACGACCTGCAGGGGCGTTCCGCCTATCAGCCGCTGCCGGTGCGGCAGGGGGCGCGGCGGATCCTGTACGTCGGCCACCATGCCGGCGAGGCGCTCAATCCGCTGACGGGCGCGGTCGAGACCAACGGCACGTCGGTGCTCGACGTCACCGCGCCGGAAGCGCCGGTCTACCTGGCGCACATCCCGGCGACCGGCGGGGCCAGCGGCTCGCAGATGGTTCAGGTATGCGCCGGCGACGAGCTGCCGCGGGGCCAGGCGGGACGCTTCTACCTGCTGCGCCCCAACGGCAACAGCAGCCACGAGATCTGGGACGTCACCGACCCGGCCGACCCCGCGTTCGTGCGGACGGTGGTCGAGATGGGCCGGACGCCGTCCGGCGACCAGCACACGCACAAGAACTGGTGGGAATGCGACACCGGCATCGCCCACCTGGTCGGCACCGTCGACGGCTGGCGTGCGCCGCGCGTCCTGCAGGTGTTCGACCTCGCCGACCCGGCGGCGCCGCGGCATGTCCGCGACTTCAGCCTGCCGGGGGTCCAGCCGGACGCGAGCGGTCCCATTCCGGGCGGATCGGGGCTGCACGAGGCGGTCAGGCTGGGCAACCGGCTGTACCTGGCGTACGGCACCGTGGCCAACGGCGTCGTGCAGATCCTCGACCGGGACCGGCTGCTCAACGGCGACCCCGACGCCGCGGCGCCCCTCGCCGCGAGTCCCGCCGGGCTGGCGTACCCCCAGATCGGCCGGCTCGACCTGCCCGCGTTCTGGGGCGGGCACACCGCGATGCCGCTGCTGGATGTGGAGATTGCCGACTACGCGGACAACCGCGACCACGCTACGCGGGACTTCCTGTTCGTCGTCTCCGAGTCGGCGGGCAACGCGTGCCAGGAGGCGCGCCACATCACGTTCATGCTCGACATCACGGACGAGGCCCATCCGCTGCCGATCGCGACGTTCCAGGTGCCCGAGTCGAGCGGTGAGTTCTGCGACCGGGGCGGCCGCTTCGGTCCCCACTCGCCGCAGTGGTCCCTGGAGCCGCCGTTCTACGGGAAGCTGATGGCCGTGTCGTGGTTCAACGCGGGCGCGCGGGTGATCGACATCCGGGATCCGTTCCGCCTGGAGGAGGTGGCGTACTACATTCCCGCCACCACGGAGCGGACGGCCGAGCGCTGCGCCACGATCGACGGTGTCGCGAGCTGCAAGGTCGCCATCCAGACCAACAAGCTCGAGGTCGACGACCGCGGGTTGCTCTACCTGGCGGACCGCGCCGACACCGGCCTGCACATCGTGGCGCTGACGGGTCCGGCCGCCGCCATCATCGAGGCGGGGGAGGACTGACGCCCCGGCGGCGGCCAAGCGGCGTGGAAGCCGGCGCGGCGACCGCCGCCGCGCGGCCGCCGCGCCGGCTCGTCACCGCCCGCCGCGCGCGGCGGCCCGCTCCTCGGCGCGGGCGCCGCCCAGGATGTTGATCATGGCGTGGTTGCCCTCGTGGCACGCGTACTCCCACATCTCGCCGGCCGCCACGCCGCGCGACGCCTGGTCGGTCGTCAGCGGCGCGGATGCGGTCCAGGGCCGCGTGAACCACGCCGGATCCTCGACCGTGAAGCGGTAGTCGATCGCCGCCGGACCCACGCGCGTGAACCGCTCGACCAGGCGCAGGCCGGGGCGGGAGGCACGCCACGGCGTGCTCCAGTAGGCGTCCGGCTTGTCCACGAAGTTGATCGTCTCGACCACCAGCGTGTCGCCCTCCCAGCGCCCGCGCGCCTCGCCGGTCCACTGCGCGATGCCGGTCCGCGGCCGGCCGTCGAGCGGGATGACCCGCAGCTCGTGGTACATCTCGTGCAGCATCGCCACCTGGCCCGGCGTCTGCAGGATGCGCAGGTTCATGTTGTAGGGCTGGATCGGGACCATGTTGGGCAGGCCGTCGGTGAGGCAGCGCTCGCCGGTGTCGAGGTCGGTCCAGGAGTGAAAGGGGCCGACCCCGTAGCGCGCCCGCTCGCGGGCGCTGGCACGCCTGGCCTCCGGCCGCCACGGAATGACGCCCTCCGGCGGATCGACGATCAGCGACGTGCGCAGATCGCCCACGATGCGTGTCCCGGCATCCAGCCAGACCTGGTTGTAGCCGCCGACCGAGCCGGGCGCCGACTTGCCGTCCGCCGCCGCGCGCTCCGCAGCCGACTCCTGCTCGATGGCCGCGGCCTCCTCGGCGGTCAGCAGCGTGCGCTCGGACTGGCGCACCGGCCGCTCCAGCGGCGTGAGGGTGGCCGACGTCCACAGGCCCTGCAGATCGGGGTCGCCCCACGCCGTGCGCGGGACCTCCGCATCCCCGTTCCCCGCCACCTGCGCGGCTGCCGCCGCCGGGAGCAGGACGATCGCGGCCAGCACCGCAGCCGCCGCACCCGTCGAGCCGAGCTTGTCGTGATTCATCTGAGACCTCTCTTCCCGGGCGAATCTTCCTCCGTATGGTAGCCCGTTCGCGGCAGCGATGCGGCCGGCGCGCCGACGGATTAGAATCAGGGCCTGTCGGCACGAAGGAGTGGAGTCCATGTCGGAATCGCAACGTCAGATCGATCGGCGCACGCTTCTCGGGCTGATGGCCGCGGCTGCCGCCGCCTCCACGGGGGGCGGCCTGCTCGGACCGGGCGGGGCGCGCGTCGCGGCTGCCGGTCAGGCGGCCATGCCGGCCGGCGTCGAGCCGTTCGAGGTGCGGGTCGGCGATGCCGAGCTCGAGGATCTGAGTCGCCGTCTCCAGTCGCCGCGCTGGCCGCCGGACTCGCCGGGCGAGCCGTGGTCGTACGGCACGGACCGGGCCTACCTGGAGGAGTTGATCGCGTACTGGCGGGACGAGTACGACTGGCGCGCCCACGAGGCGGCGCTCAACGCGTTCAATCACTACACCACCACGATCGAGGGGCAGCTCGTCCACTTCGTTCGCCAGGCGGGCGTCGGTCCGGCTCCGCTGGCGCTGGTGATGACGCACGGGTGGCCCGGCACCATCTGGGAGATGCTCCCGTCGGTGATGGCGCTGAGCGATCCGGCTGCCCATGGCGGCGACCCGGCCGACGCGTTCGACGTGATCGTGCCGTCCATTCCGGGGTTCGGCTTCTCCGGCGAGCCGGCCGAGGGTACGGACGTCGTGCGCACCGCCGAGCTGTGGGTGGCCCTGATGGACGAGCTGGGCTACGAGCGCTTCGGCGCCTACGGCAGCGACTGGGGCGCGGGGATCACCCGCGTGCTCGGCGCGAGCTATCCCGATCGACTGGTCGGCGTCCACACGCCCGGCGCGCCGGCGCGGATGGAGCGCGACCCGGAAACCGACGCGGAGCGGGACTACGCCGCCCGCGCCGACCACTGGTCCGTCGACGAGACGGGGTACCAACGCATCCAGGGCACCAAGCCGCAGACGCTCGCGTTCGGGCTGACCGACTCGCCGGTCGGGCTCGCCGCGTGGCTCACCGAGAAGCTGCGCTCCTGGAGCGACTGCGACGGCGACGTGGAGACGCGCTTCAGCAAGGACCAGATCCTGACGCTCGTGTCGATCTACTGGCACACCCGGACCATCGGCACCAGCGTGCGCTACTACCACGCGAACGGCCTGGGCAGCGCGCGCCCGCGCCGAACGGCGGGGCCGGTGCGCGTGCCGCAGGGCTTCGCCCAGTTCGTCGGCATCCCGCTGCGCGGCCAGCCGCCGCGCTCGTACGTCGCCGAGCCGCCGGACAACGTCACCCACTGGACGGTCTACGACCGCGGCGGGCATTTCCCCGCCATCGAGGAGCCGGACCTGCTGGTGCGGGACCTGCGGACGTTCTTCCGGCCGCTGCGGCCGGCGTAGGGGGCGGGATCTGCGGCATCCGAGACGTCGTGCCGCCTGTTGCGGTTCGGTAGGACTGCCGCCGCTGACCGTGCTGCTCGCCGTCGCCCTCGCCGCCTTCGCGGCGTGCGGCGGCGACGGCGGGAGTCCCGTGCAGCCGACGCCGACGGGCGGCGCGCCGACCGACACGGATGCGGACACGGCCGCGGCGCGGCGGGCGGTCGACGCCTGGCTGGCGCTGATCGACGCCGGCGACTACGACGGGGCGTACGACGCCACGGCGACGTCCTTCCGGGAGAACGTGACGGCCGAGGAGTTTCGGCGCGAGACAGGGATGGTACGGGCCACGCTGGGCGCCATCCGGTCGCGCACCGTCGCGACCACGCGGCGCACGACGACGCTGCCCGACGCCCCGCCCGGCGACTACATCGTGTTCGAGTTCGATGCGGTCTACGAGCGGCGGCCGGACACCGGGGAGCGGGTGACCGCCGTGCTCGAGGACGGTGAGTGGCGCGTCGTCGGCTACTACATCATCCGGTGACGGATCGTGATCCCCTGCCGCGCAGGCCCGCGCTCAGTAGTCCGCGGCCCGCAGCGACGCACGGATGATCTGGCGGTCGTTGCGGTGCACGATGTGGCCGTTCGCGTAGGCCGGGTGCGACCAGTTGATCAGGCGCGCCTCGATGCGGCCGTGGGGCGTGCGCGTCCCGGAGCTGCCCGTCGGCTCGATCAGTCGGGTCCGGCCGAGCTCGACGTAGCCCTCCGGCGTGAACTGGGCGAGGATGAGGTCGCCCTCGTCGTTGTTGACGAAGTAGCGGTCCTCGTGGCGCACCAGGAAGGCTGTGCTCCAGCGCGCCTGCGCGGTCATCTCGGGGCTCATCCACAGCCGCCGGCCGGTCCGCGCGTCGAGGCCGCGCAGCTCGCCGTAGCTGTCGACGCCGTAGACGTAATCGCCGATGATGACCGGCGTCGTCACCATCGCGTGGATGGTGTCGGTCTGGTCGGGCAGCTCGCTGCGTGCCTGGCCCTGCCAGAGGTGGGTCGCCGCCGGCCGGTCCTGGCTGAGCCGCACCATGAGCGAGCCGTAGAAGAACTGCGACACCAGCAGATAATCGCCGCTGCGCACCGGGGTGGCGACCGTCACGCCCATCCCGACCTCCCACGGCTGCTCCCAGTACAGCTCGCCCGTCTCGGGATCGAGCGACGCCAGCGCCTGCGGATGCCAGATGATGAGCTGCCGGGCGCCGCCGGCCTCGTAGATGATCGGCTGCGCGTAGCCCATCTCGGACGTCACTTCGATGGCGCGCCAGATCTCTTCGCCGGTGTGCTTGTCGAATGCCACGACCAGCGCGTCGGGCTCGCCCCCGACCACGGTGATGAGCCGGTCGCCGTCGACGAGCGGCGCGCTGACGATGCCCCAGGTCGGGACGCTCGTCCCGTACTCGGCGACGTAGTCCTTCTCCCACAGCACGCGGCCCGTTTCAACGTCGAGGCAGACGAGCCGGCCGGTGCCGCCGACGACGTAGACCCGGTCGCCGTCGACGGTCGGCGTGGCGCGGGGACCGATGGCGTACGCGACCGAAAGCATCCGGTAACTGGTTTGCCACTCGTGGGTCCAGAGCACCTCGCCGGTCTGCTCGTCGAGGGCCAGCGCCCGTTCGGTCCCGTCCAGCGTGCGCGAATCGGGGTCCTCGGCCCAGTCGGTGATGNNGTGATGAAGACGCGCCCGTCGGCCACGGCCGGCCCGGAGTAGCCCGCGCGAAGCGGCGTCCGCCAGGCCACTTTCAGCTCCCCGGGCAGCTCGTCGACGATGCCCGTCTCCTGCCAGACGGCCAGGCGCTCCGGACCGCGCCACTGCGGCCAATCGTCCGCGGACACGACCGCGACCGCCGTCGTTGCGAGCGCCGCCGCACAGCTCACCGCCAGCATCTTGCGCATCGGTTTCCTCCGTCCTGCTTCCATCAGACGGGGCTTTGCCCC
>JAAXGX010000064.1:0-1835 GCA_012271165.1 Vicinamibacteraceae bacterium | reverse complement strand
GCCGAGGCGCGCTGTGCGCGCCTTTGGAGTCTAGTCGACGCTGGCGGGCGTGTCAGCAGCGGCTCACCGCAGCGCGTCGGGCCCGAACGGGTCGGGCAGCAGCTCGCCGACCGTGTGGCGGGCGCTGACGAGCAGGTCGGCGCCCCCCGCTTCGTACAGCAGCTGGCGGCAGCGGCCGCACGGCTTGCCGGGCTGCAGGTCGTCGAGATCCCGTCCGACGACGACGGCGACCGCCACGAGGCGGCCGCCGCCGCTCGCGTGCAGCGCGCATACGAGGGCGCACTCCGCGCACAGCCCCAGGCCGTACGAGGCGTTCTCCACGTTGCAGCCCTCGACGACGCGCCCGTCGTCGACCAGGCCGGCGGCGCCCACGTGATACCCGGAGTAGGGCGCGTAGGCATGGCGGGCCACGGCGCGGGCGCGGCGGAACAGGTGATCCCAGTCGGGTCGCACGGCGGTCATCGCGGTCAGCTCCTCGCCGGCCGCGGCCTGCCGTCGGGCGAGCGCGGCGCGTGAGGTCGAGCTTGCCGGCCGATTGTACGCGGCCGGCGGTGCCGCTTCGCACGGTGTGAGGGGCGAGCCATCGCGGCTGGACACGAATCCGGTGATGCGCGTCGCCGCGGAGTACGGCATCATGGGTCGCGGCAGCTTGCGGGCAGGCCGGGCCCCGAGCCACGTGCGATGAACCCGGATCGGAGGGGAGCGAACGTCATGCTGAAGACACTGACGCCCGCGTGCGCGGGCATCGTCGTCGTGCTCCTGTGGTTGTCCGGGAGCGGTCCGGCCGGACCCGCCGTGGAGGTCGAGCTGACCGCTGCCGGCCAGCAGGACGGGTTCGTGCCGATCACCGATGCGATGCTGCGCGATCCGGATCCCGCGGACTGGCTGATGGCGTACCGCACGTACGACTTCCAGGCCTTCAGTCCGCTCGATCAGATCACGCGGGAGAACGTCGGCCAGCTCCGGCTCGCCTGGATGCGCGCGATGGACGAGGGCGACCAGGAGATCCGGCCGCTGGTCTACGACGGCGTGATGTACATCGCCAACCCCGGCTCCGATCACCTGCAGGCCATCGACGCCACCACCGGCGACCTCGTCTGGGATTACACGCGCGAGCTGCCGGACGACCTGCGCGAGTACGCGCGGCTCGGTGGGCGCACGCGCAACCTGGCGCTGTACGGCAACCACGTATATCACCTGACCGCGGACGCGCACATCATCGCGGTCGACGCGCTTACCGGGGAGCTGGCCTGGGAAATGCAAACGGCCGATTACCGGGAGGGCATCACGCATTCGTCCGGCGCCGTGATCGTCAACGGGATGGTGGTCAGCGGGCGGACGTGCAGCCCTGCCAGCCTCGAGGCGCGCTGCTTCGTCGCGGCCCACGAAGCGGATTCCGGAACCGAGCGCTGGCGAACCTATACAGCGGCCGGGGCCGACGACCCGGGCGGCGACACCTGGGGCGCGCTGCCCACCGCCCGCCGCGTCCACACCTCCCCGTGGGGCGTCCCCGGCAGCTTCGACCCCGAGCTGAACCGCGTCTTCTGGGGCGTCGCGGTGCCGCTGCCGTATCCCCGGCTCGTCCGGCGCGGGACGTGGGACGTCGGCGACAGCTCGCCGTGCGAGCTGTACACCAACTCGACCATCGCGATGAACGCCGACACCGGCGCCGTGGACTGGTACTACCAGTACCTGCCGTGCGACGACTGGGATCAGGACTTCGTGCAGGAACGCACGCTCATCGACACGGTGGTCGATCCGGACCCGGAAGCCGTCCGCTGGATCAATCCGAAGCTGGCCGGCACCGCCGAGGAGCGCAAGGTGGTCGTGGTGAT
>JAAXGX010000030.1 GCA_012271165.1 Vicinamibacteraceae bacterium | reverse complement strand
GGCGGGCGTCGACGTCGACGCCCGCCTCGAGCAGCTCCCGAACGGACCGGGTGTCCTGTCGGGCGGCGGCGTCCGCGAGCCGCGTGTCGGTTGCGGCGGCCGGCGCGGCGCCGGGTAGCGCCAGCAGTCCGACCAGGCACAGCGCGCTCCCCCCGCGAGCGAAGCTCACGCGCATCCCCGTTTCCGCGTTCGAATCGAGCGCCATGTTTTCCATTTCCTAGCCCGGCGCGCGCCGCATCTGAAACGGCGGGCTGCCCACGACCCCCATCACGAGCGACGACCAGCGGTAGCCGTCGCGGGCCAGGTCGCGCACGATCCGCCGCACCGTCGGCGCATCGTAGTGCTCGACGCCGCGCCCGGTGGCGTACGTCAGGAGCTTCTCGGTCACGGTCGTGACGAATTCGTCGCCCCGCAGCAGAACCTCGCGGAACCGCCGCGGGCTGTCGATCGTCGTGCCGTCCGGGAGGACCGTGACCGTCTCGATCGGGATCCCGTCGTCCTCGTCGCGCCACTTCCCGATGCCGTCGAAGTTCTCGAGGGCGAAGCCCATCGGATCCATCCGGCGGTGGCACGAGGCGCACACCGGATTGCTGCGGTGCTCGGCCATCCGCTCCCGCAGCGACGTCGGCCTGCTCCTGCCGTCGTTCTCCTGCAGCGGCGGCACGTTGGGCGGCGGGGGCGGCGGCGGGGCGCCCAGGAGGTTCTCCAGCACCCACTTGCCGCGCAGCACGGGCGAGGTGCGGTGCGCGTAGGAGGTGACGGTGAGCACGCTCGCGTGCCCCAGCAGCCCCCGCCGCGCCGGATGCGGCACCGCGACGCGCCGGAAACGACTCCCGTAGACGCCCGCGACGCCGTAGTGGGCAGCGAGCCTCTCGTTCAGGTAGGTGTAATCCGCCAGGAGCAGGTCCTGCAGGGCGCGGTCGTCGCGGATCTGGCTCTCGAAGAACAGCTCCGTCTCCTTCGCCATGTCGTCGCGCAGCGTGTGGTCGAACTCGGGAAAGATCTCCGGATCCGGCTCCAGCGCCCGGAGATTGCGCAGCAGCAGCCACTGGCCCATGAAGTCGGCCATCCAGCGCCGCGCCCGGGGATCCGCGAGCATGCGGCTCACCTGCCGTTCGAGCACCGCCGGCTCCCGCAGCCGGCCGCGCTCGGCGACCCTCAGGAGCTCGTCGTCGGGAATGCTCTTCCAGAGAAAGAACGACAGCCGCGAAGCCAGCTCGACGTCGCTGATGCGATAGACGTCGCCCGGCCCGGCGCCGGCCGGGTCCTGCTCGATCCGGAACAGGAACGCCGGAAACGACAGCATGCCTTCCAGCGCACGCTGGATGCCCCCCTCGAAATCGCGTTCGGCGCGGCCCAGCCGGTAGAGCCCGATCAGCTTCTCGAGATCCGCGTCCGTGACCGGACGGCGATAGGCGCGCCGCGCCAGCGCGCCGAGGATCCGCGTCGCGCACGGTTCCTCGTCGTCGGGCGCGGCGGGGCGGCACACGAAGATGCGCCGCCGGGCCGGGGTGTCCGCCGGCCGGGTGGCGCCGTACGGCCCCGCAATCTCGACCGTGTCGATGCCGGGATCGCCCGCCTCGGAGAAGATCGTCTCGAACTTGATCGAGCGCGGCAGCAGCGGCAGGCTCTCCGATTGCGCCGGGGCGGCGTCGACGAAGGCGACCGTCACCAGCCGCACCCCGGCTCTGACGGCGAGGCGGAAATCGAAGCCCCCGTCCGCCGTCATGTTGTAGGCGTGGCGCCGCTGCGCCGGGAGGTCGTCCTCGGGAATCGCCAGCAGGATGCCGGGATCGTTCCCCGGGTACCTGCCGCCGACCGTGAAGCCCCGGACCCGCTCGCCGTCCACCCGGACCTCGATCTCGTGCTCCCGGTCGAGACCGCGGATCGCGTACCCCTGCTGCTCCCGCTGCAGGCGAATCCGGAACCCGTACTCGCCGTCCAGGGGGAACGCGTGGCGGACCGCGAGGCCGCCGCGCGTCCCGAACGGCATGTCCTCGCTCATGCGGCTGCCCTGCCGCCCGAACTGGGGAGCCCTGTGGATCCGGATCACCGGCCGCGTCGCCGGATCCCCGACAGCCAGCCGGCTGATCCGGGTGGCCGCGGACAGGTAGCGGTTCATGAGCACCGGGGTGACCGACAGCGCGTCGGCGATATTGTCGAATCCGAAGGCCGACGTGTCGGCCGGCAGCAGGTTCGCCCCGTCGATCTCCAGGGCGAGCAGATCCCGGATGGCGTTGACGTACTCGGTGCGGTTCAATCGCCGCACGGCGACGCGCCCGGGATCGGGGTGCGCCGTCCGGAAATCATCGAGCGCGGTGACGAGCGACGCCGTGAAGGCGTCGAGGAGCGCCCGGGCGGGTCGCGGGCGACCCGCCGGCGGCATCTGCCCGCTGCGCAGCTTGCGCACCACCGCTTCCAGCACCGGTGCGCTCGCGCCGAGGTCGTCGAGGTCGACCCGGTCCAGCATGAGCCCCGCGGTTCGCAGGCGCTCGTTGTGGCAGGTCACGCAGTACCGATCGAGCAGGGACCGATCGAGCGGCGCCGGCTGGGCGCTCGCCGCGGCGGCGCCGAACCCCGTCAGGGCGACGCCGATGCCGGCGGCCGATACCAGTTGCCGCAAGGTTGACATCCGCCTACGCACACGCGACCCACGTTGCCGGCGCCGAGGGCCGGGATCCGCTCTGCTAGCGGCCCCTCTCGAGCCACTCGACGATGCGGGGCGTCACGAATTCCGGCATCTCGCGGTGCGGCCCGTGGCCCACGCCGGGCAGGACGTGAATCGTCAGCGGTCCGTCGACCCAGTCCCACATCCCGTTCACCGAGGGATTCAGGAAGAACGGCCCACTCTTCCCGTAGATGAACAGCGTGGGCGCCTCGACGGGCGGGAACTCGTCGTGCCTGAACCCGACCGACTCGGTCTCCAGGGTCGTGGGCGCCGTCGGCCAGTTCGTCCTGTAGAAGCCGACCACCGAATCGGTGTCGAGACAGGCGGCCGCCTCCCTGCGCAACTGGGCCAGGTTCGCCGGCTCGTCCGGGTCCCGCGGCGCCGCGCGGACACCGTTGCCGAAGTCCTCGCCCGCCTGGGGATACACCTGCATGTTCCGCTGGAACAGGTTCGCCTGCTGCTGCGCCGGGTTGTCCATCAGCTCCCGCAGCAGCCCGCCCGGGTGCACCGTGCCCAGCGAGATCAGCCGCTCCGTCTGCTCGGGGCGCGTCATCGCGAAGTGCCAGGCGTAGAGCCCCCCGCTGTCCTGCCCGAGAATCGTCGCCCGGTCCTCGCCGAAATGCCCGATGAGGGCGCTGATGTCCTCCGAGACCCGCTCCGCGGCGTAGCTGTCGTAACCCGCCGGCTTGTCGCTCATGTCGGTGCCGCGCGTGGACATCGCGACGACGCGGTACTTCTCGGCCAGCATCGGGATCTGATGCCGGTAGTCGTGCCACGGCGAGGCGACCCCGTGCACCAGGATCACCAGCGGTCCTTCGCCGGCCGTGTGGTACACGATCCTGACCCCGTTCGAGTCGACCGACCCCTCGGTGGCGACGACCGACTCGCCCCGCCAGTCGGTGACCGTCACCGCGGGCGCGCTGACGCACGGCTTCTTAGTCAGCCACATCAGCCCGAAGTTCGCGTAGGCCTCCCGGTCGACCGAGATCTCCTGGTTGACGCGGTAGCCCTCGGGCGAGACGAAGTACGACCGGCCCCGCAGCGCGTAGGTCGTGGCGCCGTGCTCGATCTCGGGCGTCTCCCAGAACGCGCTGTAGTAGCCGCCGAGGTCGCCGCCGACCGGACCCGTCTGCAGCAGCGCGAACCCGGCGTCGTAGACGACGTAGCGGACGAGGTGCTGGCCGCCCAGGCCGTACTCGTAGAAGATCATCCCCTCGCCGGAGATCGCCGTCCCGTCCCGGCCCTCCAGGTAGACCTCGACCTTCAGGAAGCGGCTGTCGATGTGCGTGACCCGCTCGATGCCCGTCAGCGGCCCCGGCGGGAACAGCCCCACGTCGTCGGGCGGGGTCCATTCGACCTCCCACACGCCGAGGAGGTAGCGCGGGTCGAACGGCTGCGCCATGTCGGCGCTGCTGGTCGGTCCATCCTGGGCGGCGGCGCGCGGCGGCGCGGCGCCGACGGCGACGACGACCAGCCACACGACGATCCACGTCTGCATCATCAAGACGGGGCTGCGCCCCGAACCCCCGGCGTCCGCTTGCGGGGACCCCTGCGCCCCGCGCCGCTCCCGCCGAGGCGCGCCGTGCGCGCCTTCAGTTGCTCGTCCGCTTGCCGAGATCTTCCTTGTCGATGGTGTACTTCGTGAAGATGAAGAACATCTCGTCCCAGCTCTGCTCGCCCCAGAACACCTCGCGGTCCGGACTCGGGTTGTAGCGGTTGCGGATGCTGTTGTCGAAGTGTCCGATCGTCTTGAGCGTGCTGCCCGCGGGCACCTTCAGCGGCTCGACGAAGTCGTACTCGATCTGCCAGTTGAAGTCGTAGTTCGGCACGTGCAGCAGCGTCTCCTCCGTGCCGTCCGGATAGCTGACGATGTACGTCATGTCCTTGCCGCGGAAGTGCATGTGCGGCCACACCCCGTAGAGCGTCACGTCGTCCAGCACCGGCCAGATGCCGGTCACCCTGAAGTCCCCGGCGTGCGGCGGGATGTTGGGCGTCCGCGTGAAGCCGGAACCTGCCTGCAGCTCGAGCTGCTCCTCGCTCTCGACGATGCGCACCTGGCCGGTCCCGCCGTGCTCCCCGCTGCCCACGGTGATCATGCGGCGGCGCGGCCGCTCCCTGGCGAACCAGAAGGCGGCGGCGGAGCGGTCCGTCTCCGGGCGGCCCGTGAGCGTGTAGTGCATCTGGAACTCGAGGGCGCGCTCGGCGTAGACCAGCTTCGCCGTGCCCTCGGGGAAGCGGTTGAAGCCGCCGCCCGGCCGGTAGAAGATGAGCTGCGCGTCCTCGACGAACACGCGCGCGGCCTCCCGGCGCGCCAGCTTGACCGCGGGGTCCTCGTAGGGGTTGATGGGAACCGGCATCGGAATCAACTGACCGCCCGGGCGCACGCGGTCCTGGCCCAGCCTGGTTCCGGGCGGCAGCTCCCGCGTGAATATCCCGGCGTGATGCACCACCGCCGGGTTGCCCGGACGCATCTGGACCGCTTCCAGGAAGACGTCCTCCTCGAAGGGGTTCTCCGCCCAGACGCTCAGATACTCGATCTCGCCCTGGGCCGGCACCTCCACGTCGATCGGCATCTCGAGCACGAAGTCGGGCGGCCGCTCGTGCAGCCAGTCGCTCGCGAACTCCGGCGCGTCCGGCGCCGGGCCGGCGCCCTCCGGCGCGCCGCCGTCGACCCACGCCGCGATGGTGTCGACGTCCTCCTGGCTCAGCGCCGTGACGTCCTTGAACTGCCCGAAGCGCGGGTCGGCGAACCACGGCGGCATCTCGCGCGCGACGACCTTGGTCCGGATGGCGCGGGCCCACGGCCGCGCCTCCTCGTACGACGTCAGCGCCATCGGCGCAACCTGGCCGGCGCGGTGGCAGCTCGCGCAGTTCTCGTACAGGATCGGCCCCACGTCCGCATTGAAGGTGGGCGCCGACTCCGCCGCGGCGTTCTCGCCGGCCGCGGCCGCACCCGCCGGCGCGCCGATCACGACGAGCGCCGCGCCGAGCACTGCCGCCAGACGACCTGCAACCATCGGGACCTCCTCCAGGCTCCGTGCCGTTCCGCTCCGCTCCGACCGCGAGCAGAATACTACCGTACCGGCCTGCTAGCGCCCCGTCTCCAGCCACTCCATGACGCGCGGTGTCACGATCTCCGGGGCCTCGCGATGCGGTCCGTGGCGCACGCCCGGGAGCACCTGGATCGTCAGCGGCGCGTCGACCCACTCCCAGGTGTCGGCCAGCGTCGCGCTCATGAAGAACGGTGCGTCCCTGCCGACGATCAGCAGCGTCGGCGCCTGCACGGGCGGAAACTCGCCGTACCGGAACCCGAACGCCACCGTCTCCAGCGTCACCGGCCGCGCCGGCCAGTTCGTCTTGTAGAACCCGACCACCGACTCGGGATCGATGCGCGCGTTGGCCTCTCTCCGCAGCGCGGCCAGGTTCGCCGGCTCGTCCGGATCGATGGGCGAGTTGCGGACGGCCTCGCCGAAGTCCCGGCCCGCGTCCGGGTTCTCCTGCATGCCCCACTGGAACGCGCTCGCCGCCTGCTGCTCCGGGTTGTCGATCAGCTCGCGGATCAGCCCCGCCGGATGCACCGAGCCCAGTGAGATCAGCCGCTCCGTCCGCTCCGGACGGGTCATCGCGAAGTGCCACGCGTGCAGGCCGCCGCTGTCCTGCCCGACGATGGTCGCCCGGTCCTCGCCGAAGTGCTCGATGATGGCGCTGATGTCGTCGGCGATCCGGGCCGAGGCGTAGTGCTCGTAGCCGGCCGGCTTGTCGCTCATGTCGGTGCCGCGGGTCGACATCGCGACGACGCGGTACTTCTCGGACAGCATCACGATCTGATGCCGGTAGTCGTGCCACGGACTGGCGACGCCGTGCACGAAGATCACGAGCGGACCCTCGCCGGCCGTGTGGTACACGATCGTGACGCCGTGCGAGTCGACCGAGCCCGCGGTGGCGTCGACCGTCTCCCCCCGCCAGTCGGTGACCGTCACCTGCGCGTCCGCGAGCGAGGGAACGAGACAAAGCAGACCGGCGAGCAAGAGCGAAGGCAGAGTCTTCACGGATGTCTCCTGTTCGGATGGCGGGCCGCCTGCATCGAGCGCTGCCGCCGGCGCGTCAGCCGCACGTGTCGGCGACAGAGATCGCGGACGTGAGGTTCACGCGGTGAGGTTCGACGCTGGTGATGTACAGACCCTTGACAGCGACCCGGCGCCCCTCGGCGAGCGCTCCGGTCGCGTTGACCGACTCCGGCGCCGTGTGCTGGGCCCGCTGGAACGACCCCAGCAACCCCTCCGCGTCGAGAAAATCGGTGACCCCGACCAGTTGCAGGCGGTTGGACCCGAGGGCCGCGCGGCCCGCGTCCTCGAGCTCCACGGCGCTGGGAAAGGGGTACTGCGTCACCCGCGGATCGGTCGCGCGGGTCAGGAACCACGCATCGCCGTCCCGCTCGACGCAGCCGACGGTCTGCACCAGCGGCACGGTCGGCTCCGTTGCGTCCGGTTCCTGCGCGCCGGCGGCCGGCAGCGCGCCGTGCGCGAGCAGGGCGGCGGCGGTCGCGGCCGTGAGGATCGCTGTTCTCATCGCGGATGTGCCCCTTGCGCGAAGATCGTAGCGGCAGTGTATCCCACCGAAAACCTCCGCACCCCGGCAGACGGTGCCGGAGCCGACTAACAACGTAATTCCCGTCGGCATCCTGGGACGCGCGTGCGCTCCACCACGTCGCGTTACGCGGCCAGGCCGCCTACCACGTGCGGCCGCGTGCGAGAACCGCTCGCCGCGAGGGCTTCGGCAGCGCCGACCTGAGGGTGGCTTGCGATCTTTTTTCGCCCCGCATGCATTTTTCTGTTGACAGCCCGTTTCGAGACCGGCGGCCCGGGATGCGGACCGGCGTCAGGCATGCCGCTCGGACGGCCCTGGCGGGCCACTGGGGGGGCTGCCGGCGCCCGGGAGTGCAACGAAGCCGCAGCGCGGTCCGATCGGCCCGCCTGGGGCCGTACAAGCTGTTTGAAAAGAGGGGTTTATGATGGAGTCATGCCTGTCAAGCCCCGCACCGTTCCCGATGCGTCCGTCCCGCCTGCCCCATCGGCCGCTCCGACTGACGAGACCGAGATCCCGGCCGTGCAGCCTGCGCCACCCGACGAGGCCGCGCCCGACGTCGAGGCGCTCGGCGACCGGATAGCCGACTTGGCCGCCCGCATCCAGGCCGCCACCTACGAGCTGCTCGTCCTGATTCGCCAGTTCGACGAGCGCGACGGCTGGGAGGGCTTCGCCTCCTGCGCCCACTGGCTGAGCTGGCGCATCGGCCTCGCGCCGGGCGCCGCCCGCGAGAAGGTGCGCGTCGCCCACGCCCTGGCCAACCTGCCCCGGCTGAGCGCGGCGCTGCAGCGCGGCGAGGTCTCCTACTCGAAGGTGCGCGCCGTCACCCGCGTGGCAACCCCCGCGACCGAGCAGGCGCTGCTCGACGTTGCCCTGGCCGGCACCGCCGCGCACGTCGAGCAGGTGGTCCGCACGTGGCGCCGGGTGGAGCGCGCGGCCGAGCAGGCAGAGGACCGGCGCCGGCACGAGTCGCGCGCGCTGCACACCTGGGTGGACGACGACGGGATGGTCGTGGTCCGCGGCAGGCTGACGCCGGAGGTGGGCGCCGTGCTGCGGCGGGCGCTGGACGCGGCGCTCGATGCCGGGGCGGGAACGGCGGGGCCGGCAGCGGGTGCCGACGGGGAGCCGCACGCCTCGGGCGCCGACTCAACGGCGCCGGAGGCCGCGGCACCGGACGCAACGGCGCGGGACGCTGCGGCCGGGGAGGCCGCCGACGAGCTAGCCCCGACCATCGCGCAGCGGCGGGCCGATGCGCTGGGGACGGTGGCCGAGTGCGCGCTGGCCGGCGGGCTCGACAAGGGGACGGCGGGCGACCGCTACCAGGTGGTCGTGCACGTGGATGCCGACACCCTGGCGGACGACGGTGCGCAGGGCGAGGACCATGCGGCCACCGCCCGGCTCGGCGACTCCGCCGTCGTCGATGGCGCTGCTGTCGATCGCGCGGCCGCCAGACGGCCCGGTGAGTCGCCCGCTGTCGGCGGCGCCACCGCAGGCCCTGGCCCCGAGAGGCCGGCGCGGTACGTTCCCGCGGGAACGTACCCGCGGCGCGCGGGGGAGGTCTCCCCCGCCGCGGACGAGTCGTCCCCCGCGTTGCCGGACGGCCTGTCCCGGTCCGTCCCCGACGTTGAGGGACCGCCTCGGCGGCGCCGCACCGCTTGTCCCGGCCCCACTGGCGGACAGTCGGCTCTCGACGAGGCCGGCGGCATCCACGTCTCCGCGGAGACGGCCCGGCGGCTGGCCTGCGACGCCGCGACCGTGACGATGCGGCACGGGCCGGCCGGTGAGGTCCTGGACGTCGGCCGGCGCACGCGCACCATCTCGCCCGCCCTGCGCCGGGCGCTGGCGGCCCGCGACCGCCACTGCCGCTTCCCCGGGTGCGCGGCAACCCGCTGCGATGCGCACCACGTGGAACACTGGGCGCAGGGCGGGGCGACCGCGCTCGGCAACCTGGTGCTGCTCTGCCGGCGGCATCACCGGGCGGTGCACGAGGAAGGGTTCCAGGTAGCGCTCGACGCGGCGGGCGAGGCGCGCTTCCTGCGGCCCGACGGCCGGCCGCTGCCCGAGGCGCCGGCGTTGCCGGCCGTCACCGGCGCCCCGCTGGCGCCAGTGACGGCGCGGCTCGACCGGGCAGGCATCCGCATCGGCCCGCACACGGCCACGCCGGTCTGGCGCGGCGAGCGGCTCGACCTCGACTGGGCCATCAGCGTGCTGTGGCGGCCGCGCGGCGACGGCGCGGGCGATGTGCCGCCCGAGGCGCCGTAGGCGCCTCGCACTGCATGTCGCGTTCCAGACCGCCCTGTCAGCGGTCCGGGTCTTGTGTACGCCCGGGTCGCCTGTCGGTGACGGCGGGCGGAGCCGTTCCGCCTGACGGCCTATACCGCCTCGGCAGGCGTCGTGGAATGCTTCGCGGATGCGGCTCGCGCCGAAGGCGCTGGCGCCGAGGTAGTGGCCGACGCCGCTCTCGTCGAGCGTACGGTCGATTTTCGCCGGGGTTATTGCGGTGCGGTAGACTCCGCCGCCACAGGCTGCGGCAGTTGACCGCGGTGGCCAAGGCCTTGGGGCCGTGCAGAACGCCGGTCCCGGCTCGGACGTCGGTGCTCGTGGCTGACCAATACCGCACGCCGCGCTTGAGCCGCGTCACAAGGTAACGCCACGGGCCTTCAAGCCGCCCACATGGGAATCGTGTGGGCCAGCAGTGTGCAACCTTCTGCCAAGGGGAGGTGAGTGATGACAATCAGACAAGATGGAGTTCTGGCCGACTGGTACAGTCGGGTGGTATTCGGCACAATCGCGGTATCGCTTGCGATGCTGGCGTTTCAGGGGGCCTGCACGGTGCAACCGGTCGTGCGCGCACAAGGTTCGGAGTGTGGGGCGAGATTCAACCCGTGCTACGTAGAGGTGCTGGATGTGGCCGGAACAGTGGATGTGGCTGAACCAGTGAATGTAGTCGTCTTGAACAGATGAACGACATTGACCGGTTGGCCGAGGCGGGTCTGGTGCGGGCTCGGCCCGAGCGGACGCTGGCGGGTGCCGGGCAAGGCCCGGCCTGATTCAGGCCTGATTTTCAATGCCGGAAATGCCGCCGGCCGGCGAACACCATCGCCAGCCCGTGCTCGTCGGCCGCGGCGATGACCTCCTCGTCGCGGCGTGAGCCGCCGGGCTGCACCACCGCGGTGGCGCCGGCGGCGGCTATCGCGTCGATCCCGTCCCGGAACGGAAAGAACGCGTCGGATGCGGCCACCGTGCCGGTGAGCGAGTCCGCCTTGAGCGTCGCGACCTTCACCGCGTCGACACGGCTCATCTGGCCGGCCCCGACGGCCGCCGCGCGGTCGGCGTGGGCGAAGAGGATCGTGTTCGACTTGACGTGGGCGCACACGCGCCACGCGAACCGCAGGGCCGCCCATTCCTGCGCGGTCGGCGCGCGCCGGGTGGCCACGCGCAGACGCGTGCCGGGCGCGATCTCGGCGCCGTCGCGCCACTCCGCCTCCGCCTCGGTGACGCGGTCGCGTTCCTGGACGAGCAGGCCGCCCAGGATGGACCGCACCTCGCGCCGTTCGGCCCCCGCCCCAGTGAGCGGGCCGAAGTCGGCGAGCACGAGCCGCAGGTTCTTCTTGGCCGCGAGCACCGCGCGCGCCTCGGCCGCCGCGCCGGGCGCCACCACGGCCTCGATGAAGGTGCTGGCGATGGCTTCGGCCGTGTCGGCGTCGAGCGGCCGGTTCAGCCCGACGATGCCGCCGAACGCCGAGAGGGGATCGACCTCGCGGGCCGTGACGTACGCGTCGCGGAGCGTCTCGGCCGTCGCCGCCCCGCACGGGTTGGTGTGCTTGATGACGACGGCCGCGGGCGAGGCGAACTCCAGCGCCAGACGGGCGGCCGCGTCGAGATCCAGCAGGTTCGTGAACGACAGCGCCTTGCCCTGCACCACCTGCGCCGCCCCGAAGCCCCAGGCGGGCTCGACCCCGTAGAGCGCGGCCTGCTGGTGCGGGTTCTCGCCGTAGCGGAGGTCCTGCAGCTTGCGTCCCGACAGCGCCAGGTGGTCGGGCGCCAGCCCGTCGAACGTCAGCGCCGTGCGGGTGAACCGCGCGTCGTCGACGCCCACCGCCGCCAGCGCGGCCGCAATCGTGCCGTCGTACTCCGCGGTGTGCGCGAAGGCCTTGCGGGCGAGGTCGAAGCGGAAGCGCTGATCCAGCCGGCCCGGATCGTCGAGCGCCTGCAGGACGCGGCCATAGTCCGCCGGGTCGACCAGCACCAGCACGTCCCGGAAGTTCTTGGCCGCCGCCCGCACCATGCTCGGCCCGCCGATGTCAATCTGCTCGATCAACTCGTCGAAGCTCGTGTCCGGCCGGGTCGCGGCGCTGGCGAACGGATACAGGTTCACGACCACCAGGTCGATGGGCTGGATGCCATGATGCGCCAGCGCCGACAGATCGTCCGGCCGATGCCGCCGCGCCAGGATGGCGCCGTGCACCGCCGGGTGCAGCGTCTTCACGCGGCCGTCCATCATCTCCGGAAAGCCGGTGACCTCGGAGATGCCCCTGACCTCCAGCCCGGCGTCGCGCAGGGCCCGGGCGGTGCCGCCGGTCGACACCAGCTCGACGTTGCGCTCCGCGAGGCCCCGCCCGAGCTCGACGAGACCCGTCTTGTCCGAGACGCTCAACAACGCACGCATGACGCTCACTGCCTCCCTGGGAACAAGTATGCGGGTAGGGCCGGTCTTCGCTCGCGGGCGCCCGATGGTATCCTGAACGGCCGAACGCCGGCAAGAAAGGCGCGCACACCTGCACGTCATTCCCTCGATCGAGCAGCTCCGCCAGCGCGACGCCGTGCGGCGGCTCGAGGTCCGCTTCGGGCGCGCGGCGGTGGTCGACGCCCTGCGGGCGGAGGCACAGTCCGTCCGGGCGCGGCTGGCGGATGCGCCGGAGCCGGACGCCGACCGCGAGACGATCGCGCGCCGGATCGAGAGCAGCGTGGCGCGGCGCCTGCCCGCGGCGCTCTCGCCGGCGCTGCGCCCGGTGATCAACGCCACCGGCGTCATCGTGCACACCAACCTGGGCCGCGCACCGCTGGGCGCGCCGGCGGTCGAGCGCCTGGCGGCCGTGGCCGGCTACTCCAACCTCGAGTACGACCTCGACCGCGGCGGCCGCGGCTCGCGCGCCGTCCACGCGCGGGCGCTGCTGCAGCGTCTCACCGGCGCGGAGGACGCCGCCGTCGTCAACAACAACGCCGCGGCGGTCCTGCTGGCGGTGGCCGCCCTGGCCACCGGCCGGGAGGTGCTCATCTCGCGCGGCGAGCTCGTCGAGATCGGGGGCGGCTTCCGAATTCCGGACGTGCTCCGGCAATCGGGCGCGCGGCTGCGGGAGGTCGGCACCACGAACCGGACGCGCGTGGCCGACTACGCCGCCGCCATCAGCGATCGCTCCGCGCTCATCCTGCGCGTCCACCCGTCGAACTTCCGGATCGAGGGCTTCACCGAGCGCCCGCCGCTGGCCGCGCTCACGGCGCTCGGCCGGCAGTTCGATCTGCCGGTCGTCGAGGACCTCGGCAGCGGCAACCTGCTGGACCGCTCCGCCTGGGGGGACGGGGCGCGGGGCTGGGACGAGCCCGGCGTGGGCGCCAGCGTGCAGGCCGGGGTCGCCGTCTGCTGCTTCAGCGGCGACAAGCTGCTGGGCGGGCCCCAGGCAGGCATTCTCGTCGGGCGGCGCGATTACCTGCGGCCGATCCGCCGGCATCCGCTGATGCGGGCCCTGCGCGCGGACAAGCTGGCCTACGCCGCGCTGGAGGCGACCCTGCTGGAGCATGCAACCGGGCGCGCGGTGCGGTCGGTCCCGGTGTTGGCGATGATCCGCGCGACGGTGGACGCCCTGGACGCCCGGGCGCGCCGGATAGCCGCGGGCCTGACGGGCGCCGCGGGCCTGACCCTCACCGTCGGCGCCGGCGAGTCGACGATCGGCGGGGGCACCACGCCCGGCCTGACGCTCCCGAGCCGCGTCCTGCGCGTGCGGGTCGACGGCTGCGGCGCGGACGGCCTCGAGGCGTTGCTCCGCGGGGCGGCGCCGCCCGTCATCGCCCGCATCGAGCGCGACGAGGTCGTGCTCGACCTGCGCACCGTGCCGCCCGGGGAGGACGACACGCTGAGCGCCGTGCTGGCGCGGATCGCGTCAGGCGGGGCCGCCGGCTGACTTGCGTCGGGGACAGGCGGCGCAGCGGAGCGATTCGCCGTCCGGCCCCACGACGTCCGGGCCGCCGCAGGAGCCGCGCAGGCAAGGGTAGTTGAAGAGGACGCCGACGGCCATCACCAGCATGGCCGCCGCGATCACGGCCACGGAGAGCAGGAACAGCGCCATTTTCGTCCATCTTAGCAGCCGCGGGCGTCACGGCGCCGCGGAAAGCGCGGCGAAGGCCGGGGTCTCGCGTTCGTGCAGCGTGCCGTCGTCGCGGCGGACAACCAGCAGCGCGGCCCATCCCTGCGCGACCGCCAGCTCGTAGCCCGCGTCGGGTCCCAGGACCCCCAGGGCCGTGGCGATGGCGTCGGCGCGGACGCACAGCGGCTCGACGACGCTGACCGACGCGAGCCCGTGGTCCACCGGCCGGCCGCTGCGCGGATCGATCGTGTGCGAGACCCGCCGGCCATCGACCTCGTAGTAGTTGCGGTAGTCGCCCGAGGTCGCCAGCGCACGATCGCGCAGGCTGACGAGACGCTGGACGGTAGGGGGTCCCGGGGCGGGCAGCTCGATGCCGACGCGCCAGGCATCGCCCCGCGGGCTGAGGCCGCCGGCGCGCACTTCCCCGCCCACCTCGACCAGATACGAGCCGAGTCCCTCCACCCGCAGCCGCTCGGCCAGCCGATCGACCGCGTAGCCCTTCGCGAGCGCGGACAGGTCCAACGCGAGCCGCGGGTCGAGCTTGCGGATCGACGACTCGGCGGCATCGATCCCCAGCTTCCGGAAGCCGACCTGGCCCCGCAGGCGGTCGATGTCGCGCTCGGTGGGCGGCGCGGCCGGGTCCCCCGCCGGCCCGAAGCCCCAGGCGTCGACCAGCGGGCCGACGGTGACGTCGAAGGCGCCGCCGGTCAGCTCGCTGATCTCGAGGGCGTGGCGCAGCACCGCCAGCGTGTCGGCCGACACCGGGAACGGGTCGGTGGTGCGGGCGCGGTTGAAGCGGCTCACCTCCGACTCCGGCCGGTAGGTCGACATGCGCTCGTCGACGCCGGCCAGCGTCTCCTCGATGGCGGCCCGCAGCCCGGCCCGCCGTTCGTCGCCGAGGTCGTCCGCGACGACCCGCACGGCGAACGTCGTGCCCATGGTCGGGCCCTCGAAGACGTGGACGGCGGGCCCGTCGCCGGCCGGCAGGCACGCGCCGGCCCAGAGCAGGACGGGCAGGAGCGCGCAGGCCCGTGGCACCGGGGCAGCCCCTCGCCGACGCCCTATCCGAAGTCGTCGAACAGGATGTTCTCGGGCTCGACGCCCAACCCGTCCAGCATCTCCATGCACGCCTTCAGCATGAGCGGCGGGCCGCACAGGTAGTACTCGACGTCCTCGGGCGCGGGGTGGTTCTTGAGGTAGTTGTCGTGGACGACCTGGTGAATGAAGCCCGTGTCGCCCGTCCACTTGTCCTCGGGCAGCGGCTCGGACAGCGCGAGGTGCCACTCGAAGTTGTCGTGCTCGGCCGCGATGGTGTCGAAGTCGTCGATGTAGAACGCTTCGCGGAGGCTGCGGGCGCCGTACCAGAAGGTCACCTTGCGCGGCGTGTGGAGGCGGCGGAACTGATCGAAGATGTGGGAGCGCATGGGCGCCATCCCCGCGCCGCCCCCTATGAAGAGCATCTCAGCGTCGGTGTCCCTGGCGAAGAACTCCCCGAAGGGCCCGGAGATCGTCACCTCGTCGCCCGCCTTGAGCCCGAACAGGTACGCCGTCATCTTGCCCGGCGGCGTGCCCTCCGGCGCGCGGGGCGGGGGCGAGGCGATGCGCACGTTGAGCATGATGACGCCCCTCTCCTCCGGGTAGTTCGCCATCGAGTACGCGCGCGTCACCGGCTCGTCGAGCTCGGCCGTGTACTTCCACAGGTTGAACTTGTCCCAGTCGCCGCGGTACTCGTCCTCGACGTCGACGTCCTGGTAGGGATAGCTCCCCGCCGGCGCCTCGATCTGGATGTACCCGCCGGCCCGGAACGGCACCGCCTCGCCGGGGGGCAGCTCGAGCAGCAGCTCCTTGATGAACGTGGCGACGTTGTGGTTCGAGCGGACCTTGCACTGCCAGCGGCGGATGTCGAAGATCTCCGCCGGTATCTCGATGCGCATGTCCTGCTTGACCTTCACCTGGCAGGACAGCCGCACCCCGTCGCGCACCTCGCCGCGGTCGAGATGGCTGAGCTCGGTCGGCAGCACGGCGCCGCCGCCGTCGAGCACCTTCACCTTGCAGACGCCGCAGCTCCCCTTCCCGCCGCAGGCGGACGGCACGAACAGGCGGTTCGCGGCCAGCGTGCCGAGCAGGTTGCCGCCGCTGGCGCAGTGCAGCGCCCGGTCCGCCTCGTCGTTCACCGTGATGGCGACGCTGCCGGTCGCGACGAGTTGCCGCCGGGCCACCATCAGCAGGCCGACCAGCGACACGATCGTGAACGTGAACATCGCCACGCCGAGTGTGACCGTGATCATGCCGTTCTCCACCCCTACAGCTGCACGCCGGCGAACGCCATGAAGCCGATCGCCATCAGCCCGACCAGGATGAACGTCAGACCCAGGCCCCGCAACCCGGCCGGGGGATTGCTGTAGCGCAGGCGCTCGCGGATGCCGGCCAGGGCCACGATGGCCAGCGCCCAGCCGACGCCCGACCCGAATCCGAAGACCGTGCTCTCGGCCAGGGTGTAGCTGCGCTCCACCATGAACAGCGACGCCCCCAGGATGGCGCAGTTCACCGCGATGAGTGGCAGGAAGATGCCGAGCGCCGCGTACAGCTTCGGCATGAAGCGGTCGAGCGTCATCTCGACGATCTGCACCATGGCGGCGATGGTGCCGATGTAGGTGAGGAAGCCGAGGAACGTCAGGTCCTGCTCCGCCAGGCCGGGATGCAGCCAGTCCAGCGCGCCGGGCTGCAGCAGGCGGGTGTGGATGACGTTGTTCATCGGGACGGTGATGGTCAGGACGAAGATGACCGCCACGCCGAGACCCAGCGCGGTCTTCACCTGCCTCGACACGGCCAGGAAGGAGCACATGCCCAGGAAGAACGCCAGCGCCATGTTCTCGACGAAGACGGCCTTGACGGCGAGGTTGACGTAGTGCTCCATCACTCGCTCTCGTTCTGCTCCGGCTTCCACGCCCGCAGCGCCCAGATGAAGAAGCCGATGATGAAGAACGCGCCCGGCGAGAGCACCATGAGCCCGTTCGGCGAGTACCACCCGCCCTCGCTGGCGAGCGGCAGGAGCTGCGCGCCGAACAGGGTGCCGAAGCCGAGCAGCTCGCGCAGGAACGCGGTGCCCATCAGGATGGCGCCGTAGCCCAGGCCGTTGCCGATGCCGTCGATGAGGCTCATGGCCGGCGGGTTCTGCATGGCGTACGCCTCGGCCCGGCCCATGATGATGCAGTTGGTGATGATGAGGCCCACGAAGACGGAGAGCTGCTGCGAGATCTCGAACAGGTAGGCCTTGAGGATCTGGTCGACCACGATGACCAGCGAGGCGATGATCGTGAGCTGCACGATGATCCGGATGTTCGTCGGAATGTGCTCGCGCAGCGCGCTCACGAAGAAGTTCGAGGACATCATCACCCCGATGACGGCGGCGCTCATCACCAGCGCGGTGTCCATCCTCGTCGTCACGGCCAGGGCCGAGCAGATGCCCAGCACCTGCAGCGTGATCGGGTTGTTGTTGAAGATCGGGTCGACGAGCGCTTCACGCGTCTTCGTCTGCGCAGCCATCAGGCGCCCCCTCCCACCCGCAACCGCTCCAGGTACGGGCGAAACCCTTCCCCGCCGAGCCAGAAGCGCAGCATGTTCGTGACGCCGCGGCTCGTCATCGTCGCCCCGGCGAGACCGTCCACCCGGTACGGATCGGCCTCGACCGGGCCGGCCCGGCCGCGAACGACCTCGATGCGCACCTCGTCGTCGTCGCCGAACGCCCGGCGGCCCGGCCACAGCGCCTTCCAGCGCGGGTTGTCGACCTCGCCGCCGAGACCCGGCGTCTCCCCGTGGTCATAGTAGGTGATGCCGCGGATGGTCTGCAGGTCGGCGTCGAAGGCGACGAACCCGTAGAGCGTCGACCACAGGCCCATCCCGCTGATGGGCAGGATCACGAGCTCGAGCGCGCCGCCGGCGCCGCGCACCTCGTAGACGACGGTGTGGTGCGCCACCCGTGCGATCCCCGCCGGGTTGTCGGCCGCGGCGCGGCTGGTGTCCTGGTCGGCCGCGGCCGCGCGGTCGTCGAACGCATCGGGGTCGATGTCCGCGACCTCCTGCCCCGTCGCGACGTCGATGACCACGGCGCGAATCGCCTCGAAGCGGGCGTCGATCTCCTCGGCCGGCGGCCGCTCGTCGCTCTCGGCCAGGCCCGCCGCCACGAGCACGTTGCGGCGCTTCTCGAGCGCCGCGTTCGCCGCCTGCAGATCCTGGAGCGCCACCGCCGAGGTCGAGACGACGATGGCGCAGACGACGCAGACGGCGGCCGCAAACGCGAGATTGTAGGCCACGCTAGCGTGCATTTCGGGCCCTCCTCCGTCTGATGTTCGCCTGCACGGCGAAGTAGTCGATCAGGGGCGCGAACAGGTTCATGAACAGGATGGAGAGCATCATGCCCTCGGGGTAGGCCGGGTTGACCACCCGAATCAGCACGGCCAGCACCCCGATGAGAAAGCCGTAGACGTACTGCCCCCGCAGCGCCGTCGGCGCCGAGACCGGGTCGGTCGCCATGTAGACCGTGCCGAACGCCCAGCCCCCGAGCAGGAAGTGCCAGGTCGGCGACACGTCGAAGAACGGGTTGGTCGCCGAGCCGATGCCGTTCAGGGTCAGGGCCATGACCGCCGTCCCGGCGGCCACGCTGAGCATGATGCGCCACGACCCGACGCCGGTCACCACCAGCACCCCCGCCCCGAGCAGGCAGGCGATGAACGAGGTCTCGCCCATCGAGCCCGGGATGAAGCCGACGAACGCGCTCCACGGCTCGACCGCCCCGGCGACCGCCGACGTGCCGCCCAGCGTCGCCTGCGCCAGCGAGGTGGCGCCGCTCACGCCGTCGGTGGTGGTCTGCGCCGCAATCCACACCGTGTCCCCCGAGATATCGGCCGGATACGCGAAGAAGAGGAACGCGCGGCCGACGAGCGCCGGGTTCAGCACGTTCATGCCGGTGCCGCCGAAGATCTCCTTGCCCACGACGATGCCGAACGACACGCCGAGCGCGACCTGCCAGAGCGGAATGGTTGGGGGCAGGATCAGCGGAAACAGCATCCCGCTCACCAGGAACCCCTCGTTCACGTCGTGCTTGCGCACCGAGGCGAACAGCATCTCCCAGAACCCGCCCACCGCGAACGTCACGGCGAGCACCGGCAGGTAGTACAGCCCGCCGTGCACGAAGCACGCCGCCCAGCTCTCCGGCGCGAAGCCGATCCCGAGCAGCTCGACCACGCTGGTCTGCCAAGTCTCGAGCGGCGGGGCGCCCCTGGCGATCGCCAGGTTCGCCTGGTAGCCGGTGTTGTGGAAGGCCATGTAGATGCAACCGGCCAGCGCCGCCACCACCGTCACCATCATCCGCTTCAGATCGAGGCCGTCGCGGACGTGGGACGGGCCCCCGGTCACGTGACCCGGGGTGTACAGGAACGTGTCCTGGGCCTCCCAGAGGGCGTACAGCTTCTCGAGCCGGCCGCCCGGCTCGAAGTGGTGCGCCTGCCGGTCGAGGAGACGGCGCAGAAATTTCATGACTTGACGACGGGCGTCCGTGCCGCCATGCGGCGCGGGCTCCTAGCCTTCCTTCTCGAGCGTGTCGAGCACATGACGCAAATGGGGTCCGTAGTCGTTCTTGCCGGCGCAGACGAACGTGCAGAGCGCCAGGTCCTCCTCGTCGAGCTCGAGGCACCCGAGCTCCTCCGCGCGGTCGACGTCGTCCATGAGCAGTGCCCGCAGCAGGGGCGTCGCCATCAGGTCGAGCGGCATGACGTGCTCAAAGGTCCCGATGGGCACGATGGCGCGCTGCGAGCCGTTGGTGGAGGTCGTCAGGCGGATCTGCCGGCGCGGCAGCAACGCGGAGACGAACGTCCGGATCGCGGAGAACTTGTCGAGGCCCGGCCCCAGCCAGCCGAGGAACTCCCGCTCGCGGCCCTCGGCGAGCACGGAGATCTGCTGGTGGTAGCGTCCCAGATAACCGTGCACCGGACCGGCGGCCGCGCGCCCGGACAGCACCGAGCCGGAGATCGCACGCACCTCCCCGTCCTCGAGCTCGCCGCGGAGCACGTCGTCGAGGGCGGCGCCCAGCCGGGTGCGCAGCAGCCGCGGCCGCCGCACCGGCGGCCCGCCGAGCGCCACGACGCGGCCCGCTTCCAGCGAGCCGGTGCGCAGCAGCGTGCCGATGGCCGCGACGTCCTGCGCCCCGAGGTGCCAGACCGTCTTGGTGCGATCGACCGGATCCAGCGTATGGATGTGCAGACCGACCGTGCCCGCCGGGTGCGGGCCGGCGAACTGCTCGTGACGCACGCGCTCGCCGGCCGGGACCGGGATGACCGTCTGCGGGGCCGTGCACACGAAGACCGGGCCGTCGGTGAGGCGGCCGAGCGCCGCCACGCCCCACTCGAAGGCCGTCGCATCCGTCACCGCCGCGTCGAGCGACGGCGCGAGCGGCTGCGTGTCGATGGCCGTGACGAAGATCGAGTGCGGCCGGGCCGCCGGATTCGCGACGCGCCCGAAGGGGCGGGCCCGCAACGCGACCCACAGGCCGGACTCGACGAGCAGCTCCTGCACCTCGGCCGGGCTCAGCCCGGTCGGGTGGCGTCCCGTGAACGCGCGGTAGCTCTCCTGCTCCGCCTCGCGACCCTCGCGCTCCGCACGGCTCAGCTCGATGACGACGGACTGCAGCGCGCGCCGCTCGCCGCGGTTGACGGCCGCCACGGTGCCGGCGGCCGGCGCCGTGTAGCGCAGGCCGGCCATCTTCTTGTCCTCGAACAGGAGCTGGCCGCGCCGCACGCTGTCGCCCACCGCGACGTGCATCGTCGGACGCAGCCCGACGAAGTCCGCCGCGACGAGCGCGACGCAGCGCGGGGCCGGTGCCCGCTCGACCTCCTGAACCGGCTCGCCGGCTAGCGGCAGCCGCAGACCCTTCCGGAACCGGTGGAGAGCCATCTAGGTTGTGAATGTTTTCTCAAGCGTGGTCGAAAAAATACGGGGCGACCGCCCCGCGGATGACCGGCTTGTGACAAAAGTATCAAAGGTACGCAAACATCGTACTGCCGCCTCGGAGGCAAGTCAATGCTCGCGGCGGCGGCGGATCTCTCGCACAGTTCTAACCTCCCATTGCACAAGGGCTTAGCCTTGACTTGGGCCGCGGCCGCGAGTACGCTTTCAGCCGCTTGAGAATCATGCTCAACGGTGATCCCTACGAAATCGCGGCGCCACTGACCGTGGGCCAGTTGCTCGCCAGGCTCGAGATCGATTCGCGGCGCGTCGCCGTGGAGCACAACCTCGCGATAGTGAAGCGCGCAGCGTACGACACGGTGGTCGTGAGCGACGGCGATCAGGTGGAGGTGGTCAACTTCGTCGGGGGCGGCGCGCATGCCGGCTGATCCGCTGACGCTGGCCGGCCGGACGTTCCGCTCGCGCCTCATCGTCGGGACGGGCAAGTACCCGTCGAACCCGGTCATGGTGCAGGCGCACGCGGAGTCGGGAGCGGAGATGGTGACCGTGGCCGTGCGGCGGGTCAACCTCAGCGACCGCTCGCAGGAATCGCTGCTCGACTTCATCGACGCCGACAAGTACTTCCTGCTGCCCAACACGGCGGGCTGCTACACGGCGGAAGATGCCGTTCGAACCGCCCACCTGGCGCGCGAGGTCGGCCTGTCGAACTGGGTGAAGCTCGAGGTGATCGGTGACGAGCGCACCCTCTTTCCGGACAACGAGGCCCTGCTCGAGGCGACCCGCCGGCTGGTCCGCGACGACTTCGTCGTGCTGCCCTACACCAACGACGACCCGGTGGTCTGCCGCAAGCTCGAGGACGCCGGCGCCGCGGCCGTGATGCCGCTCGGCGCGCCCATCGGCTCCGGGCTGGGCATCCAGAACGCCAACAACATCCGCATCATCAAGGGCGCGGCCGGCGTGCCCGTCATCGTGGACGCCGGCGTCGGCACGCCGTCGGACGCCGCGCTGGCCATGGAGCTCGGGGCCGACGGCGTCCTGATGAACACCGGCATCGCCGGCGCGCGGGACCCGGTCGTCATGGCGCGGGCGATGCGCCTCGCCGTGGAAGCCGGACGCGCCGGATTCCTCGCCGGGCGCATTCCGCGCAAGCCGTACGCCACCGCCAGCAGCCCGCTCGAGGGCGTAGTCGGCTCCGCCTAGCGGCCGGCGGCGGCGGCCGGCGCCGGTTCGCCCGCGCCCGCCAGCCGCTGCAGGTCGGCGTCGACCATGGTGCGGACCAGCGTGCGAAAATCGACCGTCGGCTGCCAGCCCAGCACCCCGCGGGCCTTCGACGCGTCGCCGACCAGGTGCTCGATGTCGGCCGGCCGCAGGAACCTCGCGTCCGTGCGCACGTGGTCGCGCCAGTCGAGGCCGACGTGCGAGAACGCGGTCTCGACCAGGTCCCGCACGGAGTGGCTGACGCCCGTCGCGACCACGTAGTCCGACGGCGCGTCCTGCTGCAGCATGGACCACATCGCGCGCACGTAGTCGCCGGCGAACCCCCAGTCCCGGCGCGCGTCGAGGTTGCCGAGCACGAGCGTGCGGGCGCGGCCGAGCTTGATGCGCGCTACCCCGTCGCTGACCTTGCGCGTCACGAACTCGAGCCCCCGCCGGGGCGACTCGTGGTTGAACAGGATGCCCGAGACGGCGAACAGGTCGTAGCTCTCGCGGTAGTTCACCGTGATGTGGTGGGCGAATGCCTTCGCGGCGCCGTAGGGACTGCGCGGATAGAACGGCGTCCGTTCGTTCTGCGGCGTCTCGCGGACCTTCCCGAACATCTCGCTCGACGACGCCTGGTAGTAGCGGATCGAGGTGTCGACCTGGCGGAGCGCCTCGAGCAGGCGCGTCACGCCCTGGGCGTTGTACTCGCCAGTCAGCATCGGCTGGTCCCACGACGCCGGGACGAACGACATGGCGGCGAGGTTGTAGATCTCGTGCGGCCGCACCTCGTCCACGAGCCGGATCAGCGAGAGCTGATCCAGCAGATCGCCCGGGCGCAGGTCGATGCGATCGAGGAGGTGCTCGATGCGCCAGTGGTTGGGGGCGCTGAGGCGGCGCACGACGCCGACGACCTCGTACCCCCGGTCGAGCAGCAGCTCCGCCAGGTACGAACCGTCCTGCCCGCTGACGCCGGTGATGATGGCCCGTTTCGACATGCCGGCCAGCGCCCGCGCCGGGGCGCCCGTAGCCGGTTAGTGTACGACGTCGCGCCCGGCGCGTGGCACAATCGTCGCCGGCCATGGAGCGTCTGGACGTGGCGATCGTCGGCGGGGGCGTCGTGGGACTCGCCGCCGCCTGCGCCATCGCGGAACGCGGCCGCTCGACCTGCGTGCTGGAGCGGCATCCGCGACCGGGCCTTGAGTCGAGCACGCACAACAGCGGCGTCATCCACGCCGGGATCTACTACCCGGCGGGCTCGCTCAAGGCCCGCCTGTGCGTCGAGGGACGCGACGCGCTCTACCGGTTCTGCGCGCTGCACGACATCCCCCACGCGCGCTGCGGCAAGCTGATCGTCTGCACGCGCGGCGGCGAGATCGCCGAGCTCGAGCGGCTCGCCGAGCGTGGGGCGGCCAACGGCGTCGACGATCTGACGGTCGTCGACCGCCGCTTCGTGCGTGCCCGCGAGCCGGCCGTCGACGCCTGCGCCGCGCTGTGGTCGCCGTCGACCGGCATCGTCGAGGCGGAGGGCCTGGTGCGCACGCTGGCGCGGCTGGCCGCCGACCGCGACGCCTACCTGCTGCCCGGCACGCCGGTCCGCGGCGGCGGCGCCGGCCGCGACGGCATCGAGCTGCGCACCCCGCGGGAGACGATTGGCGCGCGGGTCGTGGTCAACGCCGCCGGCCTGTACGCCGACGAGCTGTCGGCGATGCTCGGCGGCGAGCCGTTCACGATCTACCCGGTCCGGGGGGAGTACGCCGAGCTGGCCCCCGGGCGGCGCCACCTCATCAACGGTCCCGTCTACCCGCTGCCCGACCCGAGCGGCCACGGCCTGGGCGTCCACTTCACCCGCACCACGTGGGGCGCCGTCACGCTCGGCCCGACCGCGCGCTATCAGACGGCCCGGGACGACTACGAGGCCGACCGGCTGCCGCTGGACCACTTCCTGCAGTCAGCACGCCGCCTGCTGCCCGCGCTCGCGCGGGACGACCTGCGTCCCGGCGGCACGGGGATTCGGGCCAAGGCCTGCCCGCCGGAGGAGCCGTTCTCCGACTTCATCATCCGCCGCGACGCCCGCGTCCCCCACCTCGTGCACGCGGCCGGCATCGACTCGCCCGGCCTGACCGCGTGCCTGGCCATCGGCCGCCTGGTGTCGGACCTGGTGGAGGAAGCGCTGGGCTAGCGCCGGCCGGCGATGATGTCAGGCGGCATTGCCGTCGCGGCGGCCGGCCAGGAAGCCCTCGAGCGAGCCTTCGAGCTTGGCCATGCGTTCCCGCAGGTAGGCCAGCTCGCGGAACACCGTGTCGAACCGCTTCTCAACGCTTTCAAAGCGCTTGTCAACGGCGTCGAACCGCTTCTCGAGCTTGTCCGTCCGGCTGATTAGCTCGGAGCGGAGCCACGCGACGAGCGCGACCAACAGGGCGGGCGTGAGCCATGTCGTCAGGACTTCCACTTCCCGCAAGCGTAACACGCTCACCGTGGGCGGCTCCTGGAAGCGAACCCCTCGACCAGCCGGGGGTGCGGGGCGCAGCCCCGTCCGATTGAAGCTAGCCGGTCGCCCGCTCCGCCGCGTAGCGTCCGAGCGCGTCGGTCCAGTGCGGCATCTCGATGCCGGCCCGGGCCAGCCTGGCGTTGGCCAGGGCGGAGAACGTCGGACGGCGCGCCCGCTGCGGGCGATCGGCCGCGGCCACCGGCACGATGCGGGCGTCGCGGTCGAGGCGGCGCGCCAGCTCGGTCGCCACCTCGAGCCAGGTGCCCCGGCCGGAGCCGACGCAGTGATAGATGCCGGGGGGCGGCGCGGCCGCCAGCAGCGCCGCGGTCGCGGCCGCCACGTCGGGCACGTAGCTCGGCGAGACGGTCCGGTCCGCGAACGCCTGGACCTCCCGCCCTGCCAGGATGGCGTCCGCCATGCGGTCGAGGCTGCTTGCGCGCACGCCGGGCCGCCCACCTCCGAACAGGCTCGCCACCCGCAGGACGTACGCCTTCGCATCCCGCGCGAACCACTCGCCCACCAGCTTCGACATCGCGTAGACGCTCTGCGGGTTGGGGGCGTCCTCCTCGGTGTACGGCGCGGCGGACCGGCCGTCGAAGACGAAGTCGGTGCCGTAGTGCACCAGCGTGGCCCCGGCCTCGCGCGCGGCGCGCGCGAGCGTGCGCACCGCGAAGGCGTTCACCTCGAAGGCGGCTAGCGGATCGTCCTCGGCACCGTCCACGTCGTTGTAGGCGGCGCAGTTGACGATGACGTCCGGCGCGGCGGACCGCAGGGCCGCGGCGACCTCCGCAGGCCGGGTGATGTCCAGCGCGCCGCGGCCCCGGGGCGCGACCCGGTGCCCGGCGCCGAGCACCGCCGCCAGCGTGGACCCGAGGCGCCCCTCGGCGCCGGTGACGAGGATCGTCAACGGCCGCGGCCCTTCACCATCGCCCGCGTCTCGCGGTCGATCTCCCGGCGCCGGATCGTTTCGCGCTTGTCGTGGGTCTTCTTGCCCTTGGCGATGCTCACGGCCACCTTGACCCGGCCGCTCCTGAAGTACATCCGCACCGGCACGAGCGTGCAGCCGCGCTCGACGGTCTTGCCGATCAGCTTGCGGATCTCCCCCTTGTTGAGCAGCAGCTTCCGGCGGCGCAGCGGTTCGTGATCGGCGTACCCGCGATGGCTGTAGGAACTGATGTGCACGTTGTGGAGAAAGACCTCTCCGTTCTCGACGCGCCCGTAGCTGTCCCGGAGGTTGACGCGGCCTTCGCGAATGGCCTTGACCTCCGTGCCGAGCAGCACGATGCCCGCCTCGAAGGTGTCGAGCAGGTGGTAGTCGTGGCGCGCCTTGCGGTTGTCGGCGATGAGACGCTCGCCGGTACGGTCGGTCATGGCTGAGCGGGCTCGCGGCGGACGGCGAGCTGCGCGGCGAGGCGCAGCGCCTCGACCATGCTGGACGGATCGGCCACGCCCTTGCCGGCGATGTCGTACGCGGTGCCGTGGTCGACCGAGGTGCGCACGATGGGGAGCCCCAGCGTCACGTTGACGGCGCGGCCGAACGCGACGAGCTTGACCGGAATCAACCCCTGGTCGTGATAGCAGGCCACCACGGCGTCGAACTCGCCGCCGAGCGCGCGGACGAACACCGTGTCGCCGGGCAGCGGGCCCTCGACGGCGATGCCGCGGGCCCGCAGGGCCTCGACGGCGGGCCGCAGCACCCGCGTTTCCTCGTGTCCCATGAGCCCGTCCTCGCCCGCGTGCGGATTGACGCCCGCCAGCGCCAGGCGGGCCGTGCGGCATCCGAACCGCGGCAGCCCGGCGGCGGCGAGCTCGACCGTGCGCTCGACGCGGTGCCGCGTGAGCTGCGCCGGGACCTCCCCCAGCGGGATGTGCACGGTCGCCAGCACGACGCGCAACCGGTCGGTATGGAACATCATCGCCACGTCGGACGCCCTCGTCAGGTGCGCCAGCAGGTCGGTGTGGCCGCGCCAGGGCAGGCCGGCCAGCCGCCAGGCCGTCTTGTTGATGGGCGCGGTCGCCACGGCGTCGAGCCGCCCCGCGAGCGCGTCGGCCGTCGCCCGGCACACGGCGTCGAAGGCCGCCCGCCCGCCGTCCGCCGTCGCCACGCCCGGCTCGAACGCGGCGGCGCCGGCCGGCGCCGGACGATACAGCAGCGGCTCGCAGACGTCGGTGACGCGCGGGTCCCTGGCGGCCCGCTCCGCGATCTCCGGGCCGATGCCCGCGGGATCGCCGACGGTGAGGCCGATGCGGGGCAGCGCCATCAGGCCTCGCGGTCGCCGCTCGCGGTCGGGTTCAGGAGCCCGCGGAGCACGTGCCGCAGCCCCCGCTCGCGCAGTCGCCGCCGCACCCGCCCCCGGCGCTGCTGCGGCTGCACGAGCCCTCGTGGGCGCACCCGGCGAACTGCTCGCCCGCCGCGTTGGGCAGCTCGTACCGCAGGCAGCACTTCAGCCGCCCGCACAACCCGGAGAGCCGCGAGGGGTTGAGGCTGAGGTGCTGCCGCTTGGCCATCTTGATGGAGATCGGCTCGAAGCCCTTGAGCCAGGTGGTGCAGCAGAGCGGACGGCCGCACGTCCCGTAGCCGCCGAGCAGCTTCGCCTCGTCGCGGGCGCCGAGCTGGCGCATCTCGATCCGGCAGCGGAACTCGGCCGCGAGATCGCGCACGAGGTCCCGGAAGTCGACGCGGTCCTCGGCGGTGAAGTAGAAGACCAGCCGCGAGACGTCGAACGGCTGCTCGACGCGCACCAGCTTCATGGCGAGGCCGCGCTCGCGTATCTTCATCAGGCCGATCCGGTAGCCCTCCCGCTCGCGGTGCTGCTGCGCGAGACGGTTCGTGATGTCCTGCTTCGACGCCCGCCGCAGGACCCGGTCGGTGGAGTTCGCCGGCGGCGCCTTGCGCTCGGCGAGCTGCGGCACCGGCGGCCTCACCGTGCCGTAGGCGCGTTGCGCGCCGCGCGCCACGACGACCGCGTCGCCCGGCTGCAGCGGCGGCTTGAAGCCGACCTCCGGAAGGAGAAAGTGGTGCAGCCGCCCGACCGGATCGAACTTGATGCTCACGAACGGCGGCTGTTCGGATTCAGCCATGGTCTCACCTGCTACAGGCGGCACGCGACCCAGTCGGCGACGACCTTCGGACCGGCGTTCTGCGCGGTCGCCGCGAGCGCCTCGCCGACCGCCGCGAAGGCCCGCACGCCGCGGCGTGCGGCGACCGTCCGCGCCAGCGGCTCGAAGCGGTCGTGCAGGTCCGCGTTGGCGAGGGCCGCCCGGTCCCCGCCGCTGGCCAGCAGGGTGACGTCGCGCAGCATCGACGCCAGGAGCCGCAGCCGCCGCGTCAGCTCCTGGCGCTGAACCCCGCCGCTCGCCTTGCCGCCGCTCTTGCCGGCGAGCAGCGCCTTCGCCCCGTCGAGGCGCGTCTTCGTGTCGGACGCCCCCGCGACGGCCTGCAGCAGAGCCAGCGCCGCGGCGCGCGCCGCCGCCAGCTCCCCCGACGCCAGCAGCAGGGCGCGCCCGACGCTGCCCCCGGCTGACGCCGCCGACGCCAGCGCCGCCGGCTGGTCGTAGCCGTGATCGCGCACCAGGACGCCGGTCACCTCCGCGGTCCCGAGCTGGCCGAAGCTCAGGCGCTGGCACCGCGACCGCACCGTGGCGAGCAGCGTGTCGGGACGCGCCGTGACGAGTACGAACTGCGAGGCGTCGGGCGGTTCCTCGAGGGTCTTGAGCAGCGCGTTCTGCGACTGCGGAACGAGCTGGTCGGCCGCGTCGATGACGATGACCCGGCGCCGACCCTCGAAGGGCCGATACCTGGCCTGGCCGACCGCGCGGCGTACCTGGTCGATGGTGATGGCCCCGCCGTCCCCGGCTTCGACGGCGAGCACGTCGGGATGCGCGCCGCGGGCGATCCGGGTGCAGGCGGAGCAACGGCCGCAGGCGTCCAGCGGAAGGGCGGGGCCGGAGCCGGACGCGCGCGGCATGCAACCGCGCAGCGGGTCGGTGCAATTGAGCGCCTGGGCCAGCGCCGTGGCCGCCAGCCGCTTCCCGACCCCCTCAGGCCCCGCGAAGAGCAGGCTCGGTGGCAGCGACGCCCGGTCGACGGCCCGTGAGATCAACTGCACGAGCGCACGATGACCTGCGATGTCGCGAAAAGCCATGCACGAAACCGAATCGTAACACACGGGTCGCGGCGGAGCGGCGAGGCCCCGCGGCGGCGCGTCAGTCGCGGCGAGGGTGCGGCAGGTGACGGAGAATCCAGCCGGCCGCCTCCAGCAGGTTCGCGGTGACGGCGTCCGCCGTCGCGCCCGGAGCGGGCCGGGCGGCTTGGCTCGCGCCGTAGCCCGTCTTGACGAGAATCGCCGCGGCGCCGGCGGCGCGGGCCAGGCGGACGTCGGTCCAGCGATCGCCGACGACGACCGAGCGGTCGAGATCGAGGGTCAGGTCCGCCGCCGCCTGCCGGATCATGCCCGGCTCGGGCTTGTGGCAACCGCAGCGCCGGCGATACGCCGCCAGCGGGGCGTCGGGCAGATGGGGGCAGTGGTAGTGGCCGTCGAGCCGCGCGCCGGCCCGAGCGAGATCCTGCTGCAGGCGGTCGCGGACCTCCACGACCACCTGCTCGCTGATCATCCCGCGCGCCACGCCCGCCTGGTTCGTCACCACGACGGCGGCATAGCCGGCTCGCCGCAGCAGGCGGACGGCCTCGACGCTCCAGGGATAGAGGCGCATCCGGTCGAGTCGGTCGACGTAGCCGACGTCCTCGATCAACGTCCCGTCCCGGTCGAGGAAGACGGCCGGCGAGCGACTCGACTGTACGCGTGACATGGGCTGACGGCGCCCGGCCGCCGGCGGGCGCGGAAGCCCGCCGCCACCGCACCCGGACGCCCGCGCGTTGCAGCAGAGATGGCGGGGCCGACGAGACTCGAACTCGCGACCTCCGGCGTGACAGGCCGGCGTTCTAACCAGCTGAACTACGACCCCGCATCTGGACGCGCTGGACGCTGCACTCCGCCCGGCGCCACGGCCGCCGCCGGCGGCTGGTGGGCGGTACAGGACTCGAACCTGTGACAGCCGGTGTGTAAGACCGGTGCTCTGCCACTGAGCTAACCGCCCACTGCGTGACCCCGGAGCATTGCATTATACGGCATTCCAAGCAGCCCGTGGTGAAACCGCGCGTTGCACCGAGAGCGGCCAGGCGCACGGCTGGCAAGGCGCGACGAGGGAGCGTATTGGGCATACTCGACAGAGGAGCAACGCCGCCAGCCGGGATGCATGGCCGCTCGAATGCAGCGGGGCTTTTGCCACGGGCTGCTCGTGTCAGGCGGGTCGCAGCCACGCCTTCAGCGCGAGAATGCCGAGCGCCGCGACGAATCCCGCCAGCGCCTGGTGCTCGCGATTCGCGACCATCCGCGCGAGGCTGAAGCGCCGGTCGGACGCGACCGCGGCGCCGCCCGCGTAGCGTTCGAACTCCGGGCCGAACACGTCGCGCAGGGTCGCCTCCTCCAGGCGCACTGCGGCCCCCAGGCTGATGCCGAGATACCCGAGGACGAGGACCGCCGCCGGCAGAGCGGCGGCCGCGACCGCGAACCCGACGCCGATGACGGCCGATCCGCAGTACAGGGGGTGGCGCAGGTAGCGGTACGGTCCCGACTGGGTGATCTCCTGCCCCTTGCGCAGGTGGCCCGCCGCCCACACCCGGAGCGCCTCGCCGACGGCGGCCGCCAGCGCGCCGGCGCCGAGCGAGCGCCAGGTCGGCTGGGCCAGCCAGAGCGCGCACGCGCCGACGAGGAAACCGGCCGACACGCGCGCACGGGCAATCAGGAACAGCCGGCGGTGGCGCGTGGCAGCGTCAGGCATCGTTCGCGGCGAGCCGGCGCGCCACGGCGCCCGCCACGTCCTCGACCGGAATGGACGCGAGGCAGGGCCGCGCCTCTACGCAGCGCCGGACGACCACGCCCGTCGAACCGGCCCGCCGCAGCCGGCAGCGGCACGGTTGGCGCGGCGACACGACGATGTCGCGCGGCGACCAGGGTCCGTTCCGCCGCGGATCGCTCGGCCCGTAGATGCCGACGGTCGGCGCGCCGACAGCGGCCGCGACATGCAGCGGACCGGTATCGCCGGAGACGACGACCGCGGCGGCCCGCGCCAGCGCCACCAGGCGCCCCACGGTCGTGGCCGGCGCCGGCGCCGCGGCGCCGGCCGCGGCGTCGACCACCCGTTCCGCCAGCGCCCGCTCGCCCGGCCCCCACAGCACGACGGACCGCAGGCCGCACGTGCGCGCCAAGCCGCGTGCCAGCGCCCCGAAGCGCGCGGGCGGCCAGCGCTTGCTGGCCCAGGCCGCGCCCGGGTTGATGAGCGCGAACGGCCGGGCGCGATCCGCTCCGAGCGCGTCCCGGGCCTCCCGGACCACCGCGGACGACCGGTCCGCAAGCGGAAACTCGAAGGGCCGCGCGCGCACGCCGAGGCAGGCGACGAGGGCCAGGTTGCGCTCGATGACGTGGACCGGATCGCCCAGCCGCGGCGTCTCGGAGTACAGCCAGCCGGCCGGACGCTCCCGCAGGTGCGCCCGCTCGAGGCCGATCAGCCGCCGGGCGCCCGCCGACCGCGCCAGCAGCGCCGACTTCAGCAGGCCCTGGAGGTCGAGCGCCACGTCGTAGCGGGCTTCCCGCAGCCCGCGCACGAGGCGCGGGAGGCGCGTCAGGCGGCGGGTCCGCGGCACGCCGATGCGCCGGTCGACGGCCGCAACGAGGTCGACGAGCTCGCGATAGCGGTCGTCGACCAGCCAGTCGATGCGCGCATCCGGGAAGGTGCGCCGCAGGCCGGCAACGGCAGGAACGGCGTGCACGACGTCCCCCAGCGAGCTCAGCCGCACGACCAGGATGCGCATCGGCACGACTCAGGACTGCCGCGCGGCCGCGCCCGGCGGATGCGGGCGCCGCGTGATGGCCGCGATCAGGTCGCGGGTCGAGTGCGCCTTGGGATCGCCCACGATGGCGGTCCGGCCGCCGTAGCCGCGCACGATCGCCCGCTCGGGCACCGTCTCGACGGTGTAGTCGGTCCCCTTGCAGTGGACGTCGGGTCGCAGCACCCCCAGCAGCTCCGCGACGGTGGGCTCCGGGAAGACGATGACGTAGTCGACGACGGCGAACGCCGCCACCAGCTCGGCCCGTTCGCCGGCGGGCAGCACGGGACGCCCCGGCCCCTTGAGGGCGGCCACCGACCGATCGTCGTTGATGGCCACCACCAGCCGGTCCGCCTCCGCGGCGGCGCCGGCCAGGTAGCGCACGTGGCCGACGTGCACGACGTCGAAGCACCCGTTGGCCAGCGCAATGGTCCGCCCCCCGGCACGGTCCGCCGCGACCAGTCCGCGCAACTCCGGCAGCGAAACGACTCGACCCATTTCGGTTTCAGGGCGCGGACGCCCGGCCCGTGCGGACGGCGCCGCGCAGCTCGTCGGCGGACACCGTCGCCGTCCCGCGCTTCATGACGACCAGTCCCCCGGCATAGTTGGCCAGGATCGCCGCCTCCAGCAGCGACGCGCCCGCGGCGAGCGCCAGCGCGATCGTGGCGATCACCGTATCGCCCGCACCGGTCACGTCGGCGACCTCGTCGGTGCCGAAGACCGGGATGTGCGCCGTCTGCCGGCCGGGCACGAACACCGCCATCCCGCGCCGCCCGCGGGTCAGCACCAGCCCCTCGGCCCGCAGGCGCTTGAGCAGCGTCCGGCCCGCGCGCTCCAGCTGCGCCGAATCGTCGCCAATCGTGAGGCCGAGGGCCTGCTCCACCTCCGCCTCGTTGGGGGTGCACGCCGTCGCGCCACGATACCGCAGCAGGTCGTAGCGCGAATCGATGACGATCGGGACGGCCGCGCGGCGCCGCGCGGCCGCGCGGCGGATGCCCGCGACCAGGGCGGGACGCGCCAACCCGGAACCGTAGTCGGATACGAGCACCGCATCGCACTCGGCGGCGGCCGCACGGGCGGCGCGTTCGAACGCGAGGCGCGTGCCGGGGTCGTCCGGCACGTCGGCCTCGCGGTCGATCCGCACGACCTGCTGCCGGGTCGAGTGCGCCCCGCCGGCCAGGATGCGGGTCTTGACGGGCGCATGGTAGCCGCTGGCGCGGACGAGGCCTGCGCGGTCCACCCCGCGCGGCAGCGCGCGCGCCACGCGCCGGTCGGCATCCGCCGTGCCGAGCAGACCGACCAGGCGCGCGCCCCCCCCGAGGGCGGCCACGTTCGCGGCCGCGTTCCCCGCGCCGCCCGGCACGACGGTCGTGCCGTCGTACTGGAGAATGAGGACCGGCGCCTCGCGCGAGACGCGCGACAGCCGGCCGTGGATGAACTCGTCCGCAATCACGTCCCCGATCACGGCCACCTGCCGCTCGCCCGCGGCGTCGACCAGCTCGAGAAGACGCTCGATCACCGGCGGTTATCCTCACGCGGGGACGGCGCCCCGGAGACGCCGGCCTCGTCGGTCCGCCAGCGCCGGTGCATCCAGAGCCACAGGTCCGGATGCCGGCGCACGTAGCACTCCAGCACGTCCGTGCAGCGCTGCGTATACGTGCGGAGCGGGTCGGGATCGTCGGCCGGAGGCGGCGCGACCGGCTCCTCGTACACGAGGCGATAGCGCCCGCCCGGAAGCGGCAGCGCGAACACGGGAACGACCGGCGCGCCGGTCCGCAACGCCAGCGCCGCGACGACCGACGTGGTCGCCGCCGGACGCTCGAAGAACGAAACCGTCACGGCACTGCGGTCCTGCATGTGCTGATCGATCATCATGGCGACGGGCGCCCGGTCGCGCAGCGCGCGCAGCAGCCCGCGAACCGCCCCCTCCCGGGGCAGCACGTGCGTGCCCACGCGCGTGCGGACGCGGCCGAGCAGGCGGTCGAGCAGCGGATTGTCGAGCGTGCGCGCCACCATGACGACCGGCGCGAACAGCACCGCGTGCACCATGGCCTGCACCTCCCAGTATCCAATGTGGCCGGAGTAGAAGACCACGCCCCGGCCGCGGGCGAGCGCGCGCTCGACGCGCGTGCGCCCCTCGACGTCCACCAGCCGCGTCATCTGGCTCGTGCTCATCGCGTCGAAGTTGAGCAGCTCGATCACGTGCCGGCCGAAGTGCTCGAAGGTCGCGAGCAGAATCGCCTGCAGCTCGTCCTCGGCCCGGGCCGGAAACGCCCCGCGCAGGTTCGCCAGGGCCAGCTCGCGGCGACTCCGGTGCACGCGGTGGAAGAGCCGTCCCAGGGCAGCGCCGACGCCCAGGCTCGCCCGCCGGGGCAGCGCGCGCACCGCGGCCCGCAGCGCCAGGACGGCCGCGTACTCGAGCCGGCGCCTCATGCGGCCCGCGCGCGCTCGACGCGTCCGCCGAGCCACGCCCGGAACGACGCCTCGGGCTCGATTGGCACGGCCAGCGGAATCGACAGCAACGGAAAGGCGAACGGGGCGTACGGCAGCAGCCGCACGCGATCCTTCTCGGTGGTGACGACGTACTCCACCCGCCGGGCTGCCGCCAGACGTTCGATGCGGGCGATGTCCCGGGCCGTATACGGGTGGTGGTCGCGAAACGCGAGCGTGGCGGCCACGGCGTAACCTCGCGCGCGCAGCGCGCGGAAGAAGCGCCCCGGCTGCGCGATGCCGGCCACCGCCAGCAGCGGCGCCCCGGGCGCCACCCCCACCTCCTGCTGCGTCTCAGCGTGCCGCGCCGGCTGGAGCACGCGCGTGAAACGAAATGCCCGCCCGACGGCCAGCCGGTCGGCGAGCGCGCGCGCGCGCCCGGCATCCGGCGTCTCGACGATCAGCGCGTCGGCGTGGCGGGCCGCATCCACCGGCTCCCGCAAGCGGCCGCCGGGCAGCGTCCGCGGATCGGCCAGGTCCTGCTCCGCCAGCAGCAGCAGGTCGACGTCCCGGTGCAGGGCGAGGTGCTGGAAGCCGTCGTCGAGCAGATGCACCGTCGCCCCCATGGCCGTCTCGGCCAGCCGCCCGGCCCGGTGGCGGTCCGCAGCCACCAGAACCGCGGTGTCGCGCAGCGCCTGGGCCAGCATGAACGGCTCGTCGCCAGCCTCCGCCAGTCCCGCCCGCACGCGGTCGACATCGCGCACCACGACGACGCCGGCGACCCGGCGGGTGCGGGCGTAGCCCCGGCTCAGCACGGCCGGCCGCTCGCCCATCGACACCAGCAACCCGGCCAGGCGGGCGGTGATCGGCGTCTTCCCGCTACCGCCCACGCTCAGCGCGCCGACGCTGACGACCGGTCGGTCGAGGCGGCGCCGCGCCTCGGGCCACCGCTCGTACCAGCCGCGCCGGCGCCGGGCGAGACTGCCGTACAGGCGGCTCAGCACGGGTTGTCCGCCGCGCGGGCGTCCCGGGGCGCGGCATCCGGCCGCAGGAGCTCCGCCATGACCGCGAGCGTCCGGCGCCGCGCGCCGCGCTGGTCGTCCACCACTGCCCGGGCCGCGGCGCCCAGCGCCGCGCGGTGCTCGGCGTCGGACAGCAGCGCCTCGAGCGCCCCGTCGAGCTCGTCCTGCGAGCCGAGCTGCCAGGCGGCGCCGCGGGCCACGAACAGGCCGGCGATCTCCGCGAAGTTCTCCATGTGCGGCCCGAACACGATGGCCTTGCCGAACGCGGCCGGCTCGATGGGATTGTGGCCGCCGGCGGGCACCAGACTCCCACCCACGAACACGACCGTCGCGAGGCGGAACAGCCGGGCGAGCTCGCCGATGGTGTCGAGGATGACCACGTCGGCCGACGGCGCCGCGGCGGCCTCCAGCTCGGTGCGCCGCGCGACGGCGAAGCCGCGGGCTGACGCGAGGCGCCCGGCTTCCGCGAAGCGCTCGGGATGGCGCGGGGCGATGATCAGCACCGCGCCCGCAGCCGACCGCCGCGCGGCGGCGAACCCGCGCAGCACCGGCTCCTCCTCGCCGCGGAGGGTGCTCGCGGCAATGATGACCGGCCGCCCGGCCGCGAACTCGAAGCAGCGCAGGGTCGGGTCGCCCGCCGGTGCGCCTGCCGCCGCGTCGTCGACGGCGTCGAACTTGAGGCTGCCGGTCACGGTCAGGCGCGCGGGCGGCACGCCCAGATCGCGAAAGCGCCGGCTCCAGGCCCCGTTCTGCACGCACAGGCGGTCGAGGCCGTCCAGCACCCGCCGCATGAACGGGCGCACGAGCCGGTAGCGCCGGTAGGACCGGTCCGAGAGTCGGCCGTTCACGAGGATGGTCTTCACGCCGCGCCGGCGGCACGCGCGCAGCAGGTTGGGCCAGATCTCGGTGTCGATCAGCACGAGCATGTCCGGCGCCACCCGATCGAGGGCGCGGGCGACGAACCGCGCCAGGTCCAGCGGGGCGTAGAACACCGCGTCGAGCGCACGGCCCGACTGGCGGGCGACGAGCTGGCCGGTGGCCGTGGTGGTCGACATCAGGAGCCGGTGTCGCGGATACGCGTCCCGGAGCTGTGCGACGAGCGAGCGCGCGGCGAGCACCTCGCCGACCGACACCGCATGGATCCAGATCGACCGCCGGCGTCCGGGGTTCACGCCGGCCGGGAGCCGGCCTACCCGATCCCGGAGGCGGCCCACGGGCTTCCGCTGGCGGACGGCCTGATACCCGACGACCGGCAGGTGCGCGAGCAGATACGCGCACAGCGCCAGGCTGTAGAGCAGGTACATCGCTTTCAGGGTTGCCGGAGTATAGCAGTGCCGCCGCGACCCGCTCGCGGTTGACCGCCCCGGAGGGGGCCGCCTAGAATTGATCGTTTGTATCGCCCTGCGGGGCGCCCGACAGGAACGACACATCTCGCGGAGGCAGCGGACATGGCCATCAGGGTCGGGATCAACGGGTTCGGCCGCATCGGACGCAACGTGCTGCGGGCGGCGCTCGGGGACGGCGAGCTCGAATTCGTCGCGGTCAACGACATCACCAACCCGGACACGCTGGCCCACCTCCTGAAGTACGACTCGGTCCTCGGCAATCTGCCCGAGGAGGTTGCGGTCGACGGCGACGCGATCCGGGTCGGCGAGCGCTCGTTCCGGGTGCTGTCCCAGCGCGACCCGGCGGCTCTCCCGTGGGGCGAGCTCGGCGTCGACGTCGTCGTGGAGTCGACCGGGCTGTTCACCAGGCGGGACGACGCGGCCAAGCATCTGGCCGCGGGCGCCCGGAAGGTCATCATCACCGCGCCCGCCAAGGGGCCCGACCTGACCGTGGTGCTCGGGGTCAACGACGAGCGTTACGACCCGGCCGCCCACCACATCGTCTCGAACGCCTCGTGCACCACGAACTGCCTCGCCCCGGTGGCCAAGGTGTTGCACGACAGTTTCGGACTGCGCCGCGGGTGGATGACCACGGTGCATGCGTACACGAACGACCAGCGCCTGCTCGATCTGCCGCACAAGGACCTGCGCCGCGCCCGCGCCGCGGGCGTGTCGATGATCCCGACCAGCACGGGCGCGGCGGTGGCCGTCGGCGAGGTGCTGCCGGAGTTGAAGGGCAGGCTCGACGGCATAGCCATGCGCGTCCCGACGCCGAACGTGTCGGTGGTCGATCTGGTCGCCCAGGTCGACAGCTCGACGAGCGCGGAAGCGGTGAACGAAGCATTCGGGGCCGCCGAGGCGGGACGCCTGCAGGGCATCCTGCACCTGTCGCCCGCGCCGCTCGTCTCGATCGACTTCCGGGGCAACCCCCACTCGTCCATCGTGGACGCGTCGTACACGAAAGTGATGGAAGGGGACTTCGTGAAGGTCCTCTCGTGGTACGACAACGAATGGGGCTA
>JAAXGX010000086.1:950-18987 GCA_012271165.1 Vicinamibacteraceae bacterium | reverse complement strand
TCGCGCACGACCGGGGTGCTGTAGACGGCTGCGCCCAGGGTGTACTCCCCGATCACCTCCAGCTCGCGGCCGGCCCGCAGCACCACGATGTCGCCGTCCTCGTCGCCGAGGTAGACCTTGCCGTCGGCGGCGAAGGGCGAGGCCCAGACCGCGGCGAACGTGTCGTACGTCCAGAAGTACTCGCCGGTCTGGGCGTCGAGCGCGTGGAGGAATCCCGAGAGGCTCGAGATGTAGACGATGCCGTCCTGGATGGCCGCGGTGGACATCGTGCGGTAGAAGTCCTCGCCGCCGCGGTGCCAGACGACGTGCGTGTCGGTGACGTCGCCGGTGCCGGTCGCGTCGATGACCCAGAAGTGCCCGGGGGCCTCGCCGTGCTCCGGGTCCTGGCCGACGCCGATGTACACCTTGTCGTCGTAGATCACGGGCGTCGAGAGGATGTTGTTCCGGGTCCCGCGGCCGCCGAGCGCCCAGATCGAGTCCTCCGGGTTGCAGTCGAACTGCCAGACGATCTCGCCCGTGGCGGCGTCGAGGCTGTAGACGATGCCGTCGCCGCCGGCGAAGACGACCTGCGCCCGGCCGTTGATCTCGGCGTAGGCCGGGTTGGTCCAGCTCCCGTGCAGGACGTTCTCGCCGACCACGGCGTTCTCCCACACGAGCTCGCCGGTGTTCTTGTTCAGCGCGATGAAGTTCGGCGAGAAGGGCGAGGGCACGTTGACGTGCCCCTCGTCGACGCCGTTGCTGGTCACCGTGAACAGCATGTCGCCGATGACGAGGGGCGAGCCGGTGGCCAGGTTGTGCGGGAAGACGTCCAGCTCGCCGATCATGTCGTACGACCAGATGACGTCACCGGCTATCTCCGACGTGTCCGCCTCCTCGGTGAACGGGCCGTCGTTCTCCCCGTCCTTGAAGCCCTCGGCGTCGACGCAGACGACATGCGCCTCGTTCGAGACGTAGTAGATGCGGTCGCCCTCCATGTACGCGCTGGAGCAGACGCCCTGCAGCGGCCAGTCGTTGACGCGCCCCGCGGGCAGCTTGTCGTGCACCATCTGCCAGAGGAACTCGCCGGTCTCGGACTCGAAGGCCATGACCACGCCCTTGTCGCCCTCGATGGCGGGGTCGCGCCGTCCCTCGTTGTTGGTGCCGACGAACACACGACCGTTGGCGACCACCGGGCCCCCGTAGGCCTGCGACCCGACGGGCTGGGACCAGAGCACGTTCATGCCGGTCAGCACGTCCCACTCGGCGGGCAGACCGGTTTCATCCGACGCCATGTTGCGGGACGGCGTGTTGCCGAACATGCCGACGTCCTGCGCCTGGGACGCGGAGGCGCCCGCCAGCAGCAGAGCCGCCAGAGCTGTTGTCAGTCCGTGTCGAGTCATTGGTTCTCCATCACGCTTACGTTGTCGTAGAAGATGTCGACCGGCGAGTAGGCGACCAGGCCGGGGCTGCCCTGGCCCACCGGCACCGGGTCCTCGGTGGTGATCGTCCAGTCCACCGGCTCGGCGTCGTCGCGCTTCCACACCTTGCCGCGAATCGTGGCGCGCTCGCCGTCCTGGTCCACGCGCAGCTTCAGCGTGTACCAGACGTTCGGCTCCCATTCGAACGGCACCCGCTCGTCGATCCGCAGCTCGGCCGCCCACGACTGCACTTGCAGGCGCTGGGCGTTGCCCTGCATGTCCAGCGTATAGCCGCTGTTGATCAACCCGAGGTCGGCCCGCCGGCGGCCCCGCTGGGTGGCCATGGCGTCGGCCTGGATCGTGTAGCCGGCCATGTCCGCCGGCCCCAGGTAGAGAGCGTGGCGATGGATGCCGGTGCGCGACGGACCCTTCCGCAGCATCTGCTGGCCGTCCTCGTCCACGCCGCGCAGGTTGCCCCCGCCGCCGATCCAGAACCGCGGCCGGCCGTTCTCGAAGTTCTCCGCCCACGGCAGCGGCCCGAAGACGCGCACCTGCGCGCTGCCGGTCAGGCCGCCGACGGTCGCCGTCACCTTGCCGCTCGCGGTCGGTCCGCCGGCGGGGGTCGACAGCGCTCCCGCCGCCGACAGCTCCGCACCCGCCAGGCCGTCGAAGGCCCACTCGGCGCTGCGCTCGCCCAGTGCGGCGCCGTTGGCGTCGAAGGCGAGCACGCGGAACGAGACCGAGTCCCCATGCGAGAGGATGACCTCGGCCGGCACGACCTGCAGGCTGGCCGGCTCGCCCGGCGCCAGCTCCGCGCCCAACGCCGGCGCCGACGCGTCCCGCGCCTCGAACGGCGCGCTCGGGTCGCCGATGCTGTAGATGCCGGACTCCGCGGTCAGGTACAGCCGGCCGTACGCGGGTGCGAACGAGCCGTAGATCTCGGCGTAGCGTCCGTCCTCGACGGCCAGCTCCTCGTGATCGAGCACGGTGGCGCCGTCGGCCGTCGGCTGGAGGATGGTGACGTTGCCGTTCACCTCGGTGACGTACAGCTTGCCGTCCGCCCAGACCGGCGAGGACTTGCCGACCGTCCCGATGCTCGTCGCCCAGAACTCCTCGCCGCTGCCGGCGTCGAGCGCCAGGAGGTTCGCCGAGTTGTCGATGACGTACAGCCGGCCGTCGTGGTACGCGGGCGACGAGAAGCCCACCGCCAGCTCCTCGGCGCGCCACAGCTCGTGCGTCGCGGTCACGTCGCCGCTGCCGGTCGCGTCGATCGCAACGACCCGGCCCATGACGCCGCTGTCGACGTTCTCCTCGCTGTGCGCCGCGTAGACCGTCGTGCCGTCGACGACGGGCGAGACGTTGATGCCGCGCTGGGACAGGTGGAACTCCCAGACCTTCTCGCCGGTGCGCGCGAGCAGCGCGTAGATGTGGCCGTCGGCATTGCCGTCGATCAGCAACCGCCGGCCCTCGATGACGGCCACGATCGGCACGGACTGCGTGTTCATGTCGGCGACGTTGCCGCCGGGCGTGGAGATCCACAGCACCTCGCCGGTGCGCTTGTCGAAGGCGACGTAGCGGTGGCGGGGCGGGCCCGCGTGGTCGCCCCACATGCCGCCGATGACCGAGAGGATGAGCCGGTCCTCGTCGATGACCGGCGTCGACGTCCGGCCTCCGTAGCCGGAGGCGCGGCCAATCTCCTCGGCCAGGCGCCAGCTCCAGACGATGCCGCCGTCCCGGTCGAACACGTTGAGATGGCCGTCGACGTTGAGCGCGTACAGGTAGCCCGTCTCCGGATCCCCGGTCACGCTGCCCCAGCCCACACGGTTGAAGGGCACCGTCGTGTTCGCGACGCCGAACCGGTGCTGCCACAGCTTCGTGCCGTTCTCGGCGTTCCAGCAGGCGACGATCTCCTGCTTGGAGACCGCGTCGCCCGTGCGTCCGTTCGCGCAGGCGCGCCCGTCGAACACCGCCGGCGTCGAGCGGCCGATCCAGAAGTCCGACCAGATCAGGTTCTCGCCGTCCTTCGACCAGCTCGATACGAGCGACATCTGGTCGGAGACGCCGTTCTGCGCATGGCCGCGCCAACTGGGCCAGTCCTGTCCCGAGGCGGTCCCCGCGATCGGGAGCGCCGACCAGACGAGCAGGCAGGCCACGGGCACGAGGAAGCTGCGTGTAGCCTTGGTCATCCGTTCATTCCTTGCTGAGATAGAAGGCCGATGATATCACGCGCACCCGCGGCTACTCGCGCCGCAGCTTGATGCGGTAGGGCCGGCCGCCGCGCAGGAAGTTCACCACCGTGTCGGCCCGCGAGCCGACGCGGCCGAGGTTCTCCACCGCCGATCGGGCATCCGGAACGTCGACGCCGCCCACGCGGTAGATCACGTCGCCGGCGTGGAAGCCGGCGATGCCGGACACGCCGCCCGGCCGGACATCCGTCACCAGTCCGCCCTGCCGTACCTGGAGGTTCTCGGGTCCGGCCCGGGCGGACAGCGCGTCCGTCGCCATCGCGTCGCACAGCGTCAGGCCGAGGGCCGCCGCCTCGGCGGGCGGCCGATCGCCGCAGGCGTAGAGATCCGCGGCGTTCTCCTGAGCGGCGAGCACGCCCGTCAGCAGGAGAACGCCGATCGCCGTCGCAGCAGCATGGGCTGAGCGTCTGGACAACACGCCCGCCTGACCATGTCTCAACGTCCAGCAGTGTCTGCCGATCCATGAACCCTTCACAACGCTAAGGATACCAAGTATTTCGCACACTTGAAACTAGATCTGGTCCGCATGAGGCCATACTTTGGTTGCCACCTGGTACAATTGGCCTGCGCGCTCTGCGATTGCCTCTTCATCCCAATCGGACGCAACCGCAAGTACCATTCTGTTGAGAAAAAGCACGCTGTAGCGATTCAGAGTGCCCCGTTTCTCGCTCCACGGTTCGTTGGAAAGAGTAGAATTGAGCTTCTGGTTCACGAGAGTTAAATTGCCAATCGAATGAACAATGCTGTCGCGCTTGAGCCCAGCTTCGGTCTTGTCTTCCACCCGGCCTGGCAAGTTCTCTGACCAGTTCTCTCTCCATTGCTGCGGCATAATGTGCTCTATCGTCAGACCGCGTGGAGCCGACTGAGACTCCGTCTTGTCTGTTCGAAGCTCGCCTTCGATTCCTTCGAGAACCAGACGAAGACGTCCTCGCGTCAGCAGTCGGTACACCGGCGCTGCCAAGAAGTGTTCTTCAAAGATTCGGTCGCTCGGCCATTCTCGCACGTAGGCCTCTTGCCGTGCCAAGTATTCTACCACGGCGTCGCCTGCGAATTCAGCCCCTCGCTGCTCCAGGTAGTCGAGTAGCCCGACAAATACCTGGTTGTAGTCCTTTGTCGTCATGCGGCAGATCATTCGCCGAACCAGATAGCTCTCAAGGGCACGCAGGCTCCTTTCAATCTGAGCATCCGGTACACTCGACGAAAACAACCACAACACAACCGGAGTCAATACGCCGACCTGCATAACCTTGTGCCGATAGAGAAATGTCTCAAATTTCGCGTAGTGGCCTTGCTCCAATCTACGATATACTCCGGAGAGCGTATCAATGTCCGAAGCGATTGTCCTAATTGGCCTGCCGGTGGTCTCGGCATAGTTCTTGAGGGCGAAGAAGACCCTATCTGCCGAGACTTGCTCGCGCTTGCGCAGAATCATCCAATAGTTTAGGAAGACATCAACGCGGGGTCGGAGAAGCCGACCCTGTTGCACGTCCTCGCGCCACCAGCGGTCATCCAGACTCCACAATGGTGTGGTTGAAATCGCGTCATCGTTGCCAATGGCCTTCCTAGCCATGTGCAATATGAGATTTTTGATCAAGTCAGACTGAAGTAAAGGCGTTCCACGGGCGTTTAGGGTTTCGAAAATGATGTTGGGATCGTCGTTGGCTTCTATTTCGATTACGACGAGTTCAAGCAGTTCCGACACGGCCTGCTCCAACGCATGTGCCCGGGCATCACCTTGGTCTGCTGCTTCGTCCAGCCACAAGTCAATCTGATCCTTGAAGAAGTCGTGAGCTTGAACTGCCAGGGAGTCATCGTGTTCTGCACTCGGCAGATGGTTGTGCATGGCGTGCCGGAATGCGTCTTGATCGGTGAGCGTTGGCCAGATTTTGAAGGCACGGTCCTGGTCGTCACCGCAGTAGATCTGGTCATTCAGGACAAGATCGGACAGCCGCCGTGCGGGGCGGTCATGTTGTCGTCGTTCCAGTGCTTCCTGCACGGCATCGAGTAACAACTGTATGGTCGTCAAGCGCTGCTGGCCGTCAACGACGATGCGGGTTTCGATTTCGGCGGCGGTATTGGGACGTTGTTGCAATACGACGGCGCCCATGAAGTGGGGTTTGTTATTAGGGTGATCGAGATAGTCCTCGGCCACGTCCTTGACATCTGTCCACAAGGGCTCCCATTGCTTGTCCTGGTTCCAGACATACGGACGCTGGAATGCAGGGATTTCGTACCGAACCGGCTTCTGGAATAGGGCCCGCGGTCGCAGAGTGTCTGCTTTCATCTGTCTGGCTGTAATGGTCGGGCGAACGAGAAGGAAGGCTGATCAGCCCTCCTTCTCCTCGTACTGCTCCCGGAGCTTCGCCACGATCGTCGGGTCGGCCAGCGTCGTCACGTCGCCGAGCGCCTTGCGGGCCGCGATGTCGCGCAGCAGGCGCCGCATGATCTTGCCCGAGCGCGTCTTCGGCAGGTCGGCGGTCCAGATGATCTCGTCCGGACGGGCGATGGCGCCGATCTTGGTCGCGACGTGCTGCTTGAGCTCGGCCAGCTTCTCGTCGGTGGCCGTCACGCCTTCCTTGAGGGTGACGAACGCGCAGACGGCCTGCCCCTTGATCTCGTGCTCCTTGCCGACGACCGCCGCCTCGGCGACCTGCTGGTGGTCGACGAGGGCGCTCTCCACCTCCATCGTGCCGACGCGGTGGCCCGCGACGTTCAGCACGTCGTCGACGCGGCCCAGCAGCCAGAAGTAGCCGTCCTCGTCCACCTTGGCGCCGTCGCCGGTAACGTAGACGTCATGGCCCCAGCGGTTCCAGTAGGTGGCGACGAAGCGGTCGTGGTCGCCGTAGATCGTGCGCAGCATCGAGGGCCAGGGCCGTGTCTGGACCAGGTAGCCGCCGCCCACCTGCACCGGTTCTCCGGCTTCGGTGACGATCTGCGGCTTGAGGCCCGGGAACGGCCGCGACGCGGAGCCGGGCTTGAGCGGGGTGATGCCGGGCAGCGGGGCAATCAGGATGCTGCCGGTCTCCGTCTGCCACCAGGTGTCGACGATGGGGCAGCGCTCGCCGCCGACGTGCTGGTAGTACCACATCCACGCCTCGGGATTGATCGGCTCGCCGACCGAGCCGAGCAGGCGCAGCGAGCTCAGGTCGTGCTTGCGGACATGGTCGGGACCCCATTTCATGAACGCCCGGATGGCGGTGGGCGCCGTGTAGAAGACGGTCACCTTGTGCCGCGCGACCATGTCCCAGAAGCGGTCGCGGCCGGGGGTGTCGGGCGCCCCCTCGTACATGACGCAGGTGGCCCCGTTGGCCAGGGGCCCGTAGACCAGGTAGCTGTGGCCGGTCACCCAGCCGATATCGGCGGTGCACCAATAGATGTCGTCCTCCTTGAGGTCGAAGACCCACTTGGAGGTCGCGTACGTGCCGACGAGGTAGCCCCCCGTCGTGTGCGCGATGCCCTTCGGCTTGCCGGTCGTGCCGGAGGTGTACAGCGTGAACAGGAGATCCTCCGCATCGTTCTCGCGCGGCGGGCACGTATCCGGCACCTGCGCCATCAGCTCGTGGTACCAGTGGTCGCGCCCCGCGACGACCTCGAACGGCGTCTCCAACCCCTCGCGCTTGACCAGCAGCACGTTCTCGACGCTGGGCGAGCCGTCGAGGGCGTCGTCCGAGATCTGCTTGAGCGGCACGACGCCGCCGCGGCGGTAGCCGCCGTCGGCCGTCACCAGCAGCTTCGCCTGCATGTCGTTGATGCGGTCGCGCAGCGACTCGGCGCTGAAGCCTCCGAACACGACGCTGTGCACGGCGCCGATGCGCGCACAGGCCAGCAGCACGATCGGCAGCTCGGGGATCATCGGCAGATAGACCGCGACGCGGTCGCCGTGACCCACGCCCAGGCGCGTGAGCACGTTGGCGCACTTCTGGACCTCGACGTGGAGCTCGCCGTAGGTCAGCGTCTTCTGGTCGCCCGGCTCGCCCTCCCAGACGATGGCGCGCTTGTCGCGCCGGCTGCCCAGGGCGTGGCGATCGACGCAGTTGACGCTGGCGTTGATCTTGCCGCCGATGAACCACTTCGCGTCGGGCGGCTGCCAATCGAGAACCCGGTCCCACGGCCGGCTCCACTCGAGCTCCTTCGCGAAGTCGGCCCAGAACCCCTCCGGGTCCGCTTCGGCGCGCTCGTAGACGGCGGGGTCGTTGACGTTGGCGTTCCTCCGGAACTCCTCCGGCGGGTCGAAGACACGGTCCTCGGTCAGCAACGCGTCGAACCCGGCCGGCACCTTCTCGTCAGTCACAGTCTGTCCTCCTGATGTCCACCCGCGCCCGTCCGGGAGCCAGGTTACTGCAGCCGTTTCGTCGCGACCAGCACGTCCCGGGTCCGTCCGTCGGGCGTGATCGAGTAGTCCCACAGCACGGCTTCGCGCTGGAAGCCCAACTGCCGGAACACGGCCTGCGCGGCCGACTGGTCCAGGGTCATGCGCGCGGTCAGCAGTTGCAGGCCGAGATGCCTGGCGATGGCATCGATCTCGCCGGCCAGCAGGCGGGCCAGCCCGCGCCGCCGGGCGCCGGGCGAGATCTGGATCCGGATCTCGCCGAGGTGCCGGGTCCAGGCCGCCGCGTTGTACAGCAGGGTGCCCTCGCCGACCACCCGCTCATCCTCGCGGGCCAGCACGGTCACCGTCCGGCCCGCCCGGATCGACTCGACCCAGCGCTCGACGACCGGCTGCTCGGTGATGTTCACGCGCAGGAACATGAGGTCGTCCGGCGCCAGGGTGTTGGCGAAAGCCAGCACGGCCGCGACGTCGTCCGCGCCCATGAGGCGCAACTGCACCCGCCATTCGTCCGTGAGCTCGACCTCGCGCGGATAGCGCTGAGCGAGCCACCGGAGCACGCCCTCGGCGTCGCCGCCCGCACCGGCTGCTGCTTTCGGCATGCCCGTTCAGCGCCGCCGCCCGCCCGCGCGGCGCGGCGGAGAATCGGCGGCGACGTCCTGCGCAGCGAGCGCGCGGCGCGCATCCAGCATCCGGAAATCATACCAGCGCCGGTGCCCCGTGCGGCGCGGAGGAGTAATATTCACGACGTTGCGAATCGACCTCAACTGCGACGTCGGCGAGTCGTTCGGGCGCTACCAGCTCGGCGACGACGAAGGCGTCCTGCGCCACGTGACGTCGGCGAACGTCGCCTGCGGCCTGCACGCCGGCGATCCGTCGGTCATGCGCCGCACGGTGCGCCTGGCGGCCCGGCTCGGCGTTGCCGTGGGCGCGCATCCCGGATTCCCGGACCTGGTCGGTTTCGGGCGCCGCGAGATCCAGGCGGCGCCCGGCGAGATCGAGGACCTGGTGCTGTACCAGATAGCGGCGCTGGCCGGCATGGTGGCCGCCGAGGGCGGGCGGCTCCGGCACGTCAAGCCGCACGGCGCCCTCTACAACATGGCTTCCCGCGATCGGACGCTGGCCGCGGCGGTGGCCCGCGCGGTCGCGGCGGCCGACCCGCGGCTGACGCTCGTCGGCCTGTCGGGCGGCTGCCTGCTGGACGCCGGCCTGGCCGCCGGCCTCGAGGTGGCGTCGGAGGCGTTCGCCGATCGCGCCTACGAGGCGACCGGCGCGCTGCGGTCGCGCACGCGGTCCGGCGCCGTCGTGCACGATCCGGCGGTCGTCGTCGACCGCGTCGTGCAGATGATCCGCTCCGGCGTCGTCACGGCCGCAACCGGCGAGGCGGTCCCGGTCCGGGCGGACACCGTGTGCATCCATGGCGACACGCCGGGCGCCGCCGCGCTGGCCGCCGCCGTGCGCAGCGGCCTCGAGGCCGCCGGCGTGCAGGTCGCCGCGCTCCGCACGGCCGAAGCCTGAAGATCGTCGCCTGCGGCGCTAGCAGCCCGTGGCAAAAGGCCCCGCTGCATTCGAGCGGCCATGCATCCCGGCTGGCGGCGTTGCTCCTCGGTCGAATATGCCCAATATGCTCCCTCGTCGCGCCTTGCCAGCCAGGCGCCTGGCCGCTCTCGGTGCGACGCGGGGTTTCACCACGGACTGCTAGTGGATCGTGTAGGGCTCGCTGAGCGTGAAGGTGGCTATCTCGACGTCGAAGCGCTTGCCGTCGGCGGTCACCATCTGATAGGTCCCGCCCATGGTGCCGAACGGCGTCTGGAGCGGACAACTGGACGTGTACTCGAACGACTCGCCGGGGGCCAGGGTCGGTTGCTGCCCGACCACGCCCAGCCCGCGCACTTCCTCGACCCGGTTCTCGGCGTCCGTGATGACCCAGTGGCGGCTGATGAGCTGGACCGTGTCCGCGCTCTCGTTCGAGATCTCGATGGTGTAGAGGAACAGCCACAGGTTGCGCAACGGCTGGGACCGCGTGGGCGAATAGCGCGCGGTCACGTTCACGCGGACCCCGTCGGTGACCGCTTCCGAGGTGTGCACGCCGGACTGTCGGTGCTCGGACACGCGCGTGATGATACGACTTTGGAATGATCCCCATCAACACGCTGCTGGGCGCGTACAGCCAGGGCTTCTTCCCGATGGCCGTCGAGGGGCGCATCGGTTGGTTCTCTCCCGAGCGGCGGGGGATCCTGCCCATCGACGGGCTGCACGTCCCGCGCCGGCTCCAGCGGGTCCTGCGCCGGGGGCGGTTCCGCGGGACCACGAACCGCGCCTTCCCGGCGGTGATCGCGGCGTGTGCTGAGCGGCCCGGCGAGGGCACCTGGCTCGACGCCGAGCTGATCGCCAGCTACACGGCGCTGCACGAGGCCGGGCACGCCCACTCCATCGAGGTGTGGCAGGGGGATCGGCTGGCCGGAGGCCTCTACGGGGTGAGCCTGCGCGGCGCGTTCTTCGGCGAGTCGATGTTCCACACGGTGACGGACGCCTCGAAGGTCGCGCTCTGCCTGCTGGTGGAGCGGTTGCGGCGCCGCGGCTATCGGCTGCTGGACATCCAGTGGCTGACCGCCCACCTCGCCCGCTTCGGGGCCGTCGAGGTGCCGCGCCGCCGGTACCTGGCGCTGCTCGCCGCGGCGCTGGCCGCCGACTGCCGCTTCACCGCCCGGCCGCGCGGTCCGCGCCCGCAGCCGGACGGTGTCAGGGGGCCGGGCGGTCGAAGGTCGGGCGGTCGCCGCCCTGCGCGAGATCCCAACTGAGGTCGTACACGAGCCTGACCACGCGCGCCATCTTGTCGTACTCGAGCGTGTCCGGGCGGTCGCGCTGGGTGTGGTAGTCGGGGTGCAGGCCCGTGTGCACGAAGATGGCCGGGACCCGGTGAAACAGGAACGGCCACTGGTCGCTGCGCCGCAGCAGGTTCGAGCGGTTGTTGTCGTAGCGGAAACGCAGGTCGAGCCGGGCGTGGCGGTTCGCCGCCGCGGTGGCGGCCCGCAGCCCGTCGCTGAAGCTGTGGCCGATGATGTTGACGGCGTTCCGGTTCGACTCGGCGGTCTGCGGCGGGAGGCCGGCGAAGCGGTAGCCTCCGCCCGGAGGCACCTCCTCGCTGCGCCCGATCATGTCCATGTTGAGCACCGCGACGGTGTCGCCGAGCGGCGCGAGCGGCTGCTCCGTGTACGCCCAGGCGCCCAGCAGCCCCTGCTCCTCCGCGTTCCACGCCGCGAGCAGGATGGAGCGCCTCGGCCGGGCGCCGGCGTCGCGGGCCAGCGCGTACGCCTCCGCAATCTCCAGCAGGCCGGCCACCCCGGAGGCGTCGTCGTCCGCTCCGTTGAAGATGCCCGCGGCGTTCGCTCCCTCGTGGTCGTAGTGCGCGCAGATGATCAGCCACTCGTGGCGCAGGCCCGGATCGGCGCCCTCGATGAGGCCGACGACGTTGTCTACCGCCGTCAGGTCGTGCCGCACCGACGTCGCAACCTCCAGCCTGGCGTCCTGGATCTCCACGGGGGCCGCGCCGCCCGGCGTCTCGGCCCGCAGCGCCAGCTCGCGCAGCGTGTAGCCGGCGGGGGCGAGCAGGCGGCCCGCCAGCTCCACCGAGATGCGGACGGCCGGTATGCGCACCTGACGGATCCAGGCAGCGAGCTGGTAGGGGGGAATGCGCGGCGGGCGTCGCGGCCACGCCCGGGCCGCCAGGTCGGGCAGGGACCAGCGGCGCGCGTGGTTGTGGACGTCGTCCACGATCGCGACGGCGACGGCGCCGCGCCGCTGCGCCTCGAGCGCCTTGCGCAACGCCCGGCCGCGCTCGCTCGCGACGACGCCGGCGAACGGGCTGTCGGGATCGAACTCGCCCGGCTCGTGATCGAGCACCAGCACGACCTTGCCGGCCACGTCGGCGTCGCGGTAGTCGTCGCGCCCGAGATCGGGCGCAACGATTCCGAAGCCGGCGAACACGACCGGGCCGGCAGCCTCCGCGCTGCCGCTGAACGGCGCGGGGAAGAAGTCCCGGGGGCTGGCGGCCGTCTCGGTCTCCCCGCCGGCGTGCAGGCGCAGCGTGTTCCCGGCGCCGAGCACGGCGGTGAGCAGCTCGACCGGGTGCCGGTAGCTGGACCCCTCGCCGACGGCGCGCAGGCCGAACGCCTCGAAGCGATCCTCGATATGCCGGGCGGCACGGCGGTTCCCCGGCGTGTCGGTGAGCCGGCCGCGCATCTCGTCCGACGCGAGGAACGCGACCTCGCGCTGCAGGTCGGCGGCGGTGATCGAGTCGCCGGCGGACGGCGGCTGCCGGCCGGCGGTCGTGTACAGGCCGAGCAGGCCGGCCGAGACGAGCAGGCCGGCGAGCAGTGCGCGCACGGACACAGACATGGGAGCGTTCATTATCTCAGAAGCGCGAGGAGTCTGTACCGCAGAACGGAAGGAGTCTGCACCGCAAACCATGCAGACTCCGCAAGGCGCGCACGGCGCGCCTCGGCGCGAGTGGCGCGGGGCAATGGGGTCCCCGCAAACGGACGCCGGGGGTTCGGGGCGCCGGCCCGCCGAACGGAAGGAGTCTGCACCGCAAACCATGCAGACTCCGCAAGGCGCGCACGGCGCGCCTCGGCGCGAGTGGCGCGGGGCAATGGGGTCCCCGCAAACGGACGCCGGGGGTTCGGGGCAAAGCCCCGTCTGACTAAAGATACAGGCCGGCGCCGGGTCCGAGCGGGATGCCGAGCAGCATCCAGGCCATCAGCAGCACGGACCAGACGATGAGGAAGGCCACGGTGTACGGCAGCATGGTGGCGACCACCGTGCCGATTCCCGAACCCTTGTCGTAGCGTTCGAAGAACGCGACGATGAGCGCGAAGTAGGACATCATCGGCGCGATGACGTTCGACGTGCTGTCGCCGATGCGGTAGGCCACCTGGGTCAGCTCGGGCGTGTAGCCCAGCAGCATGAACATCGGGACGAACACCGGCGCCATGACGGCCCACTTGGCCGACGCGCTGCCCATGAAGAGATTGATGAGCGAGGACAGCACCACGAACGCCAGCATGAGCGGAACGCCCCCCAGCCCCGAGGCGCGCAGCGTGTCCGCGCCCTTGACGGCGATGATGAGGCCCAGATTCGTCCAGTTGAAGTACGCCACGAACTGGGCGGCGAAGAACACCAGCACGAGGTACGTTCCGAGCGTGCCGATCGTCTTGCCCATGCCGTTCATCACGTCCGTGTCATTGCGGAACGTGCCGGCGCCGGCCCCGTACGCCACGCCGACGGCCGTGCCGCCAGCGAAGAGGAACGCGACGATCCCGGTCAGGAACGGCGAGCGCAGGAGGCTGCCGGTCTCGGGGTTGCGCAGGAAGCCGTCGGCGGGGACGGTGCCCCACAGCAACAGGGCGCCGAACGCCGCTGCCGCCGCGGCCGCGAAGCGCAGGCCCCTCCACTCGGCCGCGCTGAGCTGCTCCAGGCCGGTTTCCTGCTCCCCGGCCTCGTACGGTCCCAGGCGCGGGATCACGATCCGTTCCGTGACCCACGTGCCGGTGCCCGCGACCAGGAACGTCGACGCGATCATGAAGAAGTAGTTGGCGGCCGGGTTGACCCGGTAGCCGGCGTCGACGATCTGCGCCGCCTCCTCGGACAGCCCGGCCAGCAGGGGGTCAATGGTGCCCAGCAGCAGGTTGGCGCTGTAGCCGCCCGACACGCCCGCGAACGCGGCTGCCAGCCCCGCGATGGGGTGTCGTCCGGCCCCCAGGAAGATGATGCCGCCGAGCGGCACCAGCAGCACGTAGCCGATCTCGCTCGCGGCGTTCGACAGGACGCCCGCCAGCACGATGACGAAGGTGAGCAGCCGTTGCGGCGCGGAGAGCACGAGCAGCCTGAGCGCGGCGCCGATCAGGCCGCTGGCCTCCATCACGCCGATGCCGAGCATCGCCACAAGCACGGTGCCGAGCGGCGCGAAGCCCGTGAAGTTGCCCACCATCTCGGTCACGATGCGATGGAACCCGGCCAGCGTCAGCAGGCTGACCGGCCGGATCGTCTCGCCCGTCCCGGGATGGGCGGCCTCGATGCCCGCTGCCGCCGCGAGACCGGAGACGACGATGGTCAGCAGGGCCAGGATGGCGAAGAGCGTGGCCGGATGCGGAAGCGCGTTGCCGACGCGCTCGATCGTGCCGAGGAAGATCGTGGTCCAGTTGCCCAGCAGCGCCAGTCGCCGTGCCATCGAGGTGCTATCCTACCTTTCTTTGCGGCCTGCGTTTCAATTCCTTGCCCGATGACGGACCCAGCGGCCGAGTGGGGCAGCCTTGAGAGCCAGCGGCGGGCGGCGGCTGCGGTCGGCGTCGGCGCGGCGGTCCGCCACATCTTCCTCTGCTGCGATCAGACCAAGCCGAAATGCTGCGAAAAGGACCGCAGCCTCGCGGCCTGGGACTACCTGAAGCGGCGCCTGGGCGAGCTGGGCCTGGCCGGACGCGGCGGGGTGCTGCGGACGAAGGCCAACTGCCTGCGGGTCTGCGAGGGGGGACCGGTGGCGGTCGTCTATCCGGAGGGCGCGTGGTATCGTGAGTGTGATCCGGCGGCGCTGGAGCGCATAATCCAGGAGCATCTGGTGGGCGGACGGGTAGTGGCCGACCTGCTGATCGCCGAGCAAGACCTCCGCGGCTGCCACCCCGCTGGCGAATGACCGCGACCGACTATGGAGCTGCGAGGCGTTCTTCCCCCCATTCCGACTCCGTTCCACGGCGGCGAGCTCGACGTCGAGGCCCTCGGTCGCAACTGCGATCGATGGCTGGCGGCCGGTCTGCACGGGCTCGTCGCGCTGGGCTCCAACGGAGAGGCTCCGCTGCTCGACGACGCGGAGTCCGACCGCGTCATCGAAGCCGTCCGGGCGCGCGTGCCGGCGGAACGGCTGCTGATTGCCGGCGTCGCGCGGGAGTCCACCGCCGGGACGGTGCAGGCTGCGCGGCGCGCGGCCGCCCTGGGCGCCGACGCGGTGCTGGTGCGCACGCCGTCGATCTTCAAGGCCTGGCTCACGGACGAGGCCATGGTCGAGCACTACACCGCGGTGGCGGACGCCTCGCCGGTGCCGGTCCTGTTGTACAATTTCGCGGCGCTCACCGGCGTGAGCCTGACGGTGGCGACGGTGGCCCGGCTGGCGGCCCATCCCAACATCGCGGGCATGAAGGAGTCGGGCGGGGACATCGGCTTCATCTCGGAGCTGATCGACGCGACGCCGGACGATTTCCGCTTGCTGGCCGGCTCGGCGCCCGCCTTCTACGCGAGCCTGCTCTCGGGCGCGGCGGGCGGCATCCTCGCGCTGGCCGCGGTGGCGCCGGAGCTCTGCGTCGAGCTGTTCGACCTCGTCCACGCGCGGCGGCTGGCCGAGGCGCGCGCCCTGCAGCGGCAGTTGACGCCGCTGGCGCGGCTCGTCACGCGTGTGCACGGCGTGCCCGGCCTCAAGGCGGCGTTGACCGCCGCCGGGTACGCGGGCGGCGATCCGCGACCGCCCCTGCGGCCCGTGGGGCCGGGCGCCGCCGAGGAGATCCGCCGGGCGCTGGCGGCGCTCGCGATCCGGACATGAGCATCTCGCGAGCGGCGGCTGCGTTCGGCGCGCTCGTGCTGGCGGCGGCCTGCGCCACGAATCCGGTCACCGGCGACCGCGAGATCTCGCTGATGACCGAGGGCAGGGAGCTTTCGATCGGGCGCGACGCGGACGAGCAGATCCGGGAGCAGATGGGCGTGTACGACTCGCCCGCCCTGCAGGCCTACGTCGAGGATCTCGGCCACCGCCTGGCGGCGCTCTCGCACCGCCCGAACCTGCCGTGGCATTTCGCCATCGTCGATTCGCCCGCGGTCAACGCGTTCGCTCTGCCTGGCGGCTACATCTACCTGACGCGCGGAATCCTGGCGTATCTGGGCGACGAGGCCGAGTTGGCCGGCGTGCTGGGGCACGAGATCGGCCACGTCACCGCCCGCCATTCCGTGCAGGCCTACTCGCGCGCGGCGGGAGCGCAGATCGGACTGGTGCTGGGGCAGATCCTCGTGCCTCCCATGCGGGCCAATCCGTACGGTGCGCCCGGTTGGGTGGACGCGGCCGCCTCCGGCCTCGGCGTCCTGTTTCTGAGGTTCGGGCGGGACGACGAGCTGCAGGCCGACCGGCTCGGCGCCGAGTACGCCGCGGCCGGCGGCTGGCATCCGGAAGGCGTGGCCGGCATGCTGGCCACGCTGGGCCGGATCGGCGAGGCGAGCGACCGCCGGGGGGTTCCCAACTGGCTGTCGACGCACCCCGAGCCGGCGTCGCGCGTCGTCGAGGTGGAGCCGATCGTGGCCGCCCTGCTGCGCGCGGGCGACCCGGGCGCGCTGCGCGTGGACCGCGCGGGCTACCTCGACCGCATCGTCGGGCTGCGCTTCGGTGACAATCCCGAGGACGGGATCGCCCGGGCGAACGAGTTCCTGCATCCCGAGCTGCGGTTCGGCCTGCAGTTTCCCGCGGGCTGGGAGATTCGGAACAGCGCGGCCGTCGTCGCGGCGCGCCCGGCCGGGCAGGACGCCTACATGGTGCTGCGACTGGTCGAAGACGCGGGCGATGCGGATCTGCGCGCGCTGGCCGAGCGCGAGATGGGGCGCGAGGGGCTGGTCGCGCCGGGGAGCCACACGACCATCAACGGCCTCGACGCATATCTGGGCTCCTACCAGCGTGACGTCGACGACGTGGGACGGGTGCACGCGCGGATCGCGTACATCCGGCACGCCCGGCGAGTCTACGTGCTCGCGGCGGTCGTGCCGGTCCGGGAGTGGGCGCGCGTGGAACGCGACGTCGACCGCAGCATCCGATCGTTCAGGCCGCTCACGGCCGAGGAGGCCGACGGCATCGTCCCGAACGAGATTGCGCTGCACGTCGCCGGTCCGGGCGACACCTGGGAGCGAATTGCCCGGGTCGCCGGGGCGGGGACCGTGGAGGCGGCGACGCTGGCCGTCATGAACGGCTATGCGGCCGACGACCCGCCGCCGCCCGGCAAGCGGCTCAAGATAGTCGTGCCGGGCTCGCTGAAGTGACTGTAAACGTCTGTTAAATAGTGTTTTACAGGCGCACGTGAGCTTGACACCCAACCCGTCTCGGGCGAGAATGGGCGCGGGCGATCATGGAACAGGCCCTGCTGCTGAACGCCACGTACGAGCCTCTCAAGATCGTCGACTGGCGCAAGGCCATCACGCTCTGGTGCCAGGGGAAGGTCGAGGTCATCGCGGTCCACGACCGCGAGGTGCGCTCGGTTTCCGTCAGCTTCAAGCTGCCGTCGGTCATCCGGCTGCTCCGCTACATCACGATCCGGAAGCGGTTCGACTACGTCCCGTTCTCGCGCGCCAACATCTACGCGCGGGACGACCACCGCTGCCAGTACTGCGGCGAGCACTTCCCGGTCTCGGAGCTGACCTTCGATCACGTGGTGCCCGTGTCGCAGGGGGGACGGAAGGACTGGGAGAACATCGTCACGTCCTGCGTGACGTGCAACCGCAGGAAGGGCGGCCGTACGCCGGCGCAGGCCGGCCTGCGCGTCATCCGGCCGCCGCGCCGTCCGGCCCGCCCGCCCGTGGTGCGTCTGACGCTCGGTCTGCGCAACGCGCCGGAGTGCTGGCGTGACTACCTCTACTGGAACGTCGAGCTCGACGAGACGTAGCAGCCTGCGCCGCGGAACGGCGCGGGCTCCTGCACGGTCGGGTTGGGCGCGGCCGGCCCCCGCAAGATGAGCGCGTCCGCAGCGGCGGGGACACGCCCCCGCATCGACGGCGTGCGTCCGCCGTGCGCGGTCGAGGGTGGGCGGGTCACGATCGAGGGCGCCAATCTGCCGGCCGACGACCCGACGCCGCCGGAGGTGCGCCTCGGCGCGACGCCTGCCCGCGTCGTGCGCGCGTCCAGGCAGGCCGTGTCGGTCATCGTGCCGCCAGGACTCGAGGGCGGTCGCACGGCGGTCCATCTGCAGGGCACGCGCGACGAGCCGGCCTTCGTCGACATCGGCGCGCGTCTGGCGACCGGCCTGCATCAGGTCGACAACCCGGCCATCGAC
>JAAXGX010000086.1:256-939 GCA_012271165.1 Vicinamibacteraceae bacterium | reverse complement strand
GGCGGGACGGCTTTCGCGAGCCGTTCCTGTCGGGCATCACCAACGCGACGTCGCTCGCGTTCGCGCCCGACGGCCAGCTCCACGTGTCGAGTCGCTTCGAGGGCTCCGTGTACCGCGTCCATGCCGACGGCTCGTTCGACGAGCGCGTGTCGGAGCTCGGGGTTGCCTGCGGGCTGGCGTTCAGTCCCGACGGCACGCTCTATGTCGGCGACCGGTCCGGCACCGTGTTCCGGGTCGGCAGCGCGGGACAGGCGACGGCGTTCGGGACGCTGCCGGCCAGCGTGGCCGCGTTCCATCTGGCGTGGGGGCCGGACGACGCGCTCTACGTGACCTCTCCGACCCTGTCGACGTACGACCGCGTCTACCGGCTCGATCACACGGGCCGCATCGACGAGGTCTGCACGTGCTTCGGACGACCGCAGGGGGTGGCGTTCGACGGTCACGGCACCCTCCACGTCGTCGAGGCGCTGGCCGGCGCGAGCGGTGTCTACCGGGTAACGCAGGACGGCGCGGCCACCTGCGTCCTGGCAGCCGAATCGCTCGTCGGGCTCGCGTTCGACCCGACCGACGGCAGCCTGGTCGTCGCCTCGAACGAGACCGCCTACCGCGTCGACCCGACCGACCCGCCCCCCTGACCCCAGCCCCGCCGGTCGCGCACCGCAAGGCGCGCACGGCGCGCCTCG
>JAAXGX010000086.1:0-192 GCA_012271165.1 Vicinamibacteraceae bacterium | reverse complement strand
CGCCGCGCGTGCAGGATCGGCTCGGTGTATCCGCTCGGCTGCGCGCGGCCCCTGAACACCAGGTCGCAGGCTGCCTGAAAGGCCACACTGCCCTCGAAGTCGGGCGCCATCGGCCGGTAGTGCGGGTCTCCGGCGTTCTGTCCGTCCACCACCGCCGCCATCCGCCGCAGCGTCTCGCGCACCTGCGCCTCG
>JAAXGX010000050.1 GCA_012271165.1 Vicinamibacteraceae bacterium | reverse complement strand
CAGCCGGTCCGCCTGCGCGACGGACATCCGGACGGCCAGCCGCCGCAGGCAGCGCTGCTGCAGCCACGCCAGCAGGTACAGCGACCCCGCCGCGCCGGCCGCCGCGAGCGGCAGCAAGCCCCAGCTCGACTCCCCGCCGCCGAGCACCTGGTCGACGAAGAGGCTCAGCAGCAGCGGCAGCGCGAGGCCCGGGAGGACCATCAACAGCCCGCACGCCATCGCGAACGACAACGGGGCCTTCGCGTCGCGCAGCCACGGCCAGAGCTGGCGCACGACGCCGGGCCGGGCGCCGCCGGGCCGGAAGTCCGGCCCCGGCTCCAGCGTCAGCACGACGCCGGTGAACTTCCGGTCGAACTCCTCCGCGCTCACGCTGCGGCGGCCGTTGGCGGGGTCGTTCAGGTGGAAGCGGTCCCGCCCGCAGCCCTCCAGCACGAGGAAGTGGTTGAATTCCCAGAACAGGATGGCCGGCGGCCGAATCCGGCGCAGCTGCGCCGGCTGCCGGCGCCAGCCTCGCACCCGCAGGCCGTAGTGCTCGCCGGCGGCGACCAGGTCGCCGGCGCTGCTCCCGTCGCGGCCGACGCCGCACGCGCCGCGCAGCTCCTCCAGACGCACCCAGCGCCCGTGGTGCGCGAGCACGATGCCCAGACAGACCGCGCCGCACTCGGTCTCGTCGAACTGCAGGAGAGCCGGCGTCCGCACGGGCCGATGCTCCCGCGGCCGGGCCTCGTTCCGGCTGCCGCGCCCGGGCATCAGTCGCTCCCGGCCCGCGTCAGGAGGCGAATGGGCGCCTGGCGCCGCGTGACGACGTCGAGCCGGCAGGGATCGCCGTCGGCCGGCGTCCGATCGGGCGCGCTCCGCAGGGAGAGCCGGACCAGATGGCCACGGTCGGGCGCCGCGAGCCCGAACGCGGCGAGCCAGCCGGGCGCGGCCGCGGGACGCAAGGCAACCTCCCGCAGGTCGGCCGCCAGCACGGACCGGCGCCGTCCGTCCGGCGCCGGCGCCAGCACCCGGGCGGTCAGGCCGGCGGCAACGCCCGCGGCCTGCGCCGGCGCGATGAACGCCACCGCCTCCAGGCCGCCCGCGGTGCCGATACGGACCCACGCGACCTCGGCCCCGGCCGCGACCGGCTGCCCGGGCGTCAACGCGAGCGTCGCGACGGTGCCTGCCCAGGGGCTGACGATGACGTCGCCGACGGCCTCCGTCCTCTCCAGATCGGCCAGTTCCGCGCGTGCGCCCGGCAAGCCCGCCCGCTCTCCCGCCGGGCGCGCCTCGAGCGCGTCGATCCGCGCACGCGCGACGCGAATGGAACGGCGCAGCTCGGGGCGTCGCACGCGGGCCACGGCCTGTCCGGACCGCACCGCGCCGCCCGTGTCGACCAGCACCTCGGCGACGGTGCCCGAGAGCTCCGCGAGTACCGCGCGGCGGTCTCCCGGCCGTACGAGCAGGCACTCCGCCGTCAGCCGCCGTTCGATCGTGCCGAACACGCCCCAGGCGCCGGCGCCCAGCAGCACCAGCGTCACCCCCGCCAGGACCGCCCATTCGTGCGGGGCCGTCACCTGGGGCAGGACGTCCAGCCGCTCGGTCTTCCCGCGGCTGGCAATCGCCTCCTCGCGAAACAGCGACTTGTCGAGCAATCGCACTCTCGACCTCCGGGCGCGCTATCCTCGCGCGCAAGCACTACCCGCTCGTCGACGGCCCTCGCGGCGCGGGCTCCGCGCCGATGCCCCCGGCCGGCGCCCACGTGCCGGTCAGCAGGGGCACGAAGCTCATGCCGACATAGCCCTTGGCCCCCACGACGTCGCCGGCAACGGTGATCTTCAGGTGGTTGATGCCCTGGTGGGCGAGGAAGACCGCGTTGTCGAAGTACATCTTCTGGTGCGCGGGCCACGCCAGCAGGCCCCGCGCCTTCGCCGGGACGCACCAGCCCTTCTCCGCCAGTGCCGCCACGCACGGCCGCCAGTCGCCGCGCGTGGTGTCCTGCCAGCCGCCCCCGCCGGCGTACACCTCCAGTCCGAGGCGCCGGCCCACGCCCCGGGCCGTCACGTCGAACGACAGCGCGAACCTGGCGCTGACGGCGAGCAGGTCCGTCAGGATCCCGCCGGCAAGGGCAATGCGGCCGGGCCAGCGCAACCGCGCCAGGAAGTCCGGCACCGCGCCCGCGTCGATGTCCCGGACGACGAGCCGGACGGCCCGTTCGGCGCGGTCCGGCATCGCGCCCGCCTGGCTGATTCGCGCGCCCCGCGGCAGCGCGTCGACGGCCCGCTCCACCTCGCGCTGCTCCGTCGGGTCGGCCCTCCATCCGCAGGCGGCCGCCAGCGTGCGCGCGATGTCGCGTCGGGCGCTGTCCTGCACGTCGTGCCCGGACGGCCCCGGGCCTCGCCGCAGCCTGAAGTAGATGCCGGGCGTGCCGCGGCCGACCGCGCCGGGCGCGGCGACGTCGTACTCGAGAAGCGCGCCCTCGGCCCAGCGCGCCAGCGCCGAGTCCGCCCGTCCGAACCCGCCGATGCAGCGCGCCAGGGCCGCCCTCGACGGTCGGAGACGTGCGCCGCCGCGCGCCTCCCGAACGAAGCGCCGCGCGACCGGAGCCTCCAGCGCCGCGGCCGCGCCGATGTCCGACGCGACGGGGACGCACACGTCCGCCGACGGGTCCGGATCGCCGAGCCGGAACTCGAAACCGAAGAACGCCGCCGCGGCGGCGGGCAGCTCGGCGGCCCGTTCGAGCAGGCGCGCCCATCCCGCGCCGCCGAGCAGCGGCGCGGGGAACAGCGGGCGCAGCTCGCGCAGGATGTCCGCGAACGACGCCTCGCATCCACCTGCCAGCGCATCCCAGGGGGTAATGGCGTCCGGACCGCCAACCATCTCGTCGTCACCGATCGAAGTTGCTCGCGTCGCCGCGATGCCGCCGCCGGTCATGCCTCGGGACCGTAGCGAATGAACCCGTTGCTGAGAACGGCGTTCGGGTCGAACGCCTTCTTCCACCGCAGAATCGCCGCCCATCGCGGCCCGAAATGGGCCCGCCACTCGTCGTGGCCTCGTCTGACCCAGCCCGTGAGGTAGCGCTTGCCGCCCGCGGCGACGAGCCGCCGCCCCGCGTCCTCGACGACCGGCAGCACGAGGCCCAGCACCGCCGACGGGATGTACGGGAACAGGCCGAAGCCGACGACGGGCCCCGTCCTCGGCAGCATGAGCATCGGCGTCGGCTCGGCATTGAGCGGCCGTAGCACGACGCTGCTGCTCGCCAGCAGGGGTGGTGGAAGGGTCTCCAGGAGATCCCTCACGCACGCCGCCGCCGCGGCCCACGGCAGATAGGCTTCCGTGACCGGAACGCTCAGGGCCACGGCCGCGTAGCGCACCGCCGGCAACGGCATCGGCTCGGTCAGATCGGCGTGCTCGACGACGTCCCGGTCGACGGTGCCGACCACGCGGCGGTGGTGCAGGCCGTCCAGCAGCCCGGCCTCGTCGGGCTCGGCGTCGAACTCGACGCTGACGTCCATGGGGTAGCACCAGTCGCCGGCCACCGGCCAGTCGTCGTCCTCCGTCAGGAACCGGTGGTCCCGGTGCCGGCACCGGGCGAGGAGATAGTCGAACCGGCGGCGCGAAAGGATGTGCGCGAAATCGCGCATCAGGGTCTCGAGGTCGTCGTAGGCGAGACGGAACGTCCGCACGTGCGGCAGCACGCGGCGGACGCGGAGGCGGGCCCCGGTGATGACCGCGAACTGGCCCAGTCCGGCCCGGGTCGCGTCGAACAGGGATGCGTTCTCGGTCGCGGAGCAGCGCAGCAGGCGCCCGTCTCCGGTCACCACCTCCAGCGCGTCGACGTTGTTGGCCTGGGTGCCATGGAGGTGCGAGGACTGCCCGACCCCCCCGGTCGAGAGCGTGCCGCCCACGGTGGTGTCCAGGTTGTTGGTCAGCACCATCGGCATCCAGCCGCGCCGGCGGGCGTAGCCGACCGCCTCGCGCCACGTGGCGCCCGCCTCCACCTGCAGGGTCTGCCGCGCCTCGTCGAGCGGGCCGACCCGGTCGAGGCCCTGCATGTCGATCTGGACGCCGCCGCCGGTCAGCGACTGCCCGGCCTGGGTATGGCCCGTCCCGCGGAGCGCCACGGGCGAACCGGTGCGGTTCGCCCAGCGCACGATCTCCAGCACGTCCCGCGCTGTCCTCGGCGCGGCGATGGCGCGCGGCATCCTGACCAGAATGCGCCCGGAATCCATGCTGGCGGCGCGCAGCGCCTCCTTGCCGTCACGCGTGTCGACCCGGGCGCCCAGCGCGCGGACGTCCGCCGTCTCACCCACGGTGCCGGCTCCCGGCGGCGAATCGGCAGCGGCCGACCGGTCGGCGATTCGCCGCGGATGCGCAGGGCCGTCGCCGTGCGTCGCCGACGCGCGCGCGGATCACCAGTGGCTGCCGCCGCCGCCGGCGATGCGGTCCAGCTGCTCCTTGCTGAGCTCCGGCCTCGGCGGCAGCACCATCGCACCCCGCCGGCGTGGATCACCAGCTAGGTCCGTCATGGCCTTTATGCCCGCCGGCGATGCGGTCCAGTTGCTCCTTGCTGAGCTCCGGCCTCGGCGGCAGCACCATGTGGGCGTCGGTGGCCGACTCCTCGTGCACGTGGATCCGGTAGCCGTCCGGGAAACGCAGGCCGGTTTCCTTCTCGATGGCCGCACGGGGGTCGGCGACGAGCCGCGTGCGAAAGTCGTCGTCCTCCGTCGCCTTCATCGCGACGTGTGCTCTCACTTGGGCCTCTGACCCCATGTCCATTCTCCCTGACAGCGTGCCGCGAATTACCAGGCGTCACTCTCGTCGGCGCCATGCCCCCCGGCGATGCGGTCGAGCTGCTCCCGGCTGAGCTCCGGCCTCGGCGGCAGCACCATGTGGGCGTCGGTGGCCGACTCCTCGTGCACGTGGATCCGGTAGCCGTCCGGGAAACGCAGGCCGGTTTCCGTCTCGATGGTCGCGCGCGGGTCGGCGACGAGCCGTGTCCGAAAGTCGTCGTCCTCCGTCGCCTTCATCGCGATGTGTGCCTTCACTTGTGCCTCCGACCCCATGTCCATCCTCCCTTGCAAGTTTGTTTCCGCTAAGACGGCAAGGACCGCCGATTCCCACTGAGGCGTACAATACGAAACACCTGTCGTTTTCGCGCCTCCAAAACTGGGTGGATTGAAGCGAACGCGGTGCTTTTGAACGGCTTCGTCCTGAAGCCGGCATCTTGTCTCCGTTCTAAGGTGCCATTGTCGCCTTCGTTCCGATGCCGGGTTATTGCCTCCAATATTGGAGGGGCCACACGGAGCGCGTGCGTGATATTAGAAGAGTCGGGGAATCGTCATGAGTGAACAGGACGCGTTCGAGCGCACCCTGGCGGCGATGTACGACGCCATGCTCAACGACGACCGCTGGCCGGCCGCCTCGGCCCTCGTCGACGAGGCCTGCGGCCTGAAGGGTAATGGTCTAATGGTTGCCGAAGGCCCGCGGGACGACATGCGGGCCACCTGCGTCGGCGCCTACTACCGGGGGCAACGCCGCCCGGACCTCGAGCGCGAGTACCTCGAGGACTACCATCCCGCCGACGAACGCGTGCCGCGCTTCCGGCAGCTGCCCGAGGGCCGTTTGGTGCATGTCACGGACCTGATCCGGCAGTTCGTCCGCGTTCGCCAGGCGGTGGTGTGCGCCTTGGCCCGTCGCCGGGCGGCCGACCTGCTCGACAACCCGCGGATGGGTGTCGTCCATCTGGATCGGCGCGGGCGGATCATCGACGTCAACGACCGCGCCCGCGGCATCCTGCGACGGGGCGACGGGTTGTCCGATCGGCGCGGGGAGCTGTGCGTCCGCGAGCCGTCCGACCGCGGCCGCCTTTACCGCCTGCTGCGCGACGCGCTGCCGGCCACCGGGGCGCCGGCGGTCAGCGGCTCGATGCGGCTCCGTCGGTTGCCCGGGTCGCCGTCGTTCACGGTGCACGTCAAGCCGTTGGCCGTCCGTCAACCGGACTACGGGGCGCGGCACGTGGCCGCGCAGGTGCTGATTGTCGAGCCGGGACGGCGGCAGCGGATCGACCCCGACCTGGTGGCCAGGATGCTGGAGCTGACCCCGGCGGAGAGCGAGGTGGCGGTCTCGCTGGCGGAAGGCAGGAGCGTGCGCGACATCGCCGCGGCGACGGGGCGCACGAGAACCGCCATCTCCCGCCAGGTGCAGCGCATCTCCCGCAAGCACTCCATCTCGCGGCAGGCTGACCTGGTGCGGCTGGTGCGGCAGGCCGCAGGGGCAGACGTGCCCGGCGAGCCCGGGCAATAGACGGAACGGGCATGAGCGACCAAGATGCGTTCAAGCGCGCCCTGGCGGCGATGTACGACGCCATGCTCGACGATGCCCGCTGGCCGGCCGCCTCGGCCCTGATCGACGAAGCCTGCGGCGTCGAGGGCAATGATCTGCTGGTCGGGGAGGGCCCGACGAACGACGTCCGGGTTCTCTTCGTCGGGTTGTACAGCCGGGGGCGGCGTCGCGAAGACCTGGAACGGGAGTACCTCGAGCACTATCACCCCATCGACGAACGCGTGCCGCGCGTCCGGCAACTGCCCGACGGCCGGCCGGTGCACGTGAGGGACCTATTCACGGCCAGGGAGCTGAAGACATCGGCCACCTACAACGAGGCGCTGCCTCGCAGCGCCGGCCAGGACGGCTTGACCGTGCGGCTCGAGGTGGTGGACGGCTCCCACGCCACCTGGTGCGTCGGGAACCCTGTCGACTCGGATGGCTGGGGGGCTTCGCGGCTTGCGATGGTCACGGCGCTGCTGCCTCATGTGCGGCAGTTCGTCCGCGTGCGGCAGACGCTCGTCCTGGCCGACGCGCGGACCACGACGGTGACCGCCCTGCTCGACAACCCGCGCATCGGCGTAATTCACCTGGACCGGCGCGGTCGGGTCATGGCGGCCAACGACCGCGCCCGCGTCATCCTGAGCCACGGCGACGGGCTGTCGGACCCCGACGGCGTGCTGCGCGCCCGCGCGCCGGCCGACCAGGGCCGTCTCGAGCGGCTGGTGGGCAACGCGCTGCCGGTCAGCGGGGAGGCCGTGGTCAGCGGCTCGATGCTGCTCCGCCGCTCGCCCGCGCTGCCGCCGTTCGTCGTGCACGTGAAGCCCGTGCCGGTACCTCAACCCGACTACGGGGCTCGGCACGTCGCCGCGCTCGTGCTCATCGTCGAGCCGGGGCGCCGGCATCGGGTCGATCCCCTCGTGGTGGCCAGGACCCTGGACCTGACGCCGACGCAGAGTCAGGTGGCGGTCTGGTTGGCGGAAGGCCGGAGCGTGCGCGACATGGCCCGGACGACGGGGCACTCGGAAGGCACCATCTACTGGCACCTGAAGCAGATCTACCAGAAGCACTCCATCTCGCGGCAGGCGGACCTGGTGCAGTTGGTGCTGTCGCTCGCCGAGCTCGGTTGAGGCCGCCGGCGACCGGCCCTGCATAGCGTCGAGAACGGCGGGGACCCGGGGTGACAGCGGGACCCGGTGCTCCCGGTCCGCCTGCATGCGCCCGGCGGGGATCCTCCACAGCACGCGCAGCAGCTCGCATTCGGTGACCGTCCGCTCCACCGGCCGACTGCTCGAGCCCTCCGCCAAGCTATGATTGTCGGCGGCTGACCGCGCGGCGGCCGTGCGGGTGCGGACGGCGCCGGCTTGCGGGTGAGCCTGCGGCTCGGAGCAAGGAGGCAGCGATGAGCGGACGGATCAGGTCGGTGCTGATGTTCGGAACGGCCGTCGGGGCCGTGCTGTTCGGTTTGGCCGCGGTTCCCGCGGGGAGCGGGAGCGCGGCGCAGCCCGGCGGCGGGATCGAGCTGGACGCGGACGACATCGGCGGCGTGGTGACCAGCGCCAACGGTCCGGAGGCCGGCGTCTGGGTGATCGCCGAGACGACGGATCTACCGACGCGGTTCATCCGCAGCGTGGTGACCGACGACGCCGGGCGCTACGTCGTGCCGGACCTGCCGGAGGCGACCTACGAGGTGTTCGTGCGCGGCTACGGCCTCGTCGACTCGCCGCGCGTGTCGGCGACGCCCGGCCAGGCGCTGGATCTCGATGCGGTCGTCGCGCCGGATGAGCTGGCGGCCGCGCAGGTCTATCCGGCCGCGTGGTGGCTGTCGATGATCGAGCTGCCCCCGGGCGACCACTCCCAGCGGGATCTCGGCAGCCAGGTCACGGTCTGTCTGAGCTGCCACCAGATCGGCAACCGGGCCACGCGGGAGATTCCCGGCAGCATCCTCAACGCGGTGGACTCACACCTCGAGGCGTGGGACCGGCGCGCGGCCATGGGGCCGATGGGCGCGGCGATGAACGCGGGGTTCCAGCGGTTCGGCCCGCAGCGGTCGATGTTCGCCGACTGGACGGCCCGCGTGGCGGCCGGCGAGGCGCCGCGGCAGACGCCGCCGCGCCCGGCCAGCTACGAGCGCAACGTCGTCGTCACGCTCTGGGACTGGGGCACCGAGCAGGACGGGCGCACCGACAGCACCGGGTCCGACGTGCGCGACGGCACGGTCAACGCGAACGGTCTGGTCTACGGCGTCGTCCAGCCGAGCGACATCCTGGCGGTCGTCGATCCGGTCGAGCACCGCGCATTCAACATCCACATTCCGACCGACGCCCCGCGCATCCAGACCGACACGCCCGAGTCGCCCTACTACGGCAACGACCCGTTCTGGGCGCGTGCGGCCGATCCGCGCAGCGTGGCCATGGACGGCGAGGGGCGCGTCTGGTTCACCGGGCGCGTCCGGGCGCAGGAGGAGCAGCCCGGCTTCTGCGCGGATGCGGCGAACCGCTTCGCGGACTACTTCCCCCTGCGCGGCGGGCGCCGGCAGGTGTTCACGTACGACCCGGAGACGGAGGCGTTCAGCGGGATCGACACGTGCTTCTCCGCCGATCACAACCAGCTCAGCGGCGAGGACGTCTTCTACTACGGCTTCCGGGAAGGCGTCGGCTGGGTGGACACGAAGATCTGGGACGAGACCGGCGACGCCGAGGCGGCGCAGGGCTGGTGCCCGACGGTCATCGACACGAACGGCGACGGCGTCATCTCGCCGGGCTGGACCGAGCCCGACGAGCCGGTGGACCCCGCGCGCGACCACCGCGTCGCATTCGGCTGCTACTCGCCGGCCGTCAACGACGCGGACGGCAGCATCTGGTGCTCGGACAACGGCCCGACCGACAACACCCTGGTGCGCCTCGAGCTCGGCGACAATCCGCCGCTGTCCTGCATCTCCGAGGTCTACACGCCGCCGCCGACGGTGGTGGACCCGCCGCCGTACGGCAGCGGCGGGCTGCACGTGACCCGCGACGGCGTCGCGTGGCAGGACTGGCGGGGCAGCGGCCACTTCGCCTCGTTCGACCGCAGCCGGTGCGCGGACACGAGCGACCCGACCGCCAGCGGGCAGAGCTGTCCCGAAGGCTGGACGTTCAACCGGATGTACAAGCCGACGTTCGAGAACGCGGAGATGCCGATCAACTCGGACGAGAGCTACCTGACGCAGATCGACCACCACGACGTGCTCGGCTTCGGCCCGGAGACGCCGGTCTACGGCGACGTGAACACCGACTCGCTGCAGGTGTTCCTGCCCGCGACGGGCGAGTTCGTGACGATGCGCGTGCCGTATCCGATGGGCTTCTTCTCGCGCTCGTCGGTCGGCCGCATCGACGATCCGACCACGGGCTGGAAGGGGAAGGGGCTCTGGTCGAGCTACTCGAACTACGCGGCCTGGCACCTCGAGGGCGGCCCCGGCACGCGGCAGAAGGCGGTCAAATTCCAGGTCCGGCCGCACCCGTTGGCGAAGTAGGAGGACTGCCGCAGGCAGGTTTGCCGATGAGCACGGTACGAGCTCTGGTCGGTACCCGCAAGGGCGCGTTCCTGCTGACCGCCGACGGCGCGCGCCGCCAGTGGCGCGTGGACGGCCCGCACTTCGCCGGGTGGCAGGTGTTTCACGTCAAGGGCTCGCCGGCCGACCCCGACCGGCTGTACGCCGCGCAGCACGGCGACTGGTTCGGGCAGGTCGTCCAGCGTTCCGACGACGGCGGTCGCACCTGGAACGCGGTAGGAAACGAGTTCAAGTACGAGGGCGAGGCCGGCACGCACCAGTGGTACGACGGTACGCCGCACCCCTGGGAGTTCGCCCGCGTCTGGCATCTGGAGCCGGACCCGACAGATCCCGATACGGTGTACGCCGGAGTGGAGGACGCCGCGCTGTTCCGGTCGACGGACGGCGGGCGTTCCTGGCAGGAGCTCTCGGCGCTGCGCCGGCACCCCACGGGGCCGTCGTGGCAGCCGGGCGCCGGCGGTCTGTGCCTCCACACGGTGTTGCTGGATCCGAGGGGTTCCGGGCGCATCTACACGGCCATCTCGGCGGCCGGCGTCTTTCGGAGCGACGACGGCGGCGGGACGTGGCGGCCGGTGAATCGCGGGCTGCAGTCCTCGGGCATCCCGGATGCCGATGCCGCGGTGGGTCACTGCGTGCACCGTCTGGCCATGCACCCGGCCCGCCCCGACGTGCTGTTCATGCAGAAGCACTGGGACGTGATGCGCAGCGACGATGCGGGGGAGTCGTGGCGGGAGATCAGCGGCAACCTGCCGAGCGACTTCGGCTTTCCGATCGAGGTGCACCCCGCCGAGCCGGAGACGATCTACGTCGTGCCGATCAAGAGCGACGCGGAACACTACCCGCCCGACGGCCGGCTGCGCGTCTACCGCAGCCGGACGGGCGGCGGCGAGTGGGAGGCGCTGACGAACGGCCTCCCGCAGGAGCACTGCTACGTCAACGTGCTGCGCGACGCCATGGCCGTCGACACGCTCGACGCGTGCGGGATCTATTTCGGGACCACCGGCGGGCAGGTCTACGTCTCCCCGGACGCCGGGGACACCTGGGCCTGCATCGTGCGGGATCTGCCCCCGGTCCTGTCGATCGAGGTCCAGACGCTGTCATGATACGGGTGATGCTGCCGGCGCCGCTGTGCACCCTGGCCCGGGCCGGGCGCGAGGTGCGGCTGGAGATCGCGGGGCGCGCCACCCAGCGCGCCGTGCTCGACGCGCTGGAGGCAGGCTACCCGATGCTGCGCGGCACGATCCGGGACCACGCGACGCGCCGGCGGCGGCCGTTCCTCCGGTTCTTCGCCTGCGGGCAGGACCTGTCGCACGATCCGCCCGACGCGCCCCTGCCCGCGGCGGTAGCGACGGGTGTCGAACCGTTCCTCATCGTCGGGGCGCTGGCCGGCGGCTAGAAGATCATGGCAAGAGACGCTCTCGCACTCGCGTTGCTGCTCGTCGCCCTGCCGGCCGCGCTGGCGGCCCAGGGACCGGCCGGGGCCGAGCGGCTCGTTCCGCAGCCGGGCGAGCGGGTGGCCGTGCTGCCGTTCGTCAACATCTCCGGGATGCCGATGGACGACTGGATTGGCTCCGGTTTCGCCGAGACGGTGGCGGTCGACCTCGAGCGGGTCGCCAACCTGGCGGCGGTCGACAGCGGCGACGCGCGCGGCCTGCTGCCCCGCGAGGTGGGACGCCTTCTCGGCACGCCGTGGGTCGTCTCGGGCGCCTACCAGCGGGTCGGCGATCGGGTCCGGATCACCGCGCGGCTGGTGCACGTGGAGACCGGGACGATCTCCCGCACCGCGAACGTCACCGGCCAGCTCCGCGAGCTCTTCACGCTGCAGGACCGGATCGCCGCGGCGATGGCCGAGGATGGCCCGGCGACCGTCGCCGAGCAGACCGTCATTCCGCCTGCGCCCCCGGCGCCGCCCGGAATCGTCCTGCCGGAGCGCGTCCGCCCCGCGCGACCCGCCGCCGCGCCGGGGGCCGCGGGTTTCGCGCCGCCCGTCGCCGCCGGCATGATCGACGGGCCGCCGCCGCCGGTGCTTCCCGAGATCCTCAACCGGGACGCGAACGGCCGGGCGACGATGCTCGCCATCCGCCTCAGCGAGGAGCTGGACCTGGACGGCTCGCTCGACGAGGCCGTCTACGACGAGTTCGGCTCGGCCAGCGGGTTCGTCCAGCAATTTCCCATCGAGGGCGCCCCGGCCACGGAGGAAACCGAGGTCTGGGTCTTCTACGACGACGAGAACGTCTACGTGGCGGCCCGCTGCTGGGACTCGGCGCCCGAGGACCAGTGGGTGGCCGACGAGATGCAGCGCGACTCGTTCCAGCTCATCCAGAACGACCGGATCGTCGTGGCGTTCGACACGTTCTACGACCGGCGCAACGGCATGGCGTTCATGGTGAACCCGATCGGGGGCTTCTTCGACTTCGAGATCAGCGACGAGGGGAACCCAAATACGGACTGGAACACGGTCTGGGACCTGCGCACGGGCCGTTTCGAGGGCGGCTGGACGGTCGAGATGCAGGTGCCCTTCAAGTCGCTGCGCTTCCAGCAGGGGCGGTCGCAGCTCTGGGGCATCCAGTTCGAGCGCCAGGTGCGGCGCAAGAACGAGACGTCCCACCTGACGCCGGTCCCGATTGCGGTGGGCCCCGGCATCTTCCGTCTGTCGGCCGGCGCCACGCTGGCCGGCCTCGAGGTGGCGACGCAAAACCGGCGGCTGGAGGTCAAGCCCTACGCCATCGGCTCGTCCGCCACCGACCTGAGGGCCGACGAGCCGTTCACGAACCGCGGCGCGGGCGACGCGGGCATCGACGCCAAGTGGGGGGTGACGCAGAACCTGACGGCCGACTTCACCTACAACACGGACTTCGCGCAGGTGGAGGTGGACGAGCAGCAGGTGAACCTGACGCGCTTCAGCCTGTTCTTCCCCGAGAA